>NZ_JBPFDN010000005.1:18832-22949 GCF_059414985.1 Arthrobacter sp. SAFR-044 | reverse complement strand
GCTTTGGCCCGTTCTGCCCGCTGGATGTCCCGCTCGATCTGCTGGGCCTGGCCCCGGTTGAACTGGGAGACCCAGTCGTAGGTTTCCCGGCCGGCCTGGATCCGAGCCATTTCGCGTGCATGGTCTTCTCTCGCGCGTGCCAGCCGTTCCTCTTCATTCATGGCTAACCTGCAATTCAATCGCCAGCGCTAAAGCATCTTAAATGCTTCCGGTAATTCTCATTGCCACGTTGTGTTCGTGCTGTATTTTCGCTAACAGAATGTCCTGTTCAGCACGCAATTCTTCTGGATTCCTTCTGTTGCGGGTCTGCCGTCGTACAGTAGGTGAGGACAAGTTCTGTAAGCGTAGGACTATTGGGCCGTCATGGTCTTCAGTGGATGCACTTACCAGTATCCTGTTTCTTTCATCTATCGCCAGTGAAGTGGTGGTCGCGTCTGAGGCGAGAAAGGTGATAGATGTCCCGTCGGTCCCAAAGGAATAATCGGGATCGCCAATTTTGTCTAGCTTCGCTATCCCAATGCCAGAACGCGGCGACCGCTTAAAGGGGCCAGCTACGATCGCGTTGCCTTCATTGTCGATTGCCACGGCTGAGAAAAACCCTGTCAGTAGAGGTAATTCGTTCGACGATCGATCTCTGTATCTGATGTGAGGCATCAGCACCCCGTCCTTGGTGAACGAGGCGTAGGCCGGATGCCGTTCGGCGTTGGCTCGCTGGTAACCAGCTATGAGAATACTGCCGGACTTAAAGAGGCCCGCAGCGAGTGCGTATCCAAGAGAGGCATCGTACGCCGAAGTAGCGAGGCCGTGTTCTCCAAATTGTTCGTCCAAGCGCCCTGAGACGTCAAAACGGAGGGTCACAGCCAAAGCCCATTGGTCTCCCTCCACCGTTCCCACTGCTAGGACTGAGCCATCCGGGCAGGGCAGTAGCGCCGATAACATGAAACTTCGGCCGGCAAAGGGGATCGTGGTTACGCCCCTGTTGCCGAAGGTGCTGTCGAGAGTGCCGTCCTCCAAGAATTGAGCCAATACAAAATCCTCGGAAGCATCACTTCGAATGGCAGCACCTCCGACAACTAGAGCGCCCCGGGCTGTAATGGCCAGCTTTGTCAAAGATATTGCCTGATAACTGACGATCCCCGACAAAGCGGCCGTCGGAAGGTGAACTGTTCTGAAAGTTCTTCCGCCGGGGTCGATCAGAACAACAGAATCTGGGTTGGACGTCACGTTCCTGCACACCATGATTGTTCCGTCCCGTTTTATCGCTAGGGAACAAAGCCCGTGGCCTAACCCAGGTGGGAGCGTTGAGACGCCGCCCCGTCCGAATGAATCGTTCAGCTTCCCGTCTTGGTCCAGGCAAACCAACAGAAGAAACTCTGGTGTCGCAGCGACGTTTCTAACATCGGCGCCGATAACTATATGTCCTGACGGAGTCACCGCGTTAGCGCCAGCTTTCGCCCCTGAAATTGAAAGACGAACACCACCATGGAGGCCGAAGGTTTCATCTAAATAACCGGATGACATTCTTAATCGTCCCTTCGGCTCTTCCACTTTTTCTTTGTGAGACGACCATCCTTGTCCACATGCGCACCCGTACTAGTGTTAATATCCACCTAGGAGCTTTCTTAGGATGGTTTGAAACAGCTTGTGGTCTCACTCCAAGAAAAGCCAAACCTCCCACGGTGGCCGGAACCTCCGCTGCTTTGCGCGGCTCCAGCTCTTGGGCAGATGAGGGCACAGCAAGCGCTTGCTCAGATGATGTGCCCCAAAATGCACCCAGTAGTTCCGCTGTCAACTCTTGTTGAGCGTCCAAGAGTCGCTCGACGCCGGCCTCATCGATTGGGTGCCATCCAGGGACAACTAAGCCTTCTATGACATGGATGGGCCGACCAAATCTATCCTTGCCTTCGGTGTCGCGGAGCATCTGCGACGCTGGACGGCTTCGAAATGCAAGCGTGAACCTGCCGCGATGCCTGACGTCTATAGTTTTCGTGAGGATGCTTTCCTGATGAGGGGCTGACCCAGTTTGCAGGACAAGCATGAAATCGTTCTTGTCCTGCACCAAAAAGTCGGGCGCATAAATGGGGCGCCAGTCCAATTCTGGGTTCCTTGCGACGATGAACGGCCAAACTTCAACCATGATCGATCATCTACTGCCGTGCATCGAGGTCATATCTCGCTGCCTCGCTCTGGTCCATCAGAGTCGTCAACCATCCTGGAATTGGGGACGAAGGGCAAACTAAGTTCGTCTGCAGCTATGCCTCCGGCGAGGACCGATGCTGGCAGATGCTCCTCAAAGCCCGTAATAATATCAATGCATTGAAGCTCCAAGAGCTCGAGGGCTTCCCCTTCAGTGTGGAGTTGGTCTCGCGAATGCATCAAGCTTTGTGCATACTGTTGTCGGCCGGCCTGTGCTCGCGCAGTACGTGCACTAAGCAGTTTCGCTCCAAAACCAAGAGCATCCACGAACAATTCATCCGGAATCAATTGCCCAATGGAGGGAAACCGTGCCACAAGTACGCCGCGAAGTTTGGGACCGAGTAATTGCGCAGCGCTTCGGACAGCTGGCTGCCACGTTTCAATGGCTCCAGGTTCAAGTAACCGATCAGTCAGGCCTGATTTTTCTGGACCCTCTAAATCTGTACGTTTCTGAGCCAATTCATCGTGAGCAAACTTCATGAAGTCAGGCAGGATGCTAAGCAGTGGCAATTCAACGTTGTGTGGCCGAGGAGGCGTGCCATTTTTCTTCATTGCCCCGTTTGGCTCAGGAGTCGCAAACTCAAATCCCACTGCACTCACGGGGAACAAGCGGATGGAAGCCCGGGTATCCTGGGCCTTAGCGGATATCAGATCGCGAAGATTCTCGTCAGTTAATAGTTTGTCCTTAACCTGCTGAAGAGAACAAATGTCGGCTAGTAGGTCCCATTTAGTGATTACGAAATGAACGGGACACCTGCTTTGTTGAACGATCTCTAAACTGCTTGTCATGTCAAAGGACATGTAGCGATGTCCTCGTGGCTTATTCTCCAGGAGGTCCCGAATCGCCTCACCATGGGGCGAAAGCTCGAACTTCACGAACATGACGCGTTGCAGCGCCAACACCGCCAACGCGCCAAGGACCAGGACTTCCAGCACGAATACCGCATCCACCGGCCCATGGTCGAACGGTCCATCGCCTGGCTCACCCGCGGCAACCGCCGCGTTCGACACCGCGGAGTCACCCGAAACAACGCCTGGCTCCAACTCCGGATCGCAGGACTGAACCTGCGACGACTGCTCACCCTCGGACTGACGTCGAACGAAGGACCATGGGCGATGGGATGACCCACCCCCTTCGGGTCCGGCCAACCCAGCCACAGGATGACGCCCCACACCCGGGGGCACAATGAACATAGCGGGCGGAACGACCCCGTTGTCGCACCTAGAGTGCTGACCCAACATGCCGCTAGACGGCCCATTGGTGGCGTTCCGCCCGCCCCACAACCTCGTTGTTCAGCAGTCTCCTAGGTGGTCAAGCGCGGATTCACGGGGACTCCAACCTGCAAACGATTTCGTCAGATCTTGCTTCAGGTTTTACACCTTGACTACTTGCCCATGATTACGAGGAGCCGGACGAGGTTGGGGGCGAAGGCCGCGGGCTTGTCTCCGTGAGCCCCCGGTAGAGCCCGGCCGCCTCCTCCGCCGCGGCCAGGGCCTCCTCCGGCCGGCCCAGATCCCCCAGCAGGACCGAAAGGTTGTTCAGGGACATGGCCAGGTCGGAGGTGAAGGCCGCGGGCCTGGCCTCCGCCAGCCCCCGGTAGAGCCCGGCCGCCTCCTCGATGGCGGCCAGGGCCTCCTCCGGCCGGCCCAGATCCCCCAGCCCAGCCGAGAGGTTGTTCAAGGACCTGGCCAGGTCGGAGGTGAAGGCCGCGGGCCTGGCCTCCGCCAGCCCCCGGTAGAGCCCGGCCGCCTCCTCGATGGCGGCCAGGGCCTCCTCCGGCCGGCCCAGATCCCCCAGCCCAGCCGAGAGGTTGTTCAAGGACCTGGCCAGGTCGGAGGTGAAGGCCGCGGGCCTGGCCTCCGCCAGCCCCCGGTAGAGCCCGGCCGCCTCCTCGATGGCGGCCAGGGCCTCCTCCGGCCG
>NZ_JBPFDN010000005.1:0-18732 GCF_059414985.1 Arthrobacter sp. SAFR-044 | reverse complement strand
CGCCAGCCCCCGGTAGAGCCCGGCCGCCTCCTCGATGGCGGCCAGGGCCTCCTCCGGCCGGCCCAGATCCCCCAGCCGAACCGATAGGCTGCTCAGGGACCATGCCAGGTCGGAGGTGAAGGCCGCGGGCCTGGCCTCCGCCAACCCCCGGTAGAGCCCGGCCGCCTCCTCGATGGCGGCCAGGGCCTCCTCCGGCCGGCCCAGATCAGCTAACCGGGACGAGAGGCTACTCAGAGACCTGGCCAGTTCCGGGCCGGAGTCCTCCGGCTTCGCCTCCGCCAGCCCCCGGTAGAGTCCAACTGCATCCTCAGCGGCCTCCAGGGCCTCCTCCATCTGACCTAGATCAGCCAGCCGGTCTGAGAGGTTGTTCAAGGATCTCACCAGATCGGAGGTGAAGGCAGCGGGCCTGGCCTCCGCCAACCCCCGGTAGAGCCCGATCGCCTCCTCGGCCGCCTTCAGGGCCTCCTCCAGCCGGCCGAGGTCCCCCAGCCGGACCGAGAGGTTGCTCAGGGACAACGCTAGGTCCGGGACGGACTCCTCCGGCCGAACCTCAGCCAGACTTTGTTGCAGCCGGACGGACTCTTCGGCGGCCTGTAGGGCTTCCTCCCGTCGGCCTAGTTCCCCCAGCCGATCGGCAAGGTTGTTCAAGGATCTGGCCAGATCGGGGGTAAAAGCTGCAGGCCTGGGCTCCGCCAGCCCCCGGTAGAGCCCGGTCGCCTCCTCGGCCGCCTTCAGGGCCTCCTCCAGCCGGCCGAGGTCCCCCAGTCGGACCGAGAGGTTACTCAGGGACAACGCCAGATCCGGGACGGAGTCCTCCGGTTGGTTCGTGATCAGGTGCCGATAATGGTCCACTGACTGTTTTGCCAACGTTAGGGCCAGGGGGGCCAGGATGATGCTGCGTGGAGGTAGCCGGTCGACCAGATTGGCGGCGAGGCCGGGTTGGGGTGCCGCCTGGAGTGCTCGGTCGAGCACAGCCGGCAGAGGAGCGGTCTGGTCGGCAAGGGCGCGGTCGAGCAGGGCAGGAAGGTGAGCGGACAGGACCCGGTCCAGGGACGTGTGGACGGTGTGCCTGTGACTAGCACGGACGAGTCCACGCAGCAGTTGGCTGACCGCGGCGTTGTCTTGAGCGTCGAGAAGCAGCGCCAGGGCGGAGTCGGCAAGGTCTGTTAGCCGGTCCGTGGTAGCGAGGAGTTCTTCGGCCACCAGATCCGGGCGCAACGGTACAATCCAAGGGGGTTCCGGGCCAGGGTAAAGCCGGTACAGCCATGCTGCCGTCGTGCGGCGTTGGGGACCAGAAGCATCGGAAAGTCGAGGCACTGCAACAAGCCGGTCGACGGTGGCCTGCTCGGTTAAGGGGGCAGTGAGCGTCACCAAGGCCACTGCCTGATCCGCGGTATGCTCGTCCGGTTCGCCGCTGGTGTCGACCGGGCTGCCTGGGGTCATCCGCCACCGCCACTGTTCCCGGAGCAGCACACCCTGAAGGGTCTGGTTGCGCACGCCTTGGATCTCTTTTGAGCTGTCCCTGCCAGCGGGCTTCCGTTCGGATGGCTCAAAAGATGGATCCACCTGCGGGTCAGGGAAGGCGTCTAGGAATGCGGTCATATGGACCATCAATGGATTCGCAAATGCCTCATCACTCAGATTCGGGACGGGCACGGTACCTCTGCCAACTATACCGCCGGGCGGCTGGTCCATGATACTGGCAGCGGACGTGCGGGTGCGGAACTGGCCGAAGGCGTCGGCGGCGGAACGGTACTGGCGAGCACGTTCATCTAAGTCGAGTCCGCCGTCGGTCAGCTGCAGCGGAGGGTCGGCGTAGGTGTCTGCCAGTTGTTCGGTCTCGCGATTGAGTTGCGTCCACCACACGCGAATGTGTCGGGCGATCAGTAGCAACCGCACCGGTACCGCCCCCGGAGGCCGGAAGGCAAATCCGTTGAGGAGTTTGGCGACCAGGTTCCCGTGCTGGCCGGCTTCGTCGATGACCACCAGCGTGGGCCGGTCGTAGTCTAGGGTCGTGTCCCCCCCGGGCTGGTCGAAATCGGCGAATCCTGTGTCCCAGCCCTCGGCGGCCATCAGCAGACAGAGCTGGCCCGCCAGTCGTGTCTTCCCGGATCCCCCCTCGCCGGTGACCACCCGCAGCGCGAACGAATGCTCCTGACGGCACCATTGCTGGAGGTCGACCAGCTGCTCGTTCCGGCCGGAAAACGGCACCACTCCATGCTTGGCGAGCAGCAGCCGGGCCGGCGCTCTGGACGGGTCCGGTCCCGACAAGGAGCGGTAGGGCGGGCGCAGCCCGATACTGTCCTGAGCGGTGATGGCCAGGCGGGAGGGCAGATGCACCGGCTCAATTTCCCTCATATCTCCTATCCCCAGCAGGGCCGCAAGGTCAGGGTCATCCTGCAGTAGCCCGGACATCGACACCGCATGGACCCGGTCGGTGCCATAGCGGGCCGGGTCTATGGCAACCACCCCGACCAGGTACCGGCCGGCGAACACCGCCGCCCCCGACATGCCTGCCCATGGACTCCCACCCTCAGTCCGTTCACGCGGGGCACTGCTGACCACAGTAATCACCTGTGCACCTCGCACCATGCCGGACAGGGGGGTGATAAACCCGTGCAGGTGCTCGGTGTCGCGTGTTCCGTCCGGGCCAGGGACCGCCCACGGAAACCCCACCGCTAGACACGGCACCGGGTCTGTCCCCGTGATCCGCCCCCAGCGCGGGGCCGGACTGCCAGCCGGCAGATCCGGCAGTGACTCTGCCAGCAGCACCGCCACATCTGCCTCGTCATCGCGCCAGACCACAACCGCCGGAACCCACGACCCGGAAGCCAACACCGCCAACCGAACCCCAGCCGGGTCAGGGAACCCGGGTGGACCCGGTAGCGGGTCCCGGACCGGGTGCCCCGTCACGACGTGCGCAGCAGTGAGCACCATTTTAGGACCCACCCGGTACCCGGACCCATGCAACGCTACGCGCCCACCACCACCTACATTCTGAGGAGCCCAGATTTGCACGATGCGCCCCCGGTCGAACCCCATCACACTTCCCCTCTACGGATATTTCGTCGCGCAGAGCTCCCAAGAGGAGGAGGTTCCCCTGCCGAGCTGTCGTCGCTGTCATGGATCACCACGTCCCCATCAGGCCTTGAAGGGTCCCGAGGAGTCAGGACGAAGCTCACCTTATGCCCAGTGTCCCGGCCCGCCTTGCCACTGATCCCGGCATCCAGGAACGCGAATAGCTTCGCCCCGAACTTGGCCTCTGCCTCATACCGGACCACCACATTGATCTCCACGCTCACCGGGCCCACCATAAACGGCATCGATGGATCCGCACTCTCCCGCGCCTGCTTCAGCTCCTCCCGCAACGCCCCCACCAGCGATGTCAAAGGAATTAACCCCTCCGGCCAGTTCCCATCACTCACCACCCACTCCTCCTCCCACCACTGCCGCCGTCCAAACATGAACAGGCCTGGAAGCCGACATCAGAGTCGATCAAACCGGCTGGTGACAAATTGTCCGGACTGCCGGATGACATACGGCATCCGGTCCTTTCTGAGGACACTATGGCCAAATTGTACGAACTGACCGTTACAACAGCGTTACAGTCAATACTTGAATACTCGTCGGGCAAAAGGATGTGCACTTATGCACTGGCTTGTCCCAGTGTTGACTGTCTGTCGCTTTTGGTGATTGGCCCCTACAATCACGTCCTTTTTTGCTCCCACAAAGACCTCACATACGTTGCCTTCATAACTAAACACTTGGAGCACTGGGACTGTCCGATAAACGGTGTGTGGGTCCGGCCGGTTTTCATTATTGAGTGGTTCTTTCGAACCGGCCGGCGAAGGTAATCGCGAACGCGTTCAGCGCCGGCTTCCACCTCATCACCCAGCGTGCCCGACCGCCGCCGGTTGGATCAAGGGACCTAGTGACTAGATACAGGCATTTCAGGGCGGCGGTCTCGTTCGGAAAGTGCCCGCGGGCCCTTACTGCCCTTCGGTAGCGGGCGTTGATTGACTCGATGGCGTTCGTTGTGCAGATCACCCGCCGGATCTCCACGTCGTACTCCAGAAAGGGCACGAACTCGGCCCATGAGGCTTCCCAGAGCCGTACGATGGCCGGATATCGCTGGCCCCATTCGGCGGTGAACTCGGCGAACCGGTCCTTTGCCGCTTGCTCGGACGGGGCCGTGTAGACGGGGTTGAGCGCCTTGACGATGCCGTCGCGGTGCTGGCGTCCGGCGTAGCGGAAGCTGTTGCGGATCAGGTGCACGATGCACTGCTGCACCACTGTTCGCTCCCACGTGGTGGTGATCGCCTCGGGCAGGCCCTTGAGCCCGTCGCAGACGGCAATCAACACATCTTCCACGC
The DNA here is from genome assembly GCF_059414985.1 of Arthrobacter sp. SAFR-044. Lineage (NCBI taxonomy): Bacteria > Bacillati > Actinomycetota > Actinomycetes > Micrococcales > Micrococcaceae > Arthrobacter > Arthrobacter sp. SAFR-044. The sequence continues at coordinate 14,359 of NZ_JBPFDN010000005.1, read as the reverse complement.
CCCGGTTCTTCAGCTCGGCGAACACCTGCAGCCAGAACCGTGCACCCTCGCCGCCGTCGCCGGCCCAGATCCCCAGAATCTCCCGCTCCCCGTTCACGGTGACGCCCATGACGACATAGAACGGGGTGTTCCGCACCTGCCCGTCACGGACCTTGACGACGATCGCGTCCACGAAGAGCACCGGATAGACCGGATCCAGCGGCCGGGCCGACCATTCGGCCAGTTCCCCGGCGACCTTCTCCGTGATGCGGCTGATGGTGTCTTTGGAGACCCTGGCCCCGTAGACCTCCTCGAAGTGCGCGGCGATTTCCCCGGTGGTCAGCCCCCGGGCGGACAGCGAGAGGACGATCTGGTCGATCCCTTCCAGACGCCGTTTCCGCTTGGGCACGATCACCGGCTCGAATGATCCGTCACGATCCCGGGGCACCTCAATCTCGACCGGTCCGATCTCGGTCAGCACGGTCTTCGACCTGGTGCCGTTGCCATGTTGGCTGCGATCGGCGTCTGGCCATGCTCGTGCCCGAGGTGCTCGGTCATTTCCGCTCAATGAGGACGCCCTCGTGGACGCCCTCATAGAGGGACAGATTGCCGGTGCAGCGCTGGATGTCCTCGAAGCCGAAAGCATCGACATGAAGGATCCGCTGGCCCACACCCGCGTTCCACTGAGAGAAGTACCGAACCTCATCGTTACCCCGCACATTGCCGGACAAACCCAGGAAGCGTTCCTCGAAGCCGGAACGAAATCCTGGGCCGAGGTCAAGGCTGTGCTGGCCGGCAATACACCAACCTTTCCACTCAACGCCGACGACCTGCAAAAGCTCGCCGTCTAACCCGATCAAGGAACCACGTGTATATCAACGCACCGGCAGACAACATCGCCGTCTACCCTGAATGGCCGCGCCCCTCCCGGGACATCGTGCAGTCCCTCGCCGCCTACCCGCCAGCACTGATCGGGGACGTGCGCAAGCGGATGGACATGATGTCCGCCGACATCCGCTGTCTTACCCCCGGCACCCGCCTTGCCGGCACGGTGCTGCCCATCCAGACCTGGGAAGGCGACAACCTGGCCATCCACCGCGGCCTGGACGAAGCCAAGCTGGGCGACGTGCTGGTCATCTCCGGTAACGGCGTGACCAACCGGTCCGTCTTCGGGGGAATTCTCGCTGAAATTTGCCTGCACAAAGGCGTCGGCGGAGTGATCATCGACGGCGCCGTGAGGGACGTCGAAGAAATGAACGAGATGGGCATCGCCGTGTTCGCCCGTGCCGTCGTCCCGGCAGGTCCCTCCAAGAACGGGCCGGGCTACGTCGGCAAGCCGGTCGCCTGCGGAAACGTCGTCTGCAACCCCGGTGACGTGGTCATCGGGGACCAGGATGGCATCGTCGTCATCCCGCAGTTCGAGCTCAACGAGACCCTTCGGGCCCTGCCAGGCCAGGAGAACTTCGAACGACAGATCCGCTCCCGCATCACCGAACACGTCGCCCCCTAGCAGCACCCGTCCGACTCAAGCAGTGGCGGCAGCCCGGTCCAACCGAGCCGCCGCCACTGCTGTCTTATGCCTCTGGAAAACAATGACACTAAAGCGGGCAACCGCCCACCAGCACACCAGCACACCGAATGGTCCCTGTTAGTTAACGCCTGGGTAGAAATCCGCGGCAACGGCCAAGTGATCAGAACTGGCTTTGTCGATGTTGCTATGCCGAACTCCTCCGCGCTCTGGATCGCCGCGGACAGCCAAAACTCGCGGCAAATCTTCGAGGCCCTGAAGGCCACGAATTATGGGTTACGCCCCAAGAGCTCAGCGGTGACCTTAAGTACCGCGTGACCGCCGGACAAATCTTCCACAAACAGCTCGAAAGTGATGAACGAGCAAAGCAGACAAACATAAGTGTGGACACTGTCCACACCCTCTATGTCAGAACAAATTAGCCGCCAGGCCTTCCCGGAGGACCCGTAAGGCACTATCCACCTGAGGCTCCGGACCAGACTCGGTGCGGTCATGTCGTGGTCGCACCCGGAAACCATGAACAGGTGTTGGCACTCTCGGCCAACCCTACGAAAAGCGGAAGGAAGTAACGGCACAATCCACTCACAGCAGGCGGAGGGCCCACCAGCCAGGGACTTGAACCGCCACCCCATACACCTGAACAGGCCCCGCGGCGGCCAGGCCACAGCCCGCGACCCAACCCGTCAGAGCGACGCGACCACAAGCTTTGTCAACACGTCAAAGCAAAATCGCCCCTGACGAGGGGATCTGTCGTGCCCGAGGTGGGACTCGAACTACATTCCAGCCCTTGCAACCACTCGGAAGCCGCGGGAACGTGCGGAAATCGGGCGGCTCCGGTGCTGATACAAACGAGTCCGCAGCCCAAAGTGTGGACATTGTCCACACCCCCTTTTCGCTTGTCACAAGCTTTTCGCCTACAGCCCTGATGCCGGAGAGGGGGACCTTCCTAATCTGCGCCGGGACCTTCGCAATAGAGTTCATGGCTCGCGCCGCAGCAGCCTTCTGGGGCGGGAGAGTGCCAACAGTCGTGACTCTCTCACCACAGCCGTTCGCACCAATTCAGCGAGGGCGCGTCGCTGAAATTTCGAGCCTGACCCCGCGGCTTGCACTTCGAGCGCGAGGTCTGCGTTACCGGTTAAGCATTAGACGACCGCAGTGTCGTCGCCGAGATAAGGAGACCCTCCGGTAGTCCATATGCGCCGGGAGGCTAACGCCCAGGAGCTAAGAAGACAAATGATTGGGAGCGGCATGAATGATTGTCACAGTCTCCTTATCGCTTCCAACCACGACGTCGGCGCCTACGACCTTCAAGTTGCCTAGATCCCTAACCAGGTGCTCAACATCATCCGCCCTTCGCCCTGCATCGGTTCGGCCACCCGCAACTGTTTCTGCCCGGAGGAATGCCGCCATTACGTCACCGCGAGCGCCTAGTTGAGCCGCTGCCGCATTGCCTCTGGCTTCGAGATCTCCGTGTACGAAGATTGCAAGCGCGATCGCCGAAGCGGCAAGCACAAGTGATCCCCCAGCGATGAAAGCCACGGTGACGGGTTCTCCCAGACCGTCTGTAAATGACCGCACGTAACCTACAATCATGCTCGCAATAGCAGTTAGGCCGCCCACACTCGATACAGCGGCGAGCCACCACTTGGTCATTTTCGTTACGCCGGACGAAATGAGTTGGAGAGATTCGGGCGTGTCTGCGCGCCATGTCCGCTGAAAATTACCATCCCTAAGAGCGTTGTCATCTCCTAAAAGTCCACTCCCCTGGAGGATAATCTTCAGATCCAGTTGATCGGCGCTAGTTCCTGCTGCCGGCTGAGTCCATTTGAGTGCATCAATGCTGTTTGCCATGGTCTTCCTCAATCGCGAATTGATGACAGAGAAGCCTCGCTCCTCAGTGGAAGTGTGGTTCTCCTGCGACTAAGTGGATAGAGCCCTTGGTCCCGGCGGCAAGACGCTCGCGCCGGCATAACCATTCCGACGTTTCTGCCGTCGAATCTCTGGACATCGAAGCCGGCAGGTGTCCGTGATGGCCGGCCTTCGTCCTTTCCGACAACCTCAATCGTTCGTACCCAGCCAAGGAGGCGAGCATATCGAATATAAGCCTCCCACCGTCCATGCCCTCTTTGGCAGGACAATCACCAGAGCGACTCCCTTGGGAAGCCCTTGATTTCGCTTTCCCAGAGTTGTACATGAAAACGCAGATATCATGTTGTCCCCGCACCCTCGGCGCGTAAATAGGCGCCGGACCACGCCCTGGCCCACGGCACTGAGCCGGAACGAGGATCCGCAGAAACCACCCACAGCAGGCGGAATACATGCGGAATATGGAGAGGACGGCTCAGATGGCACCCGATCCGAAGCTGAGAGTGTGGAAAGTGCAGACACCAGCTAATTAGGCAGTCAGATTTCGGCGTTTGCCTGGAACTTCCCTTGCTGGCTTTTGTGAGCCAGCTTCCGCATTCAAGCGCGTCCCGACTTGGCAGTAACGCGGTGATAACGCCGCCTCGGTAGATTTCACTGCGCCGGGCTCCCGCCCGGCCGCCGCGCCGGCTCCGCTGCGTGGAACGCCGATCAGGCGAGGCCGACGATTTGAAGAAGGGGTTGTGATGCAGCAAAAGGTTCCGGGGAGCGGCGGCGATTTCAGCAACTTGCGAGGCGGCCTCTGCGCGGTCTCTATGAGTCCCGACGCCAAGGCCCGCCTGAGTGATGAAGTTTCCAGGCTTCGTTCTGCAGAGGAAAGAGGAGTCACCTCCCTCCTAGGATTCACCGCCCACAGCCGCCCGCTTGGTTTTGATGACGGCTTAATCTTCCCGCCCGAACACTTCGCGCCTGGCACCCCAGCCCGTTCGATGGCTGCGGCGGCAGCAACAAGGGCGCCGTTGCGCGGGACGGTCCGCGTCATCGTCGTCCTCGTCGAATTCAGCGACAAGCAGCTTGCTCAGTCGGCAGCCCATTTCTCCGAGTTGTTCTTTTCCACCGGTGCGCTGCCCCACGGGAGCGTTCGGGAGTACTACTCCGAAGTTACCGGAGGGCTGGTGGACCTTGCCGGCGAAGTTGTGGGGCCCTATACCCTGCCTCAAACGCTCGCATGGTATGCCAACGGCAATTTTGGTATCGGCAGGCCCAGCGGTACTGCAAGGGCGAACATTCTGGCCAATGACGCGGCCGCCGCAGCGGATCCCGATGTGGACTTTGGCCCGTACGACAACGACGGCAACAACTACGTCGACGCCTTCATCGTCGTCCATGCCGGCCGTGGCGGGGAAGAAACGCTGAACCCGGGAGACATCTGGTCGCACAAATGGAACCTTCCAACGGAGCGGTCCGCCGATGGCAAGAAAATTTTCGCGTACCTTACGATTCCTGAGGACAGCAAGATCGGCGTCTGCGCCCACGAACTCGGACACTTGCTGTTCGGCTTTCCTGACCTGTATGACACCGACGACACATCGGAAGGCGTGGGCAACTGGTGCCTGATGGGCGCAGGTTCCTGGAACGGGGGCGGCGATATTCCTGCACACCCCTCGGCCTGGTGCAAGGTGCAGCAGGGGTGGGCCGCAACTATCAACGTGTCGACCGCGGGCACGGTCAGCCTTCCGGACGTGAAGATCAGCCGCAAAGTACACCGCCTTTGGAAGGACGGAGGCAGCGGGCCGGAGTATTTCTTGTTGGAGAACCGCCAACGCACAGGCTACGACGCCAACCTTCCCGGGGACGGACTGCTGATCTGGCACATCGACGACAACCAACCGGGCAACACCGACGAAAACCACTATAAGGTCGGGCTGGCGCAAGCGGACGGCAAGCGGAATCTTGAACTCAACCAGAACCGGGGGGACGCCGGTGACCCCTATCCCGGGACGGCCAACAACACCGTCTTCAACGGCAGCAGTACGCCGTCGTCCAATTCTTATGCTGGTCAGTCAACCTCCGTCTCCATCACATCCATATCTGCTTCAGGGTCCACCATGACAGCCAGGATCTCGGTGAGCACCAAAGCCCCGCGCAAGGAGCTGAAGGATTCCAAGGATGTGTCGACGTCCAAGGAGTCGTTCAAAGAGCTCAAAGACCGTCAGGACAAGCCGCGGTTGCTGGACAAGTCACTCGCCAAAGACCTCCGTGACACCAAGAGCGGGGTGAAGGATTACAAAGATCAGCATGACAGCCCCACCCCGCCCTCCTCCCCTCCGTCGGATACATGGGTAGACGACGCCGGAACCGCCCCCCTCCTGGGAGCAATTATTGAACTCGAAGACCGGGTCGCAGCGTTGGAGGGTCTGGTCGCATCGTCCATGGGCGCCGTCGAGCCTTTCATCGCTGCGGACCAAAGGCCGGATTTGATTGGTGGGACGGGCTCCCTTGGCCCCGGTAGCGAACTGATCAATCGCATGGAACAGGGCGACAGGGACGCGAAGGTCTCCTTTGACTCGCCGCCCCTGCAATGAGCACCGCGTTCCTCGTCATTGCCGATCCGCACGATGGTGGGGCGGCACGGGTGACGCGCCGCCTGTCCGCCCTCCAAGGCGGACAGGGCGTGCTCCAGGTCAGCCCGAAAATCCTCAGCCGATGCGAGTGGCTGCACACCGTATCTTCCACAGGTGCGTGCCACACGACAATCGGTGTTCCGGACGGACGAACTCTGGATGACCGAACTCTCCGTTCAGTGTTGAACCGGATGGCTTCCCCGCCTTCCGTTCCAGCCTTCAAGACGGCTTCGGTGAAAGACCGGGATTACGCCGCGGCCGAATTTCAAGCCCTGTTGACAAGTTGGCTGGCGAGTCTGGGGTCCCGAGTCATCAATCGCACTGGTCCTGGCCTGCTGGCGGGTGCCTACGGGCCACCGCTGTCGTGGATGGCCCATGCCTTTGCGTCGGGACTAAAAGTCCAAGTTGCCCGCATGGCAACACCTGACCTGGTTCCGTACTGCGCGACGGACATACGCCAGCCGGACAGGTCCGACGGTAGTTACGTAGTGGTGGCAGGACAACGGCTGCTCGGTCCGCTGGCACCCGCGTTCGGAGGGCAATGCCTGGATTTGGCGCGGCGGTTGGGGCTGCTGCTGGCCTCGTTTAAGTTCGTCCACTCAGAGGGTGAGCTGAAGCTGGCAGGTGTGGACTGCATGCCAGCACTGGCGCAGGACGGGGAGGTTGACGTCGTCGTGCGCCTGATGGCGGAGGAGCCCTGAAGGGAGGGGGCTTGATTCTTGTCTTCGGGCGGCCTGATGATCCGCCTATCGCGCTGCTGCTGGATGCCCTCCAGCGACGGAACGCCAGTTACATCTTCATTGACGATAGACATCTTGCGCACGCGAGCTTGTCACTTCACCTTGATGGCGGACGGGTGGACGGCCGGCTGAGGGGCGCCGGCGAGGACATCGCGCTGTCGGCCATCGGATCCGTGTACGCGCGCCTGCTCAACGTCGTCATGCCAACGGACCTCGACCAGGCGTCACACGTCCAGGCATTCCACGCACTCTTTACCCAATGGCTGGACCTCTCCCCCGCTTTGGTCGTCAACCGTCCCTGGGCCATGGCTTCAAATGCCTCCAAACCGTACCAGGCCCAACTGATCGCCGCGGCGGGTCTTGAGATCCCCGAGACCCTGGTCAGCAACGACCCGGAGGAGATTGAGAAATTCCGAAGCGGCGCGGGACACGTCGTGTTCAAATCCATCAGCGGCGTGCGCTCCATTGTGGCTGAACTTGGCAACCGCCATTTGGAGCGCTTGCCGTTGGTCCGGCTCTTGCCCACCCAGTTCCAGGTTGCCATCCACGGTACGGACGTCAGAGTGCATGTGGTGGGCGGACGCACATTCGCCACCGAAATCAGCGCTGACGCGGACGATTACCGCTACGCTGCCCGATCCGGCGTTGAAGTCCAGCTCACGGAAATCGACCTTGACTGCCGCATACGGAACGCCTGCATCCGTCTGGCTACCAGCCTTGGACTTCCCCTGTGTGGCATCGACTTACGGCGCACCCCGGATGGTCGGTGGGTCTGCTTTGAAGCCAACCCGATGCCGGCCTACAGCTACTACCAGGAAAATACCGGAGCAGATATCAGTGGCGCCCTGGCTTCGCTGCTGCTGGACGCTGCCCAATCCCGCAACGGACAATAGCTCCATGGTCCAGGCCATAGAAAACCTCGCGAACATCACAGGGACTGTGCTGGCGATCGAAGAGCATCCCCGTCTCAACGGTTGGAGTGTGCTGACACTCCAGCTGGAATCCGTACAGCCCCTCAAGGGCAGCCCCGAACTTTGGAACGGCCGGACCGGACAGGCGCAACAGGTCGCCATCCGCAACGGGCTGCTGGAAGCGCCCGGGACACAATCTGCCGCTTCCAAGCCCGATGTGGCTGCCCTCGTCAATACGAGGCTGCGCTGTCCCGCCCAACTGACCGTCGACGGCATAATGTGCAAGCCGTATCCGGAACCAGGCACCTTCGCCTTGAGCCCGGAAGCCGGCAGCATGCCCGAGCTCTAGCTAAGCCAGCAGTCCTTTCCCGCTCCCGTTTTCGGTACATTCGACGGTGGTAACGCAACGGTAACGAGTAAGGCCGTTTAATACGATGACGTAGACAAGACGTCAGGAGCCAACCGTGAAAGCAGGATCACCCCGGCCGCACTGCGATCTCAAGCCGCAATCCCGCCCCGTCCTCCGCCCCGACCTCTCACCGCGCAGGGAGCGCCTTATCCGAACCCTGCGGCTCAAATGGGTAAACGGCACGGTGCTGCACTACTGGTTTTTGGATGCACCGGCACCACAGAAAGAAGCCGTCCGGAAAGCCTTTCAAGAATGGAAGGACCTGGGCATCGGCCTGGAGTTCGCGGAAGTCGCCGATCACAGTGAAGCCGAGGTGCGCATTGGGTTCGATCAAGGCGACGGCTCCTGGTCCTACGTTGGCCGGGACATCCTGGGCATCAACGCTAATGAACCCACGATGAATTACGGCTGGGACCTCACCGACGACTACGGCCGGACAACCGCTCTTCACGAAATCGGCCACACACTGGGAATGCCGCACGAACACCAGAATCCTTTTGCCGGGATCGTCTGGGACGAACAAAAGGTCTACGACTACTTCGGCGGGCCGCCGAATAATTGGCCGCCCGACCAGACCCTGAACAATGTCCTACGGAAAAATCGACGCCAGCGAAGTCGAAGGTTCCTACTGGGACCCGGACTCAGTCATGGAGTACTGCTTCCCCGCCGGCCTGATCAACGAACCTGCAAAATACCACGAAGGACTGAATCCACCGGGCGGCCTGTCCGCAGCCGACAAGGAATGGGTCCGGAAATTCTTCCCAGCCCTCGCACCCAAGGTCCCCGTCCTGCAGCCGTTCCAGTCGGTCCCTCTCTCGCTCGTCCCAGGAGAACAAGCCGACTTCTCGCCGCTGCCCCAGGCATCACGCAAATACGAGATCGGTACTTTCGGCACCTCCGACACCGTCATGGTTCTGTTCGAGGAAGTTGACGGTGAACTGCGTTTTGTTGCCGGTGACGACGACGGCGGCGAGAACCGCAACGCCCATCTATCCGCAAAGCTCTTCCAAAACAGGCGCTACGTCGTCCGTGTCAGACTCTATTGGTCGGGAGAATCAGGGCAAACGGCCATCATGCACTGGTGAACCGGCATCCGCTCCGCCCCCTTGTAGGCACGCCAAATGTCCAAGAGTCCCTTCAGTCCAGCGCTGCAGCGGGCGGAAAGGCAATCTTGCGTCAATCTTTCGCAAAGACAGACCTGCCGCTGATGGCCGTGGGGCAGGATCAGAGCAACGACAAAGAGGGCACCTCACTCGAGGAACGACTCGCAGGCCGGCAAGGCGGTTCAGGGGCACAAAACCAGCCGCCCTTCGGCAGGCAAGGCCCATGTACTGGGAGGGAGTTACCGCAGTGGCGGAGGACCAATGGTTTGTACCCGCCGGCGATGAGGACACGGACCCCACCGGCCGCTCGCCGGGTGTCATGGTCATCCGGACGTGGTGTGAACCTGGACAGCCGCAGGAATTTAGGGCTCGCATAACCTACGGGCACTCCTCCGATACTCAAAGGATGGTGGCCACCGCCGACCCAGCCGAGGTCCTACGAGTCGTCAAGCGTTGGATCGCCTCCCAGCCAGGAGTCAGCCGCCGGAACTAACTTTCCCCTCCTAGGGCGCTCCTCGCTTCGGGTTGCACCGGCGATGAGGGCCTTCACCGATTCGGAGGGTGCCAGGCCCAGATCCTTTTCCAGGCGGCGGCGAAAGCGTTCGTAGCTTCGAAGCGCCGCGGCACAGTTTCCTCTTTGCAGCTCGGCAGCGATCAGGTGCCGGACGGCATCCTCATAAAGGGGTTCGATCTGCAAAGCCGCCTCGGCTGCCTCTTCGGCCCTGTCCGGGTCCCCCGCGGCCAGGCGCTCCCGGGAGATCACCGTCAGCGTCCGGAGAAGGTCCTGCTGCAGCCGGTCCTGCTCAAACACAACCCAGTCCTCGTACCACCCCGGAAGCAAACCGGCGTTGCGGCATTCACGCAACACGTAGAGACCGTCGCTTCCTGTGGTTCCGCTTTCCCTTACGGCCCTGATACTGGCGCGAAGCCGATGCAGGTCGATGTCTACACGACCGGCAATGGACAACACTGGACCGTCATTGATGATCAGCCCGGGAACCTGCCGCGAGATCAGATGCACGCTGACTCTCAGGCTCTCCAAGGCCCTCGCATCCGGATGCTCGGGCCACAGCAATCCGGTAAGAAAGCTTCGAAGGCTTGGCCCTCGGACAGCCAACGCGGCGATCAGTCGCTGCTGCCTCGCCGCTACATGCACCGGCACCGAGTCCCGGCGCAATTGCCAGGACCGCAGCAAATCCAGTTCTAATTCTTCATAACCATCGGCGCCCATAGGAACCTGATCTCGTTCAGTCAGCTCCGGTAGTCGGACTGGTAGAAAGAGCATCCTCACTCCAATGACCGGTGTCAATGAGCATTTCTCCCCTATTTTCCAAGGCGAGAGGACACTCTCCTATAGGCCTGACGGCATTGAATACCTGATAAAAGAACTCCAATCATTGCTTCCAAGCGGCAAATATCCCCTGACGCCTTGGGCACGGCAGGCGGCCGTCCATAGTTCCCGGCGGCTGTAACGCGCCAGTAACGCTGCGGGATGTGCACTGAGTGCTAATGGGACTGCGGCCCTGATGATGGGCAGTACCGATGGACTGCCGGTTCCAGGAGTCCAGCGCCTACTCCGGACACCGTCCCGCAGGGGTTCGGCCGCTAAACGGGACCGTCGATAAGACGGGCCCTACATTCCTCGTTATCTCCATTCAGGAGTTGCCATGGCTCAGTTCCTTCCCATCATTTACGTAAGGGGTTTCGCCGGTGGTACTAGGGGAATCGATAAAGCGGCGGATGACCCTTTCTACGGGTTTAATGAAGGCTCAACGCATGTGCGAATCGGTGCCCAAGGAAATGCCCGTTTCTACCAGTTCGAATCGCCCTTGCTACGACTCATGATCGACTACGGTTACCAGCTGAAAGTGAACGGCGACCAGCAACGCCTGCTGGACGACGCCGGGGTCGACTCACTGCCACCGCGGACTATCTGGGTTTACCGCTTCTACGACCCCAGCGCCTCCACGTTTGACCGCCCGCCCGTGGCTTACCGGATAGAAGATGCCGCCAGGGGGCTGGCTGACTACATCCAAAAGGTCCTCGACAAGACGAAGGACGCTGACCAGGTGTACCTGGTTGCCCATTCCATGGGCGGGCTGGTTTGCCGGTCTGCCATCCAGCGGTACATGTTCAAAGCCGGGCAACCGTTGAGCCCTGAGCAAGTTGATGCCGGCGAAGGCTTCGCCCCGGATCCCGCTGACCAGGCTGAGGTTGAGCTGTCGGGAAAGGTTGCCCCACCCTTCCCGGTCTCGAAAGTAGTCACATACGGCACGCCTCATGGCGGGATCGACATTGATTTGGGCGGGGCGGTTGGCAACTGGGTCATCGAGACATTCGGGCCAAATGGCTCGGATATCTTCAAAGAGCCCAGGATGCGGGAATATCTCTCTCCCGAAGGAGAGGAGGATTTCACCCCAACGGGAGGCTGGGACCCACGCGTTCCTTACTTCAGCGCGCTCCCGGCGGAGCGGTACTTATCGCTCGTAGGAACCAACCCCGGAGACTACGACGTGGCTCTTGGCTGGTCGTCGCGGGCTGTCGGCGTCAAGAGCGACGGACTGGTGCAAATCCGCAATGCATACGTCAAAGGCTCGAACAGGGCGTATATCAATCGATCCCATTCCGGGCGGTATGGCTTGGTCAACTCGGAAGAGGGCTACCAAAATCTTCAGCGTTTTCTCTTCGGCAACCTTAAGGTGGCCATCAGTCTTACAGACCTTGCCCTGGATACCAGTAACGGGACAGTCTGGCAGGCAGACGTCGGACTAGCGATCCGCGGAGTGCCCGTGCTTATGCATTACCAATCGGCCTCTACCCACTGTCCGGTAGTGCTTAACGAGGCGAACCGGGACACACCGCTCAACCCTGTGCCTCTTGTAACGTCCTTCCTCCTGCCGAAGGAGAACCCCGCGCATCCCCGTAGGTACGCCTTGGATCTGCGGGTCTACGCTCTAAGGGAAGAGGGCGGTTTCCTGTCCTTCGGCTCCCATCTGGAGCAAGTGGCCGACTGGCAGGACACGCTGCTGGTCGATGTCCTGGCCCGGGCCGACGGAACCCTCGAGGGTGCACGCTATCAATGGAACTCGACCCTGGCCGGAGCGATAGCCGCGGCTGACCGATTGGCAAACGAGATTGCCTGGGACCCAGCACCTGATCACACCTCCGAATCCCCCAGCTATACGGCCAAGATTGAATTCCCTTTCGTTGCCCAAAAGGTTTTAGGTGAAAAAGCACACCTCACGGCCGGCGTCGGGCAATGGCAGTGAAACACCCGCTGCCGGTCGTGGCCTGGCGTAGCAGAACATGCGATGGGTCGAGCACCTGCGTCACAGCCCATTCGCCGCCGAAGCAACGACTAGGACGGATCAGCAAAACTGTCCGACCTCGTCTCAGGCGACAACGGCAACCCTGATCTCCAAGATTCCGTTGAAAATAGGCCGTGGTGCAGGTCACACGTCTCTCCGCGGAAATGAGACGTCGTTTCGCAAGGGTTACGAGGCAGTCTTGAGGCGGAGCAGTTAGGGCACCCCGGATTCTGTTGATCGAAGCAACACCCAATCCAGGGAGTTCCTTCGATGTATCAACAGTTCGATTCGCCCACCGGTGTTAGGTTTCTTGCTCTCATCAAAGAAGGCAAGAGTTTCAGAGAGTCAGTACGGGTGACCGGAATCGGTAAGGCGACCGGTTATCGATGGTTGCGTGATGAGTACCTCCGATACCGGGGCAATGGCCTCGATCATGCGGCAGCCCAGACAGAACTGGGATTCATCTCGCGCAATGCAGAGAAATGGAACGAACGTTTCCTAAGCCGAACCGGGCGCCATCATTTCCAAGTCGATCCAGCGGTTGAGGAAAGGTTCTGGTCCTCCTACTCCACCGGCATGAGCGTATTGGCTGCTGCCGCATCAGCCGGCGTAAAGCATACGACTGGGTACCGGTGGATCTACCGTCGTTTCATCTCCTTGCGAAGCCGGCTGCCCCTGGCAGAGGTAGTACACGCTTTACGACTGTCGCCGGGGACCTCCGTCAGGTGGGAAACCCAGCGGAAAAAGGAACTGGAAGCCGAGAAAGCACGCGTGCAGAAAGCCGATCGGGATGCGATCCGGACCGCGAGGATCGTAGCCGAGCGGGTGGCAGCTCCTTTGTCTCCAGCACAAAAGCGACGCGTGTTACGGGAGACACGATATTGGGAGCTGGTGGGCTCCGGTGCTTCCAATGCTGCCGCCTGCAGGATGTTGGGCGTGAGCAGGGTTATCGGGACAAGGCTTCGAAATCAAAGGGCAAAACAACCACGGGCCAGCCTCAAACCTCCGTCGGGCAGGTACTTGTGCCTGCGGGAAAGGCTGCATATGGCGGACCTGCTCCGCATGGGATGTTCCCTACGGCAAATTGGCAGGGAGTTGGGGAGACATGCGTCGACCATCAAGCGGGAGCTTGACCGGCACCGTGATCCCCGGGGTCGCTACTTGCCCCATATAGCCGATCACGAAGCGCGCAGCCAGCGACGTCGGCCGCGAGAGCGGAAATTGCAGACTAATCCACGCCTGCACGCACTGGTGCAGACAAAGCTAACCAGTCACTGGTCCCCGGAGCAGATCTGCGGGTGGTTAGCCCTGGAGTTTCCCGCTGAACCAGGTCTGCGGCTTTGTCCGGAGACAATCTACCAAGCACTATTGTTCGGCGACCATGGCGGACTAAGTACGGACGGCAAGCCACGGCTGCGCACCGGACGAAAAATCCGCAAGCACCGGTGGCGGACTGGATCGGGGCACGGATCGGTCGTGCAGAACATGACCATGATCAATGAAAGACCACCCGGCGTTGAGACCAAAGCAGAGGCCGGTCATTGGGAAGGTGACCTCATCGTGGGCGTCGGTTCCGCGTCGGCCATGGTTACCCTACGAGAACGCAAGACTCACTACGGAATCATCATCAACCTCCCGCACGGGCACACCGCAGCGCAGACTAACCAGGCGATCATCGCTGCCTTACCGGCCCACCTGAAGCAGACACTGACCTGGGACCAAGGCGTGGAAATGGCCCGTCACCAGGAATTAGCGGCCGCTACCGGACTACGGTGTCAGCGATGGTCGAAAAGTGAGCCATTTCGCGGGCTGAAAAGTGAGCCACTTTGACGCTGGTTATTCTGCCGTATTTTCTGGTCTTGTCGAGGGCAGCGAGTCGACCTGTGTGTGTTTG
>NZ_JBPFDN010000004.1:73039-400041 GCF_059414985.1 Arthrobacter sp. SAFR-044 | reverse complement strand
GCAAGATGCAACCGCCGAATAAGCGCCCAATCCTCCACTGTGATCACCCACCCAATCGTTTGGAACAGGTGGCTCAGTTTTCAACCGTCACAATGGCTCAGTTTTCGACCGTCACCGACAAAGCCGCGAATCTTTTGATCACCAGTGGGAAGACGCTAGGCCCTGGCTTTTCGGCATAGCCACAAATTTGCTTCGTCGTCACCATCGCACCGAGGCCAGAAGGCTCAAAGCCTTCGCCAAAGCGGTCGGCCGTGACAGCTACAACGATGGAACAGACCGAGTAGCAGAACGGCTGCCGCCGGCGTAGTTGGGTGCCCACATCATCGCCGAACCCGGCGCCCCCGAGTGCACGGCATCCGCGACCCGGCTGAACGCGGCCTTGTACTCGGTCGGCTGTTGGGACCAGGGGTACCAGGAGCCGTTCATTTCGTGCGCGAAGCGGACGATCACGGGGACGCCCTGGTTGTTGATGGAGACCAGGTCGCTGACCAGCCCGGCGACGACCTGCCCGGAGATCGCGGCCAGGCCCTGCTTGGGTTCAAGGGTCAGCAGCATCATCTGACCGCTCTCCCGGATCTGGGCGGCCGCTTGCAGGAGATGTTTCTGTTCCTGCGGCGTGCAGGGGAAGTCCGCGAAGGAGACGCTGACCGCCGGCTTGTGCCCGAGGTCAGCTGCGTACCCGGAGAGGGGTTTGGCGTCCAGGTTCAGGTTGACCCCGAACAGCGCCCCCGTGGCCGGGACGAGGTCCTTCCGGGAAACCAGCTCGCAGACCGGGATCGCGGCAGCGCTTTGGTTCGCCGCTGCCTCCTTGCTGGCGCGGTCACGCCCGGCCAACCCTCCCGAGATGCTCGCCGCGCCAAACCCGGCCGCCACCACGGCCACAACCACCGGAAGCGCCCACGCCTTGAATCGGCTCCAGACCAGCTCGCGCCGGCTCGGCTCCAGGTCCTCCGATACATCATCAGGCAAAGCGGTACCCCCTGTTGGCCTGCGGTTTTACTCCTCATCCTAGATGTAGCGCCACAAGGGCTTCCATCGGTCACCACCGGCCACTTGCTTGACCCCTGTAGCCTCAAATAGGCCAAATAAGACAGCTCGGGTCTGAGCGATGCGGTGCCCGGCTAGGGATCCTGCTGAGTTCATGTTCTGCCAGTGCGACGAAGACATGGAAGATCAGTCGGCCGTACTGCTGCGCTCGAGCGGGAATTGCGGTGCGTCGCGAACCTCTACTACATCGAGGCTGTGGCCCGCAGCTCCAGCCTCGCGGCCGCGAGGGGTTGTGTTGAGAGGGCGAAAGGTTCGGTACTCGTGGCGGACATGAACAGGTTGATGAATCAAACGTTGAAGGCAGGGCCACGTATAACCGTCGCTGCCCGGTGAACTACGAAGTGTGTAGCCCGGAATGGCCGTTCTACTCTGCCACCCAACCTGTCATAGTCAAACCATGGCAGAGATTCGGAGAGACACGTACAAGGACGGAACGCTGATGGGCGAAGGCATGATCCTTGACGGAAAGAAGCACGGCAAGTGGCGCAATTGGTACCGCAACGGCCAACTCAAGGCCGAAGGCGCCTTTGTTCACGGCGAGTTTGACGGAAGCTGGACGTGGTGGCGAGAAAACGGGGAGCTGCTCCAAAAGGGCAATTTTGTGGACGGCAAGCAGGATGGACGGTGGCAACGCTGGCACGACAACGGTGCTCTTATGGATGAGGGCATTTGGTGCGCTGGTAAGCGCAGAGGCGACTGGGTGTTCCACAACTCTGACGGATCCATCAGGAAGCGCCAAACATTCAGGTAGCCGGAGTATTCGCAAAGTGGAAGGCTCCGCCCAGAAGCCGATTCCAGAAGTCGCGGACCATTCCTGCATTGGGTCATCGGGTCTCCTGCCCCTGGAGGGACCTCCGACGTCAAGAACAGGGGTTCAGAAGGCGTCATCGCCGAGCGAAGCTTGTCCACGCTGGCCCGAGCCAACGTACAGGGCCGCCCAAAACGGGCAAGTGAACAACGACCTCGGAGCCGTCCCGTGAAGGATCCCCAACCGGGCGGCAGTGAGTAGTGCTGCGCTACGTTCCTACAGTTCCTTCTGTGCACCCCAGAAAGCGCGAAAGTCGTCGCCAACCCCATACTCCTGTACATGCTTCATTTGAAGCATGCTGTCCGGTCGACGATCAGGTGAGGGCATCGGCGCCGGGTCCGCGACTCGTCTGCGCCTGGTGCGAGCCAAATTCCTTGGTGCCCCCTCCCGCACATACACGGCAGCAGCGGCGCAAGCCTTCGCCATCATCATGCTTCCTCCCGAGGGCCGGCTCGGACCGCTGTACAGGAGCCACTCGGCCGCAGAGCACACCCTCACGAGTTCATCCTCCGAACACGTCAAGATCCAATCAGCAGTTTCGTCTTCGCCATACTCGCGTAAGTCCCGGGACATGTACGCCACTGGCGCATTCAACATACCGAAACGGTATCGGCGTACGTCGTCCAATTAGCAATCGAGGGATCAGCTGCCCTGCCCGTAACGGGATCGGCTTGTGCGACCCGGTACGCTTCACATCATGACGCCGGAGATCCCCCTAGCCTTCTGTACAGTGCTCGGCGTCCTTGCCGTGTTCCAGTTGCTGCTCATCATCGGGCTTCCCTTCGGCCGGTTCGCGTGGGGAGGCCAAAACCCGGTGCTTTCGGCGAGGCAGCGTGTCGGAAGTGCAGTCTCAATCGTGGTCTACGCGGCTTTTGCACTAGTTGCTCTGGAGCGTGGCGCGTTGATTTCGATCTTCCCGGCCCCCCTTGTTGCTGTGGTTGCGATGTGGGTGATTGCGGCCTATCTGTTGCTCAGCGTGCTGCCGAACCTGGCGTCAAAGAGCAAGTACGAACGGCGAGTTATGGTCCCGGTGTCGCTTGTGCTGGCTGGCCTCGCATTCGTTGTCGCCTTGAGTTGAGCTGGCCGCGACCCGCCTGAGGACTTCCCGCGGCGTTGGCATACGGATCCTCGCCGCCACACCGCCCTGGCAGGCCGGTCTTGGCGAATCGCCTTGCCGAACCAACCACATCAAAAGGCTTCGTAATGTTCCTCTGAGGATCCCTCACCGGACAACTCACGACTCCGTGTCGCCCTCCGCATGAGTTTGCAATGAGGGGGTCGGCCCGCCCGTCTGCTCCGGCACGTCGCTTCGGGCTTGACCGTCCTGAACGAAGGTGATCTGAATTTGGCTTCCCCGCGCAAGGACCGACCCTGCCGGAGGATCTTGGGAGATCACCCAGAATAGCCCTGGCCACGTGCGCGAGCGAAGGCCTGGACCATCAGGGTCCCCGGCTGCGAGACCGAACCCAAGGTTCGCCGCAGTCTCCTGTGCGATATGTACAGGCTGCCCAACCAGATCGGGAACATTTAGCATCTGGCGTTCGACCACCTCGGCATCTCCTTTTGCGCCCGAAAACTGGTACGGCAAACTGAACCGTCTATTCATCAGATTAACGCCGGTGTTCGGTGCGTCCCGTAAGGGATCCTTTAGCGGGCGGTGCAGTCAACCAGCCTTAGCCTGAGGGCGTCAACAAAAACGGGGTTATTCCCCTCATGTTGCTGTGGACTGGCTGGTGTCGGCGTGGTCGGTGGTCAGCGGCGTTGGCTTGAAACCTTTGACGATCAGCCAGATACCTAGGGACAATTCGAACACGGCGACGGGCAGTGCGGCAAGAACGGCGATCGGGGACACCGCGCCGTAGGCGTCGAAGTAGATTGCGATGTCAGAGGCCAGGAGCAGCGGGGCGCCGATGAATGCGATGATCGGCAGGATCCGGGGCACCAGGGCGGAGCGGTAGAGTACGTAGCCCAGGAGCAGGTCGCAGGCCACGGGCATCAGGCTTTGGGAGAGCAGGAATGTCCAGTTGTAGGTTGCCATGAGGCTATGACTGACTGTGACGAGCGAGGCGGAGTCCGTCCCGGCGGTCCCGGCAACGTCGTTCCGCAGGGTGAGGATCGTGAGCAGGCTGACGACGCTGACGAAAATGAGGCAGGTTTCCACGAGTCGAGCGGCCACGAACCCCAGGGCCGCGGTTTGGCTGACCCGCTTGGCCACCGGATAGAGCACCACGGCGGTGCCGATGCCGGCCAGACCGACAATGACCTCGGACAGGGCGCCCCACTGCACCCCGGCGGTGCTGCCGGCTCCCAGGACGAAAGCACCTGCGTCATCCTTCACCGCTTTGTAGAGGGCGAGGGTGGGGATGGAGACGAACGTGAGCACGTACAGGATGCCGGCGGCCAGGGAGATCCGCCTCGTCGGGTGCATGCGGCGCCGCGGGATGGGTGCTTTGATCGGCGGAGTGATGTGGGTGTTGGCGGCCATGGCGTGCTCCTTGGAAGGTGGATGGATCATTAGGTGCGTTGTGCCGGGCGGCAGGGATGGAACCGCATCGGATTTCTTGGCTGTAGATCCCGGCCGGGCCGGGTGGGCTATCCGCGGTGGCGGTTCGTTCTCTCCCAGATCGAGGTGGAACGGTGGGTAGAAACCGGCGGCGGTTTGTCTGCTCGTTTCCGGAGGGGCGGACAGTGCAAGGGGCTGTTAGGGCGTTACGGCGTATGGCTTGAGTTGCCCTCGAGGTGAGGGGGAGTTGAAGCCCTTGGCGATCAACCAGACCGGCAAGAGCACGACCTCGAAGAGTCCGCCGGGGAGCAGTATCAACTGTCCCGGTCCGGCATTCATGTCAACAACGCCGAGGAGGTCAAGGAGGACGCCCAGAGAGAGCAGAAGGTATCCGAAGAGGCCAGTGACAGCGATGCGTCGCGGAACCAGCCGGGAGACGTAGAGCAGGTAGCACAGGACCAGACCGCCGAGGCCCGTTGGAATGTAGACCCAGAGCATCTGGTTGGGGACTACGTGCAGCTGGGTCAAGAGGTAGATACCGCCCACGGTCGAGACGATGAACTCGACGATCCTCAGGATCGGGTACCAAAGGGCCAGTTCCCTGTTGACCGTTTTCAGGACCGGATACATCAGCAGCCCGATGCCGACCACGGCAAGGCCTGAACACAGCATGAGCAGCACGCCGATCGTTGGCGGTGCCGTTGCGGTACCGCCGTCCCCGAAGCTTTGTATCAAAGAATTTCCGATCACCGCAGTGATCATTTGAACGACAAACAAGGCCCCTACGATGATTGCGACCATCCTTCGCGACATGGCATTTACTTCCCTTTGGTTGGTTGACCCGGAGATCGATTGGTTATTCCGGGGATCCGGCGTGCGCCGGTCTTTGTCGCGATCAGGGTATTGGTGAGGGCGAGGCGCCCCGCTGGAGCGGTCTGGAGGGCGCGGCGCAGACGTGTTCAGCCTGATGTTCGCGGTGTTGTCCAGGATTGGATCCTGTGGCGTGCTGCCGTCGACGGACTCGTTCCGGTCGTTCTGGAGAAACCCAACCGGTGGACCATCGATCGTGACTGCTCGCTCTGGGGCATGGATAGAGGCGAGATCGACTCCTTCTGTGCCGCTGACCTTTACCGCAGCTACCTTGAGTCGGGTCAGGAGGGCCGTGTTCATTGCTTGGAAGCCCGCCTCGGTCCTCTGCAGGAGTTTCCCGGTGAAGGGGATGAGGGCTCCGGAAAAGGTCTCCGCTTGCACCAGGCGGGTGCGGCCTTGTTCGAGCGGAATCAGTGTGAATGAGTGCCGGCCGTCGAAGAGTCCGGGGATGCCCATGGTTCCGAGCCACTCCAGGCGCTGATCGGGCTGGACAATAGTGACCCGCGGCTTGAACGTCAACGCTCTGCCCCCTGCCGGGGCGATGCGCACCTGGAGACGTTCTCCGACCGCGAGGACCCCGGACATGGAGGTAATGAAGGGGTTCCAGCTTGCCATCGATGCTGTGTCTATCAGTTGTTTCCAGACCACCGACGGTTCTGCCGGAAGGTCAATCCTTGCCTCTATGTGTTCCATGGCTACTCCTGGACGGTGCTGTTAGTGAGCTGGTTCAGGTTCGGATGAGAGCCCGGCAGCTGTGGTGCGGGGCGTCTTCACGCCGCGGATGAGTAGATAGGCCAACAGCGAGACCTCGCAAATGATCTCCGGCAGGATGAAGATGGCAGCTGATGTGTCCGCTAATGAGGGGGGAGGAACGTGTCAGGGCGTCGACGATGTAGCAAACGGTGGCGAGCATGAGCACGAATGAAAGCCATTTGGGGAACAGGCCGGATCGGTAACCGAGCAGGCCAAGAGCGAATAGCCACAGCCAAGTGAATTGGGCGATCAGGTAGCCGTAGTGTTGTAGGTCCATCAGGAGCAGGACCAGCGCGTGGGAGCCGTCCGCTCCCAAAGCGGTGAGGTAGGAGGTCTGCGTCGCGACGAGCAGTGCCCCAAGCTGATGTCCCCTGGCGCGTACAGATTCACTCGCACAACCTGTACGAACGCACCGAGGATCGCGACCACAAGGTAAAGCAGACCCGCCATCCGCGCCAGCCGCACAGGCGACGCCGGTGGCCCGGATGTTGGCTGGAGGAAGCGTTCGGTGGTAGTCATGGGGTGCTCCGTGTGTACTTGCGGTGATGAGTTCGGATCAGTGGCGCGCGACGTACTCCGGGCGTTGGGTACCGGCGTCATGGGATGACCGGTGCGGGCATCATTGGGGCGTCGTCAGAGGCGATAGCGGATGGTGGTGGTTCACTGCTGCCCAGGTCGAGGCGCAGCGGCGGGTATTGGTCGGTCATCAGCGCTGCGTAGGCGGTCACGCGGAACACCCAGCGGTTCATGCCCATGAGGAGGTCGAACACCCCGCGGGGGTAGCGGCCGGCAAACAGCAGGACGAGACCGGCGATGCAGACCAGCAGGCCGATCAGTCCGCTGCCGTAGGCCCAGGCGTTGCCATCACGCACCTGGTTATAGCCGGCGAAGGCGGCTCCAGTGAACACACCAATGATCAGGTAATGCGGGAGCGCGAGCAGCCACCATTTCACCAGCACGAGTCCGCGGGAAAGCGACTGCGGGTATTCAACGGACAGCCGTGCCGGATAGCCCGGATCGTCGGCCAGCGTGAACGGCGGATAGACGTCGGTGCCCAGGGCGCTGTAGGAGTAGAAGCTGACCCGCCACGTCCAGCGCAGCACGCCGACGTTGAAGTCAAAAATTGCACGCGGATACCTTCCGGTGAACAGGATTGCGAAGAACGCCACCACCGAGAGCACCAGGAAAGCGATCCACAGGAAGAACAGAACAATGATATGCGGGATGATCAGCAGCCATTTGACGAGCCACAGCCAACGGCTCAGCTTTGGGGATTGCCCGCCGTCGAGAGCGAGCGGGTATGAAGTTTGTTGTCCCATGAGAAGCCCTTCCTTGAGCTGTAAACGCTTGCCCAATCGGGGCGTTGGCGTTACAGCGGCGGGCGGGGTCTCTCCAGTTCGGCCAGGTCCGCGAGTCTGTCGGCGGTAGGAGATTCTGCGCCGATACCTGCAACGGTAGGCCGTTATGCCGGACAGGTCAATGAATACATGTCTTTAATGACAGTATAATTGGAGGCATGGCTGAATGGAGTTTCCTGACTAATCACCTGCACGCGCTCTACTGCGTCGCGCGCCACCCCGGGATTCGCATACGTGAGATCGCCGAAAGCGTGGGGGTCCAAGAGCGGGCGGCGCACCGTATCGTTTCGGATCTGGTCGAGGGCGGTTACTTGACCCGCCGTCGGGTCGGGAGCCGCAACTTCTATGAGCTGCATCCGAACCAGCCGATCCGACGGGAAGGTCTGGACGAGGTCGCGGTCGGTGAGATCCTCGACGTACTCCTCAGACGGGAGTAAGAAGCGGCCCACACCGAACGCCTGCCTACAACGCGTCCCGTTGGACGGCAGCGTTGCTCAACTGCGGACTGATCTCTTTGTGGCGTCATTCTGTGATCACGTTATTTTGCACCGGCGCCCGTAAGCCGGTCCTTCAGCGTACATAGGGGAGGCAACAGACAAACCCGGGTGTGACTTCAGCGATAAATGGCTGCTTTTTCGCAGCTCTATTTGGCACACACCCGCAAGGGGAAACCTGAACGCGTGTGATTTCTGGACAACCCTGGATGCGTGCTCATTCCTCATGCTGTTACCGCCTCCGATGCAGCAAGCTGCAGCGGAGGCGGTCCAGAATCGATGGGCACGGACAGATGGTCCTCAGGGCGTGTCTCCTAAAGCTGTCAGACAGATGCTGATGGCCCGAAGGACTGCTCCGCCGCGGTAGGTGAGTGCGAGTTTGTCGCAGCGTGTGGCCAGGGCTCGCCATTGCTTGAAGGTGTTGAAGTTCCGTTCGACGACGTTGCGGCCCTTGTAATCTTCCCTGTCAAAGGCCGGAGGTCGGCCGCCGGTGGAGCCTCGTCGTTTTCGATGACCGATCTGATCGGATGGTTGCGGGATGACTTGCGACGATGCCGCGGTCGCGCAGGTGAGTTCGGATTGCTCTGGAGGAGTATGCCTTGTCACCGCGGACACGGTCCGGGCGGGTTCGCGGTCTGCCCGGGGGGACCGGCGCGGTTGATCTTCAGCTGCCCCATCAGGTGGGTGAACATCGGCGCGTCCCCACCCTGGCCGGGAGCAACGAGCAGGACCAGCGGCCTGCCTTTACCGTCCACCAGGGCGTGGATCTTGGTGCTTAGCCCGCCGCGGGAGCGCCCAATGGCGTGGTCGTCGGGCTCAAGAAACAGATTCATGTAATTCGAGCAGGCCCCCTGTGGTGCGGGGAAGGTTGGTGCCGTGCTGGTGGGCACGGTTCACCGTAGAGTCGACCGAAACCGACCAATCCACTTCACCGCGGGCATCGGCGGTCGTCAGCAGCGCCGCCAGGATGGGTCCCACGTGCCGTCTCCACTGTAGCGGCGGTGCCGCTTCCAGATGGTCTGCCAGGGACCAAACTCCGCAGGGCACATCCCGCCAGGCGATCCCGCACCGATACCGGTAAATGATGCCCTCGACCACGCGGCGGTCGTCGCGGAAAGGACGACCCCGGCGGCCAACTGAGGACGGCAACAACGGCTGAATGCGGGACCATTGCCCGTCAGCCAAAACAGAAGTACGAGACACCCATCCAGCATTCCGGCTAAAGGGTCCCGGGTTTAGGAGACACGCCCTAGGCGTGAAGTGGCCTGGATTTCATTGGGGCAAAGGGAACAGGCGTGGGCGCACATCACCCCCGCGGCCAATTCCAGTTTTTCGATTCGCTGTCCGCGCTGCGGGGCTTACCCGGTTCTGAGGCGCGGTTTTTTAGGCGGTCAGTTTACGAGGATTTCCCTGACTGGTGTTCCCCGGCGTGCGGCCGGGTACGGGCAGCGGCAAGTGCATCAGAAAGCCGCATGGCGTCCAGTAGCAGCATGCTGTCGGCCGGCGGCGCGCTGCCGGCCTCGCTGGTGCAGATAACCAGTGCAGCGGTGACCTCCGCGATCAACTCCGGGTCACGACTGCGCCGGTACTCCTGTGCGAGGTCTCCTGTGTCTTCAAGTTCTCCGGCGACGAAGATCGCGACCTCGGTCCTGTGTGCCATCTCAAATTTCATCAGCACGGATGAGACCATGTTCTTCACGGTCTTTTCGGCCAGAAACATTTCCTGTCCGATCTGGCTGTTGGTCAACCCTCGGGCAACCCTGACCGCTACCTTCATTTCCTGCTTTGAGAGCATCCCGAACCGTCCGTTGGGCCCGTTCTTCCCGTCGGCCTGGATGGGAGCCAGGATGCCGGTCTGGAAACGACGGCTATAAGCGGTGTACCCACGCATTGCGCGCCGGATCAGCCTGAGCAGCTCCTGGTTGTCATCCTGTTGGGACAAGCACCCCCAGGCACCGGCCAAGATAGCCCCAATCAGCACCGCTTCGTCGGTTTCACCTGTCATCAGCACACATCGAATGGTGGCATCAGCAGCTGCGATTGTCCGACACAGCCCGTCACCGGAACCATCGGGAAGATCATCATCAATGATGGCCAAGTCCGGACGTAGCGCAGGGATCCGCCGGGTCGCCTGGCGAACAGACGCGGACTCCCCGGAAACGCTGAACCCGTCAGCCTCCAGCAATCCCCGCAGCCCCTGCCTGACGAGCTCTTCGCCACTCACGATGTACACGCTCCGAGAGGAGGACGCCCACCCGGGGCTAGCATCAGCCGCCATATTCGTTTCCGTTCATCCGCCCCTGAAACCCTGATGGCGTTTGCTGGTTTCCCGCTGCCAATCTGGCCCCACCCTGAAAAGGAGAACAGATACCCAATCCCCTATATATGGGTATCTGTTGAAAACACGAATGAAAATGCAGCCTCACTTACGAGGCTAGCCCTATATGCAGGTTCCCGACACCCCAACGCCTAGTAAAACCTGACGCATGCCGGATTTCAGCGCAGGATTCCCGACCACATCGCTTTGCCGATTTCAGACCGTCGGGACCCAGGTCACCGATACGACGCCGGTTGGAGGATTCCATATGCTGCGTTCGTTCGACCCACCAACCTTCGTAAACTGCGAAGATGGGAGTGTGCGTGCCGGGCCGCTGTATGACGTCTTGCGTCACGGTCACACCGGTCAACCGCGGCCCTGCTGCCGGAAGTGACATCGGCGAACACATCACGCTTCTGAACCCCGGCCGGCCCGGGATGAAGAAGCTCCTCGAATACGCGGAGCAGGGCGACACCGTCGTGGTGTGGCGAGTCGACCGGCTGGGCCGGTCGCTGATCGACGTCCTCAAGACCGTTAACCTGCTGCGGGAACGAGGGATCCACGTGCGGTCCATCTCTGACGGAATTGATCCGGCAACATCAACCGGCCGGTTGATGTTGAATATGCTCGCGCCCTTGCGGAGTATGAACGTGAGCTGATCGTTGAGCGCGTCAATGCCGGCATTGTCGCGGCGAGACAGAACGGACGCGCTTTGGCAGGCCGGCTTCGGATCCGATTGTTATCGCAGACAAGCTGGCCGTCGCGCAGGACGCCAGAGCGAAGGGGCGCACGGCCGAAGACGCGGCACGCCTGGTGGGCTGGAGTCGGGCGACGTTGTACCGGCATCAGCAGGCTCTCGCCACCCGCCAAAGTACCCCACATAGGCCTGCTGGTGAGCGGCGAAGAACGCTGGAAGATCCTACGACTTCACGTCGAGGACCAGATTCCACTCGCCACTCTCGCCCGCGACACAGGCATCAGTGCCCGAACCCTTGTCCTTGTCGCCGAGTCTACGTGGGCATGTGCGTTCCGGGCCTCTGCTGTCCTGCGCTCCGGGAACCCCGGCTTGGTAATCTGTCCCACATGCCCATCAAACTCGAGAATGTTGGTATCGCCGTCAGCGACCTGGAAGCGGCCATCGCGTTCTTTACCGACCTCGGGCTGACCGTCCTGGGCCGCCAGACGGTCAGCGGGGAGTGGGCGGACACCGCCGTCGGACTTGACGGCAATCACGCCAAAATCGCCATGCTGCAAACGCCGGACGGCCGCGGCCGCCTCGAACTCTTCGAATACATCCACCCCGACGCGATCGAGACAGAGCCCACCCTGCCTAACGAGATCGGCATGCACCGTGTCGCCTTCTCCGTTGACGATATCGACGACGCCCTTGAGATTGCAGCGAAACACGGCTGCCACCCGCTACGGGGCGTCGCAACCTACGAAGACGTTTACAAACTCACCTATGTCCGAGGCCCCAGCGGGATCATCGTGATGCTCGCCCAGGAACTGAACAAGAGCTGATACCCGTCCTGCCATATACTCCGAACATGCCAGTCTCGCACCCAGCCATTCTTGCCCGACCGACCGTCCGCAAGCGCGGGGGCCACCTATGAGCGGCGGACTCGTAGCCCTGCTGGATGACGTTGCAGCCCTGGCCCGCATCGCGGCGGCATCCGTGGATGACGTCGCAGCCGGCGCCGCCAAGGCAGGGGCCAAGGCCGCCGGGGTAGTCGTCGATGATGCCGCCGTCACCCCGCAGTACGTGTCCGGCGCCGACCCGTCACGAGAACTGCCGATGATCAAGAAGATCTTCTGGGGCTCCATCCGGAACAAGCTCCTGATCATCCTGCCCGCTCTGCTGCTCATCAGCGCCTTCATCCCCTGGATCATTCCGTTCATCCTCATGCTCGGCGGCACCTACCTCTGCTACGAGGGCGCCGAGAAGGTTTGGCACAAGCTCCGCGGCGGCCACCACGAGGAGGAAGAAGCCCCCGCGGTGGAACGCGGGCATGATGCGGAGGCCAAGGTAGTCAAAGGCGCGATCACCACCGACTTCATTCTGTCCTGCGAGATCATGGTCATCTCCATGAACGAGGTGGCCACAGAGTCCATCTGGGTCCGGGCGTTCATCCTGGTCCTGGTGGCATTCGCCATCACCGTACTCGTGTACGGCGCCGTCGCACTCATCGTCAAGATGGATGACATCGGCGTGCACCTTGCCGCCAAGGACTCTCCCCGCTCCAAGCGCTTCGGGAGGTTGCTGGTCACGGGAATGCCCGCCGTGCTTGCCACCATCACCTTCGTCGGAACGATCGCCATGCTCTGGGTTGGTGGCCACATCATGCTGCAGGGCGCCCATGACCTCGGCTGGCATGCACCCTATGACCTTGTCCACGCGATTGAGCACCCGGTGGCCGGGGTCGCGGTTGTCGGCGGTCTTTTGTCCTGGCTCGTCGACACGCTGTGCTCCACGGTCGTCGGGCTCGCCTGGGGCCTCGTTGTCATGGCCGTCGTTGGCCCCCTGCTGAAGGTACTGCCGTTCGGCAAGGCGAAAGGCGGGCACAACGAGGCCACCGCTCAGGCCGGAAATGGCGGCCACGGGCCCGACCAGCACAAAGACTGACAGATGCCGGGACCGCTGCGCATTTCAGAACGCGTAGCGGATGCGGCAGTAGGGCGCGATCTCCTCAATGAGCGCGGTCAACTGCCGCACATACCCGGCCTTGGCCCGTGATCTGTAGCGGACGTTGTTGAAACCGTTGGACGAGGTCTTCGACTCCTGGAGGTCGGGTCGCCAGAGGACCTTCTCAGCCTGCGGATGCCAGCCCAGGTTGACCTCGTGCAGCTGCTCGTTGTGGGTGAGGAAAATGACTTCCGCCGCGAGCTGCTCCTTGGCGGCCGGTGTCAGCGTGGCATCGAGCTGGCGCAGCAGTGCCTCCCAGTCGTCGAGCCAGGTGTCGGTGATGATGACGGGGGAGAAGTTCACATGCACTTCGTAGCCGGCATCCACGAATTCATTGATGGCTGCCATCCGCTCCGCCACGGGCGACGTCCGGACGTCAATGGACTTCGCCAGGTCCGCGGGCATGAGGGAAAATCGGACCCTGGTGTGGCCGCCGTGGTCCCACGCCAGCATCTCCCGGTTGACGAACTTGGTGGCGAAGGACAGCTTGGCGTTCGGCAGTTCCCGGTAGAGCGCCACAAGCTCCTCCACGTTGGGGCTGATCAGCGCATCCACCGAACAGTCGCTGTTCTCGCCGATGTCGTAGACCCACAGTTCCGGGTCGCACTGGTTGGGCTCCAGCTTGAGCCCCTGGCGTCTAGCGTGCCGCTCGAGCGTCGCAGCTATCTGGTCGATATTGGCGAACACCGTAATTGGATTGCTGTAGCCCTTGTGCCTCGGAACGTAGCAGTAGGCGCACGCCATGGCGCAGCCGTTCGCAGTGGAAGGTGCAATGAAGTCCGCCGAGCGGCCATTGGGTTTGACGGTCAGGGACTTCTTGACGCCAAGCACCAGCGCCTCCGTCTTGATCCGAGACCAGCGCGGCACGTTGGTTTCGTCACCGTGCAGGTCCGGGATGTTCCAATGGCTGTCCACCAGGACGACGTCGGCCCCCGGCCAGCGTGCGACGATCTGCCGGCCACGGGGCAGCTCCAGGGCGGCAGGCTGGGCGTAGATGCGCCGGATCTGGAGCAGCCGATCGAATTCCATCACCCCATTCTGCTTGAACCTCCCCGGCGCACCCGGCAGTTAAGCCCACGGCGCCAACACCGGAATGCCGGAAGTTTCTGCTGCTGAAACTGGCTTGGTCCGGCGGACGGTAGACTGGATTGTGCCGTTCTCCGGCCACTCTGCCCCAGCGTCCCCTCGCACACAGTGCACGGACCGTGGCGTTCCCTGTTGTGAAAGGCCTTACCTGCTGTGATTACTGTCCAGGATCTTGAACTGCGCGCCGGTGCCCGGCTCCTCATGGACCAGGTGAGCTTCCGCATCGACAAAGGGGACAAGATCGGCCTGGTGGGCCGGAACGGCGCGGGCAAGACCACGCTGACCCGTGTCCTCGCGGGCGAAGGCCTGCCCGCCGCCGGCAAGGTGAGCCGCAGCGGCGAAATCGGGTACCTGCCCCAGGACCCGCGGACCCCCGACATGGAACAGTTGGCGCGGGACCGCATCCTTTCCGCCCGCGGCCTGGACATCGTCGTCGGCAAACTGCGCAAGGCGCACGACGAAATGGCGAGCGAGGACGCCGACGTCCAGCGCAAAGCCATGAACCGGTACGACCGGCTGGAATCCGAGTTCCTCGCCGCGGGCGGTTATGCGGCCGAGGCCGAAGCGGCGTCGATCTGTTCGAACCTTGCCCTCCCTGACCGGCTGCTGAACCAGCCGCTCAAGACGCTCTCCGGCGGTCAGCGGCGCCGCGTGGAGCTTGCCCGCATCCTGTACTCGGATGCCGAGACCATGCTCCTGGACGAACCCACCAACCACCTCGACGCCGATTCCATCGCCTGGCTGCGTGACTTCCTGAAGAACCACCAGGGCGGCCTGATTGTGATCAGCCACGACACCGACCTGCTGGAAGCCACGGTCAACAAGGTGTTCCTGCTGGACGCCAACCGCGCGCAGATCGACTTCTACAACATGGACTGGAAGCGCTACCTCCTGCAGCGGGAAACGGACGAGCGTGCCCGGAAGCGTGAACGGGCCAACGCCGAAAAGAAGGCACAGGTCCTCATGGACCAGGCCAACAAGATGCGGGCCAAGGCAACCAAGGCTGTTGCCGCCCAGAACATGGCCAAGCGCGCCGAGCGGCTGCTCAGCGGGCTGGAAGCTGTCCGCGAGCAGGACCGCGTGGCAGCCCTGCGGTTCCCGGACCCCTCACCCTGCGGCAAGACCCCCCTCACCGCGGACGGGCTCAGCAAGTCTTACGGGTCGCTGGAG
Source organism: Arthrobacter sp. SAFR-044 (assembly GCF_059414985.1). Lineage (NCBI taxonomy): Bacteria > Bacillati > Actinomycetota > Actinomycetes > Micrococcales > Micrococcaceae > Arthrobacter > Arthrobacter sp. SAFR-044. Next base: position 384,952 of record NZ_JBPFDN010000004.1, on the reverse strand, counting down.
ATTTTCACCGACGTGGACCTGGCCATCGACCGTGGCTCCAAGGTGGTCATCCTGGGCCTCAACGGTGCCGGCAAGACCACCCTGCTACGCATGCTCGCCGGCGTGGATACCCCCGACACCGGCGAGGTCATCCCCGGCCACGGCCTCAAAGTGGGCTACTACGCCCAGGAACACGAAACCCTGGACCACAACCGCACCGTGCTGGAGAACATGCGCTCCTCCGCGCCGGACATGAAGGACGCCGAGGTCCGCGGCATCCTGGGCTCTTTCCTCTTCTCCGGCGACGACGTCGACAAACCCGCCGGCGTGCTCTCCGGCGGTGAGAAGACCCGGCTGGCCCTCGCCACCATCGTGGCCTCAAGCGCCAACGTTCTCCTCCTCGACGAGCCCACCAACAACCTGGACCCTGCCAGCCGCGCGGAGATCCTCGGCGCCCTCCGCAACTACACCGGCGCCGTCGTCCTGGTCAGCCACGATGAAGGTGCTGTCGAAGCGCTGAACCCCGAACGGGTGGTCATGCTTCCCGACGGCGTGGAAGACCTCTGGAACGAGGACTACCTGGACCTGATCACCCTGGCCTAGCGCACCGCCAGTTCCAGGGCCCCGGTTATGCGGAGCAGCTCCTGGTAGGTGATGCTGAACATCGAGTTGTGGTCACCCGCTCCAGCCCACAGCAGCCCGTGGGCCTGCAGGGTTTGGTCCAGCAGGGTCCGGATTCTCTGCGGGTGGCCCACAGGGGCGACCCCGCCCACTTCCTGCCCGGTATGGTCCAGGACGAAAGCGGGGGAGGCGCGGCGGATTTTCCCGGTGCCGAGCTGGGCCGCCACCAGCGCAGTGTCCACCCTGGCCGCTCCGCTGGCGAGGATCAGCAGGGGTTCGCCGCCGACGTCGAAGATAAGGCTGTTGGTGACGGCGGCCAGATCGCATTCCAGCGCCTGCGCTGCTGCCGCCGCCGTGGGGACCCCGGCCGGAAAGGTCCGCACAGTATCGCCGACACCGGCCTCAACCAGGGCCGTGCGCACCAGGGCGACCGGGCCGCCGTTGTACGTTGCCATGCTTTAGTACCCCTGCGCGTCCAGCAGGGCGTCTTCTTCTTCCTCTGCCGTCGCCTTCCTGCGTTTGCGCGGCGGTGCCGGCTGGCGGCGGGCCGCAGGGACAGCCGAGTGGACCGCCCCGTCCAGGACCGTCTCGTCCTGGTCCTCGGCATCAATCTCTGCGTTGCGCGCCTGCTGCCGGGCGGCATAGCCGAAGCCGACGAACATCAGGACACCGAAGGCGAACCACTGGAGCGAGTAGGACAGGTGGGTCCCCTCATCCGTGGACGGCTTGGGGAAGGCCACCGGCATTTCCGCCGGCGTCGGTGTTTCCGAGGCCAGCTGGCCATACGCGCCAGTCATCAGGGGATAGCCCAGCTGCGCGGAGTAGGTGGGAAGGTCGATGGATGCGAGCTGCCCTTCAGGCGCCCCGCGCTGCAGTTCCGGCTCACCATGCTTCAAACGTACGACGGCGGTCACGTCGCCGGAGGGAGGGGCCGGCACGGAGTCCGGACTGCCCGGGTTCTTGTTGCCGATGGGCAGCCAGCCGCGGTCGATGACAACGGTTTCGCCGCTGGTGAGGCGGAAGGGGACCACCACTTCGTACCCGGGCTGCCCGTTGAGCGGCCGGTTGCGGACAACCCGCTGCCCGGCGGCGTCGTAGGAGCCCTTCAGCTCAACCTGGGTCCACTCCTTGGCGGGGTCCAACTGGGCGAACTGGTCCCGTGCCTGGGCAAAGGGAGTAGGAGTCGCCGAGTAGTTGCTGACCACGCGGTTGATCTCGGCCAGGGTCTCGGCACGCCGGTCCATCTGCCAGCGGCCCAGGAAAACGCAGGCGGTGGCAAAGATGGCGGCCAGCAGGAGATAGCCCAGCCACTTGCTGGAAAAGAGGAAACGGTACATTCAGATGTCCTGCTCCAGTGCGGCGTCGCCGGCAGCTTCCAGCGGGAGCGTTTCCTTCCACAGGCCACGCGTCTGCAGGTAGTCCTCCAGCCAGTCCCGGTGGTCCCCGCAGGCCAGCCAGGTCTTGCGGCGCTCGGGGGCATGGATTTTCGGGTTGTTCCAGAGAAGCTGCCAGGACGCCTGGGCCCTGCACGCCTTCCGTGAGCAGACGGCGCCGGCCTCCGATGCCACGTCCGATCCTGCTGCGAAATCGAAAATACTCATGATGCCTGCCGCTCCTCCCCGTGCTCCGGGTCCTCGTCCTTCACCAGTTCGCCCTGCAGTACGGCGCTTCCCGGTTCATCGTCCTCCACTTGAGCGGCAGGGCTTTCCAGCTCGGCCAGCGGCGCGGAATCCAACAACAGGTCACTGGGCGTCTCGGCTTTGTCGCTGCCGTTGGCGATCACCACCGCAATCCAGGGCAGGAACACTGCTCCCGCCACCGCAATGATCTTGAACCAGCCGTCCACCACGAATATCAGGATCAGGCAGACCATGCGGATGCCCATGGCCAAGGCGTACTTGATCATCCGCTGGCGCATATCCTCCGAATGCGCGGCGGCGGCATCCGTAATGCTGTGGACTTCGCTGTCGCCGGAGAACCGGCCCGGTTCTTCGGGCGCGGAGTGTCCCGCATGGTTTTCAAGGGTCACAGTGAATGATCACGCTCCAAAGGCTTCCCTTAATTCTCGCACCATCGGCAGTGCTGCCCAAACCCGCTGGGAGCCTGCCGCTAAGATCGGAGGCAGCCTAAACCACACCCCACTACCGCGGCGCAGCCTGCCGCAGAATTCCGGAGCCCCTTTATGACTGAAACAGCTTCCGCACCCCGCAGCGTCCTGGTGACCGGCGGCAACCGCGGTATCGGCCTGGCCATCGCCCAGGCGTTCCTCGCCAACGGCGACAAGGTGGCTGTGACCTACCGCAGCGAAACGCAGCTGCCGGAGGGCATCCTCGGCGTCAAGGCAGACGTCACCGATGAGGCTTCCGTGGACGCTGCCTTCAAGGAAGTGGAAGCTGCCCACGGTCCGGTGGAAGTCCTGGTGGCCAACGCCGGCATCACCAAGGACACCCTGCTGCTGCGCATGAGCGAAGATGACTTCACCTCAGTGATCGACACCAACCTCACCGGCGCCTTCCGCGTGATCAAGCGGGCGTCCAAGGGCATGATCCGGCTGCGCAAGGGCCGCGTGGTCCTCATCTCCTCGGTCTCGGGCCTGTACGGCGCGCCGGGGCAGATCAACTACTCCGCCTCCAAGGCCGGACTGGTGGGCATCGCCCGCTCCCTCACCCGCGAACTCGGGTCCCGCGGCATCACCGCCAACGTGGTGGCGCCCGGGTTCATCAACACGGACATGACGGCCGAGCTCCCCGAGGCCACCCAGAAGGATTACCTGGCCAGCATCCCGGCAGGGCGTTTCGCCGAAGCTGCCGAGGTGGCCAACGTGGTCCGCTGGATCGCAAGCGACGAGGCCGCCTACATCTCCGGTGCGGTTATCCCGGTGGACGGCGGCCTGGGCATGGGCCACTGACCCCCTCGGCCTCCCGCCGCTGCAGGAAACTACCCCCGGGGTCGTTATTTGTCGAAGTCAGACAACGGATCTTGGCATTGGCCGCTGGCATGATGGACTGCAGGCCACAACGATTTAGATGTTTCGAACAAAGGAAGCTCGTATGGGACTGCTGGACAACAAAACGGCGATCGTCACCGGATCATCGCGGGGCATTGGCGCCGACGTAGCCAAGATCCTCGCGTCGGAGGGCGCCGCCGTCGTGGTCAACTACCGCCAGAAGGCGCCCCGCGCCAACAAAGTGGTGCAGGGCATTGAAGCCGAGGGCGGCCGGGCCGTCGCCATCGGCGCGGACCTGACCACCCAGGAAGGTGTGCAGGCCCTGGCCAGCGCCGCCATGGAGAACTTCGGCTCCCTGGACATCCTGGTCCTGAACGCCTCCGGCGGCATGGAAACCGGGATGGGGGAGGACTACGCCCTCAAGCTGAACCGCGACGCCCAGGTGAACATGCTCAACGCGGCAGTGCCCCTGATGAAGGAAGGCTCCCGGGTGGTCTTCGTGACGAGCCACCAGGCCCACTTCATCAACACCGTCCCCACCATGCCGGCCTACGAGCCGGTGGCCCGCAGCAAGCGTGCCGGCGAGGACGCACTCCGGGACCTGATCCCCAACCTCGCGGAGAAAGGCATCTCCCTGGTGGTGGTCTCCGGCGACATGATCGAAGGGACCGTCACCGCCACGCTCCTGGACCGCTCCACCCCGGGCGCCATCGAGGCCCGCCGCGCCGAAGCCGGCAAGCTGTACTCGGTGGAGGAATTCGCGCAGGTTGTTGCAGGGATGGCAACGGCCGACGTCGAGTCGGGCCACACCGAGTACGCCGGCGGAGCGGATTACTTCGGCAAGGGCGCAGGGCAGGCTTCCAGCTAAAACGCCCTTTACGCGAGATGGCAGGTCGCGGCAATGTTCACGTTGGACACTGCCGCGACCTGCCATCTCGCGTTGGGGTGGAGAGGGATCAGACCCCGGCGATGTGGCGGACGGCGTCCAGGTAGGGCATGTTCAGGGCTGCGTCGGCCACGGCGCGGACGGCCGGCTTGGCGTTGAAGGCCACCCCGATGCCGGCGGCGCCGAGCATGTCAAGGTCGTTGGCGCCGTCGCCCACGGCAATGGTGTGCTCCAGCGCGATGTCTTCGGCGGCGGCCCACTCGCGCAGATACTTTTCCTTGGCCGCCCGGTCAACCACCGCGCCCAGCACCTTGCCGGTCAGCGCGCCGTCGACGATTTCCAGTTCGTTGGCCTGCCAGTAGTCCAGGCCCAGGTCTGCGGCGATCGGCTCAAGGATCTGGTTGAAGCCGCCGGATACGACAGCCACCGTGTGGCCGGCAGCTTGGAAAGCGGCCACGAGCTGATCGGCACCTTCGCTGAGCTTCACTTCCTTGCGCACGGAATGGACGACGTCGGCGGGCAGCCCCGCGAGCACCGCCACCCGTGCGTGGAGGCTTTGGGCGAAGTCGAGTTCGCCGCGCATGGCAGCTTCCGTCACAGCCGCCACCTCCTCGCGCTTGCCTGCATACGCCGCCAGGAGTTCGATGACCTCCTGCTGGATCAGGGTGGAGTCCACGTCCATGATCAGCAGCTTTCGGGCCGCAGAGCGGAGCCCGGCAGGCACCAGGGCCGTGTCAAAACCATTGATGGCGGCGTCCGCCACGGCGCGGCGGAGGGATGACAGGCCGGCCGCGGTCGAATCAGGAAGGGCCAGGTCATGGACCTGCACCTGGTACCGGCTGTCACCGGCGGAGGACTCGGACAGCACGTCGGCGCCGTCGAGGGCAAGGACGGAACGCAGCTGCTCCAGCCCGGCGGGGGTCATATTCAGGCCATAGCTGACCGCAGTCACGTTCGAAGTCATGCCTGCAATCTTAGCCAGCGGGGACCGGGCGGCTGAATTCGTTGCGGGGCGCCGGAGGCGAACCTTTAGGGTGCCTTCACACCGGTTATCAGTCGTCTTCTGTTTTGTCCTAGTGTCTACTCCTATGAGTGATGTTCTGGAACTGGACTCCGTCAGCGTTGTCCGAGGTAAGAAGACCCTGCTGGACAAGGTCGACTGGCAGGTCAACGAGGGCGAACGCTGGGTCATCCTGGGACCCAACGGGGCCGGGAAGACCACCCTTCTCCAGATCGCCGCCGCCCGCCTGCACCCCAGCAGCGGCACTGCCGGAATCCTCGACGAAACGTTGGGCCGCACCGACGTCTTCGAACTCCGCCCCCGCATCGGGCTTTCCTCGGCTGCGCTGGCCACCCAGATCCCGGAGCATGAGAACGTCCTCAACGTGGTGGTCACCGCCGCGTACGGCGTGACCGGCCGCTGGCGCGAAGGCTACGAGCGCGACGACGAACGGCGCGCCTTCCGGCTCCTGAACGACTGGGGCATGGGACCGCTGCTGAACCGGACGTTCGCCACCCTGTCCGAGGGCGAGCGCAAGCGGGTCCAGATCGCCCGGGCGCTCATGACGGACCCCGAGCTGCTGCTCCTGGATGAGCCGGGCGCCGGGCTGGACCTGGGCGGCCGGGAGGAACTGGTCCACAAGCTGGGCGAGCTGGCCCAGGATGAGTCGGCTCCGGCCATGGTCCTGGTCACGCATCACCTTGAAGAAGTCCCGCCCGGCTTCACGCACGCCATGCTGCTGCGCGATGGCGGCGTGGTGGCCGCCGGACCCATCACCGAGGTCCTGACGGAAGAGCACCTGAGCACCACCTTCGGGCTGCCTTTGGATGTCTCCGAGAACGCGGGACGCTACACTGCAACAGCACGCCGCTAGAACAGGCCTGCGCTAACTACCTTGGAACTCTTCAGCAGCATCATTGTGTTCATCGCCGGCCTGTGGGCCGGCACCATCAACGCGGTGGTGGGCTCCGGCACCCTTGTCACCTTCCCGGTGCTCATCGCCCTCGGTGTTGCACCCGTAACCGCCTCCATGAGCAATGCCATGGGCCTGGTCTTCGGCACGGGCGCCGGGGCCTTCGGCTACCGCCGGGAGCTGGCCGGCCGGGGACGGCAGGTGCTCCGTCTCCTTCCCGCCTCGGTCCTGGGCGGCGTCACCGGCGCCTGGCTCCTGCTGCACCTGCCGGAGAAAGTCTTCCACTACGTCGCCCCTGTCCTCCTGGTCCTTGCCCTGCTGATGGTGGTGTTCCAGCCCCGGCTCCAGGACTGGGTCCGCAACCGCGAGGCCAACCCCGAACACGCAGTCCGGGACAAGCGCCACGGGTTCCTCCTGGTGGTCTTGGTCTACCTGGCCGGCGTCTATGGTGGCTACTTTGTCGCGGCGCAGGGAATCCTGCTGGTGGGCATCCTGGGCGTGTTCCTCACCGGCACCATCCAGAACGCCAACGCCATGAAGAACATCCTGGTCCTCGGCGTGAACATGGTGGCCGCGATCTCCTACCTGCTGTTCGCCTTCGACCGGATCAACTGGCTGGTGGTCCTGCTGATCGCCATCAGCTCCACCATCGGCGGCCTCCTGGGCTCAAAGGTAGGGCGGAAGCTCTCGCCCCGCGTCCTGCGCGCCGTGATCTTCAGCCTCGGCATCGTGGCCCTCGGCGTCATGATCGCCAACCTGCTGAAATAATCACCCGGTGACCTTCCACCACCTCGAATCCGCCGATGACCCGCGCGTCAGCGACTACACCACCCTGACCGACGTGCACCTGCGCAAGCTCCGTGAACCCGCAGAGGGGATGTACATCGCCGAGTCCTCGCGGGTGCTTCGCCGGGCCCTTGCGGCCGGCCACCAGCCCCGGTCATTCTTCCTGGCTGAGAAGTGGATGGCGGACCTCGACGACGTCTTCAAGGCGTACCCGGACGTTCCGGTGTTCGTCGGCTCGGCTGCCCTGCTGGAGGAGATCACCGGGTTCCACCTGCACCGCGGCGCCATGGCGGCCATGCAGCGGCCGGCTCCGGTCCCGCTGCCGGACCTCCTCGCCGGAGCGAGGCGCGTGGCCGTGCTGGAGGACATCGTGGACCACACGAACGTGGGCGCCATTTTCCGTTCCGCGGCGGCGCTGGACATCGACGCCGTGCTGGTCTCGCCACGCTGCGGCGACCCGCTGTACCGCCGCAGCGTGCGGGTCAGCATGGGCACCGTATTCCAGGTTCCCTGGGCACGCCTGCAGGACTGGCCTTCGGACCTCCAGGTCCTCAAGGACCACGGCTTCACCGTCGCGGCCCTGGAACTGACACCCGATGCAGAGGATGTCGACGCCGTCGCCTCGCGTAACGTGGACAAACTTGCCCTGGTGCTCGGCACCGAAGGCGCAGGCATGAGCCGGGAGACTCTCGCCGCCGTCGACCTCGCTGTCAAAATCCCCATGCGCAACGGCGTGGATTCACTGAACGTGGCCGCTGCCTCTGCCGTCGCCTTTTGGGAGTTGCGCGCCCGGGACTGACCTGCGGCGTCACCCTGTGCCGCCAGGGGAGCCGGTTCGTCAGCCCCACCGGCATCGGCTATGATTGATAGCTGGTTGTCCTGCTTTTTCAGCTTCGGCTGATCCGACAGATCCCAGCCATCCCATTCATACCTGGCAGCTGGCAAAATCCAGTTGCGCGAACAAAGGTCCCATTATGAAGTCTGATACCCACCCGAAGTACGAAGCTGTTGTCTTCAACGACCTGGCCTCCGGCACCAAGTTCCTGACCCGCTCCACCGTGTCTTCCTCGAAGACCATCGAGTGGGAAGACGGCAACACCTACCCGGTCATCGACGTCGAAATCTCTTCCGAGTCCCACCCGTTCTACACGGGCAAGCAGCGCATCATGGACTCTGCAGGCCGCGTCGAGCGCTTCAACGCTCGCTTCAAGGGCTTCGGCGGCAAGAAGTAATTCCTTCGCCAAGCTTGTTTGCAGAAGGCCCGCACCGGAAACGGTGCGGGCCTTCCGCGTTAACCGCACACCTGCTTTCTGGGGCAGGATGGGACGCATGACCCAGTCTGTATTTCCTGCCAATAACGCCGCCAGCAACCAGCGCCTGCATGGGGAGTACAAGGTTCCCGGCGGCAAGCTGGTGGTGGTGGACCTGGCGGTGGTGGACGGCGCATTGGCAGACGTCTCCGTCAGCGGCGACTTCTTCCTGGAGCCGGACGAGGCCCTGACGGACATCAACCGCGCGCTGACCGGGCGTCCGGACACTACGCCTGCCGCAGACCTCGCGGCCGCCGTCACAGCAGCCCTGCCTGCCGGAGCCGTGCTGTTCGGCTTCTCTGCGGACGCCGTGGCCGTGACCGTCCGGCGGGCCCTGGCCAAAGCCACCTCCTGGGCAGACCACGAATGGAACGTCATCGCGCCCACCGTGCTACCCACGGAAATCAACGTTGCCCTTGATGAGGTGCTCACCGAGGCCGTGGGTGCGGGGGAGCGCACGCCCACCCTCCGGTTCTGGGACTGGCAGGAACCGTCGGTGGTCATCGGCAGCTTCCAGTCCGTTCAGAACGAGGTGGATCCCGAGGGCGTCGCCAGGCACGGCATCAATGTGGTCCGCCGGATCAGCGGTGGCGGCGCGATGTTCATGGAGGCCGGCAACTGCATCACCTACTCGCTCTACCTGCCCCAGACCCTGGTGGACGGGCTGAGCTTCGCCGACTCCTACCCGTTCCTTGACGCCTGGGTGATGGCCGCGCTGGAAAAACTCGGCATCAACGCCTTCTACATCCCGTTGAACGACATCGCCACAGACCAGGGAAAGATCGGCGGCGCAGCACAGAAGCGCCTTGCCAATGGCGGCATGCTGCACCACGTCACCATGAGCTACGACATCGACGCCGACAAGATGGTCGAGGTCCTCCGGATCGGCAAGGAGAAGCTGTCGGACAAGGGCACCCGCAGCGCCAAGAAGCGGGTGGATCCGCTGCGCCGCCAGACAGGCCTTGCCCGCACGGCCATCATCGAGGCAATGATCGAAGTGTTCAGCGAGCGTTACGGGGCCACGCCCTCAGAACTGGCCGTTCACGAGCTGGCGGCTGCCGAGGACCGGGTGGCGGCCAAGTTCGGCACCGAGGAGTGGCTCCACCGCGTCCCCTAGTGCCATCCATTGCTCCGTAATTGTCGTTTTGGCGCCCCAAAACGACAATTACCCAGCAACCGATGAGTGGGCCCACGCCGGCAGGGTACCCTAGCCGAGCGCAGCGATGTTAGGGGGCCGGTGGGGAACGACGGCGGCCTGTGCGGTGAGTGCCCGCAGCAGGTGGCTGCGCTGCTCGATGATGATCCGGCGCAGCGCGTGCGGCGCGTCCCGGTTGGCGTCCAGCCAGGCATCCGTCCGACGGACCACGGGGTGGTCTTTGGGCTCCACGCCGTCCGCGAGGTCCTGGGCGGCGGGGTAGAGGCCGCGGACAATCCGGCTGGCGATCTCGATACTCCGCGCGTCCCAAACAGCGCGCAGGCAGTCGAAATAGGGCTCCACGTAGGGCTCGAGCATGTCCGGGGACGCGGTGATGAAGCCGCTGATGGTAGCAGTCAGGAGCTGGTTGGACAGCCCGGTCCCGTGGACGGCCGCATCCCAGGCAGCAACCTTGACGTCGCGGTCGGGACGGGACGCCATGGCTGTTGCGTGCCCCGCCCGGCCGGAGGCAGTGGTGTCGCGCGCCAGCTCGGCGTCGAGCTCGGCTGCGGAGGCCTGGCCATTGGCTGCCAGGGCATGCCAGAGGTGCCAGCGCAGGTCCGCGTCCACCGCCAGCCCCTCCACCGGTGAGCTGCCTTCGAGCAGGCCACGGAGGCGGGGGAGGAGGGCGCCGTCATGCCTGCTGAGCGTGCCGACGGTGCGGGCCCAGGCGAGCTGCTGGTCCGACCCCGGGGCGGCGTGGTCCAGCTGGCCAGCGGCAGCTGTAAGGAAGGACGCGCGCACCCTGCCACGGGCGCCGGCGGGCGTATAGCGTTCGACGGCGGTGGCAGCGTTCTCGAGGATGTTCAGCAGGACGCCGATCCCCGTCTCAGCCGGGGCGAAGGCGGTAACGGCGTCAACGTACAAAGAGGCGGGGCTTTCGCCGTCCCGGGCTGAGTTCCACAACGCCGTCCAGCACAGGGCCCGGGCCATGGGATCGGTGATCCGGTCCAGCGAGGAACGGACCGTCGCCAGTGAGGCCGGATCCAGCCGCACCTTGGCGTAGGTGAGGTCGTCATCATTGACCAGCAGGAGCGCGGGCCGCGGCTTGCCTGCAAGCTGGGGGAGTTCCGTCCAGGCACCGGCCACGTCGGTTTCGATGGTTCCGGTCCGCACCAGGGCACCGTCGGCGTCAAAGTCGTAGGAACCCACGCGGAGGCGGTGCGGGCGCAGCTCCTCCCGTCCCGTGACCGGGTCCACCGCCTCCTGGACGATCGTCACCTGTCCCAGCAGGCCGTCGTCGCCTGTTGCCCCACCCTGCAAGCCGGGGTCCTTGGACGAACCGTCCGTGGAAGAAATGTCGAGCGACAGCGTGGAAATACCGGACGTCTGCAGCCACCGCCTGGCCCAGCCGGACAGTTCCCGTCCGGATGCGGCGTCAAGGGCAGCCAGCAGGTCTGCCAACGACGTGTTCCCGTACGCGTGTTTGCGGAAGTACTCCCGCGAACCCGCGATGAAGGAGTCAAAACCCACGTACGCCACCAGCTGTTTGAGGACCGAGGCGCCCTTGGCGTAGGTGATGCCGTCGAAGTTCTGCTTCGCCGCTTCAAGATCGGGGATGTCAGCCACGATGGGATGCGTAGTGGGCAGCTGGTCCTGCACGTAGGCCCATGCTTTGCGTTTGTTGGCGAAGTTGACCCAGGCGGTGTCCCAGTCCGTCGCCCGGTCAACGCCAAGGGTTCCCATGTAGTCGGCGAAGGATTCCTTGAGCCAGAGATCGTCCCACCACTGCATGGTCACCAGGTCGCCGAACCACATGTGCGCCATCTCGTGCATCAGGGTGTTGGCCCGCGCCTGGTACTGGGCGTCGGTGGCGCGGGAGGTGAACACGTAGCTCTCGGTGAACGTGACCAGTCCCGGATTCTCCATGGCACCCAGGTTGTACTCGGGCACGAACGCCTGGTCGTACTTGCCCCACGGGTACGGGTAGTCGAAGAGGCGGTTGAAGAAGTCCAGGCCTTTCTTGGTCAGGCCGAAGAGATGGCCAGTGTCAAAGGAGTCCGCCATGGAGGCGCGGCAGTAGAGGGCAAGCGGGACGTCCAGGCGGGCGCCGTCGTCGAGCGTTGCCTGCCAGCGGTCCTCGGCCCTGAAGTAGGGCCCGGCCAGGATGCCGGTGATGTAGGTGGACATCGGCAGGGTGGGGGCGAAGTCCCAGCGCGCGGTGGCAGGATCGCTGGTCAACAGGGTGCGGTTCACCTCTGCGCCGTTCGAGGCCACGTTCCACTCCGCCGGAGCCATCACGTGGAACGTGTAGGTTGCCTTGAGGTCGGGCTGTTCGAAGTTGGCGAAGACCCGGCGCGCGTCAGCCGGCTCGTACTGGGTGTAGAGGTAGCACTGGCCATCGGCGGGGTCCACGAACCGGTGCATGCCCTCGCCGGAGCGGCTGTACAGCGCGGTGCCGGTCACCGTCACCTGGTTCTCCGCTCGCAGGTTGTCCAGCATGATCCGTGCGCCGTCCACCACGTCCCCCACGGGCAGGCTCTTGCCGTTGAGGATCACGCTGTGGACGCTGCTGCCGATGAAGTCCAGGAAGGTGCCGGTGCCGGGAACGGCCGTGAAGGTGATGACACTGCGGCTGGTGTAGCCGGGAACGGCTGGATCTGCTGCCTGCCGCACATCGAGCGAGACGTCGTAACTGGTGGTGCTGATCAGGGCTGACCGTTCGGCGGCTTCGCTGCGCTGCAGATTCTCATGTGACACCCGGCTATCTAATCACGCTGCCGGCGCGTCCGCTCAGCCCGCGATCAGGAAGGCAGCTGCCAGGCCCAGGACGGCAATCAGGAGCCAGGATGCCAGGGCCGCCAGGAGCGCCTGCCCGCCGGTATGGAGCAGCGTCCGGATCCTCACGGCCGAGCCCAGCCCGAACAGGGCCGCGCCCAGGAGGATGTCCTGCAGTGTGGCACCGGCGTCGAGCCAGGCCGGGGCCAGCCAGCCGGTGGAGCGCAGGGCCACCATGGCCACGAAGCCCACCACGAACAACGGCACCACCGGCGGCATTTTCGATGTGGTGCCGTTGGCGGCGCCCAGGGCGCGCGCACCGTTCCGGTGGTGCGCGCCGGCCGCGGCAACAACAGGCGCCAGCAGCAGCACCCGGGTGAGTTTGACGACGACGGCGATCGCCAGGGCAGCGGACCCGGCAGTCTGCGCCGTGGCCACCACCTGGCCGACGTCGTGCACGGACGCCCCGGTCCAGGCGCCGAACACCGTGGCCGTCAGGCCCAGGGGGTGGGCGAGGAGGGGCAGTACGCCGATGGCGAGCGTTCCGCAGAGCGTCACGAGGGCTACCGGCAGGACGGTTTCCGCGTGCCGGATGCGGCGGACGGCGGCCATGGCGCCGATGGCCGATGCGCCGCAGATGGAGAAGCCGGTGGCTACCAGGAGCGAGGTCACCGGCGGGAGGCGGAACAGCCGCGAGATTGCATAGGTGCCGCCGAAGCTGGCCGCCACGACGCCCACGATCAAGACCAGGGCCGGCCACCCCAGGTCGAGGACATCCATGACGCTGACTTTCAGGCCCAGGAGCACGATCCCGCCGCGCATCAGGTGCTTGCCCGCGAAGTCCAGTCCGGGCCGGGCCCGGCCCCCGGTCCAGCTGCCGGCGCCGGGCAGGTTGGCCGCAAGCACGCCCAGGACCACTGCCATGGTCATCGCCGGCAGCGCCGGTACCAGGCCGTGCACCATGAAGGCCACGGCCACAGCGGCCGCTGCCGTCAACAGGCCCGGAACCAACCGCGCCACACGGCGCCGGAAACTGCCATGGCCCGGCACTGGGAGGCTTCTGCTGCTTGGCACTCACCTACTCTGCCCGACGAGGCCAGTAAAGTACGAACCGGGCTGCCGGCGACAACACGCCAGAATGGATGGCAGTAATGAACTCGAAACAAAAAGATGGTTGGCTATTGGACATGTCAGACCTATTCCAGGATTACTCCGAGGCCGCCGGCCGCACCGGAGCCTACGACGAGATGTTTGCCCCCGGGCAACAGGCCAGGGACTCGTACGGGCAGGTGGCGGAGGCGCTCCGGAAGCTCTCCCTGGCGGACGTCAGCGCACGCGCCGACTCCATGGCCCGCACCTTCCTGGACCGCGGGGTAACGTTCGACTACGCGGGCGAGGAACGGCCCTTCCCCCTCGACATCGTGCCCCGTGTTATCCCCGCGGCTGAGTGGGATGTCCTGGAACGCGGTGTGGCGCAGCGCGTCCGCGCCCTGGAAGCGTTCCTGAACGACGTCTACGACAAAATGACGGTGGTCTCCGACGGCGTGATTCCCCGCCAGCTCGTGACCACCAGCGCCCACTTCCACCGGCAAGTCCACGGCTTTGAACCTGCGGGCGGGGTCCGGGTCCACATCTCCGGAATCGACGTGGTCCGCGACGCCGCAGGCACTTTCCGCGTCCTGGAGGACAACGTCCGCGTCCCCTCCGGCGTGAGCTACGTCCTGGAAAACCGGCGCGCCATGGCCAAGGGCCTGCCCGAGGCATTCGGCCAGCAGCTCATCCGGCCCGTGGAGGAGTACCCGCGCCGGTTGCTCTCGGCCCTTCGCAAAACCGCACCGGCCGGCGTGGACGATCCCACCGTCGTGGTCCTCACCCCCGGCGTCTTCAACAGCGCCTACTTCGAGCACACCCTCCTGGCCGGCCTCATGGGCGTGGAACTGGTGGAGGGCCGCGACTTGATCTGCCGCGGCAACCGCGTCTACATGCGCACCACGGCGGGCGAACAGCGCGTGGACGTGATCTACAAGCGGATCGACGACGACTTCCTGGACCCGCTGCAGTTCCGCTCGGACTCCATGCTCGGCTGCCCCGGGCTGGTCAATGCTGCCCGCGCCGGCGGCGTGACGATCGCCAACGCCGTGGGCAATGGCGTGGCCGACGACAAACTGGTTTACAGTTACGTGCCTGACCTGATCCGCTACTACCTCAGCGAGGAGCCCATCATCGCCAACGTGGACACCTTCCGCCTCGAGGAAAAAGAAGCCCGGGAGTACACCCTGGACAACCTGGCGGAGCTGGTGGTCAAGCCGGTGGACGGCTCCGGCGGCAAGGGCCTGGTCATCGGTCCCGATGCCTCCAAGGACGAGCTCGACGCCCTCCGCCAGCGGATCATTTCCGATCCCCGCGGCTGGATCGCCCAGCCGGTGCTGCAGCTCTCCACCGTTCCCACCCTGGGCGGTGACAAGTTCGGTCCCCGCCACGTGGACCTGCGGCCCTTTGCGGTCAACGACGGCGACGACGTCTGGGTCCTCCCGGGCGGCCTGACCCGCGTTGCGCTGAAGGAAGGGTCGCTGATCGTGAACTCCAGCCAGGGCGGCGGATCCAAGGACACCTGGGTCCTTGCCGACTCACCCCAGATGCCCGTGGAAACCGTTCCACGCCAGTCCGTCACGGTCCGTGAACGCGTCTCGGTGTGGCCCGTGGAAAGCAACTGGCGCGACCGCCAGTCGGAGCAGCAGCAGTGAGCCGGGCACTCGGACACGTGGCCGCCGTCGGGCGTTTCTTTTTGACCATTCCGGGCGCGCAGGAGGTAGCCGCGAATGCTTAGCCGTATTGCCGAGTCCCTTTTTTGGATCGGCCGCTACGTGGAGCGGGCTGACGGTACCGCCCGCATCCTGGACGTCCACCTGGAACGCCTGAACCACCTCCCCATGGAGGAGCGGAAGAGCGTGGCCCAGGAGCTCCTGGCTGTCATGGGCGCCAAGCCGCAAAGCGAGGATTTCGGCCTGCCGGAACTGCTCCATGCGCTGGCGTATGACAAGACCAGTGCCACGTCCATTGCCGGTTCGTTGGGTGCTGCCCGGGAGAACGCCCGCCGCGCACGCGAGACCGTGTCCTCGGGGCTGTGGGAGAGCCTGAACACCACCTACTATGGGCTGAGCCAGCACCGCAAGGACGTGGTGGGCACGTACCGGTTCTGCAACTGGACCTTGGAGCGCACGGCCATGGTCAGCGGCCTTGCCGACACTACGGTGAGCCATGACGAAAGCTGGCTCTTCCTGGTCCTGGGCCGTTCGCTGGAGCGAGCGGACATGACGGCGCGGATGCTCTCCACGCGTGACGTCCTCTCCGCAGGCATGTCCTGGGTGAACATGCTGCGCTGTGCCGGCGCCTACGAGTCCTTCCTCCGCACCCGCCGCGCTGCGTTTGGAGACCAGCACGCTGCTGAGTTCCTGCTCCTGGACCGGCTGTTCCCGCGGTCCATTGTCTACGCGCTGCGGGACGCCGACGAGTGCCTGGCCAAGCTGGACCCATCCGCACAGCGCGTCGGCTTCATCAACGACGCCCGGCGGATCGTGGGCCAGGCCCGGACCTTCCTTGAGTTCCACCGCACGGACGACCTCATGTCCGAACTGCCCGAGCACATGGAACGTGTGCAGAAGGCGGTGTCGCAGGCTTCGGACGCCATTTCCCGTAAGTACTTCAATCAGGCGGACGAACTCGCCTGGGTGGGAGAAGTGTCATGACCCGGTTGAGCATCGTCCACAGGACGGCGTACAAGTACAACAAGCGGGTGACGCTGTCCTACAACGAGGCCCGGATGACGCCGCTGACGGACTCGCAGCAGGTGGTGCTGGAGTCCGTGGTGAAAGTTTCCCCGTCGCAGGCGGCGGTCAGCACCTACCGTGACTACTGGGGGACCAGGGTTACGGCCTTCGACATGCAGATGCCGCACGAAAACCTCGAGGTGGTCTCCAACATCACGGTGGAGGTGCACAGGGCGGAAAAGATCCCCGCGGAAGCGGACATCGTGGGCTGGGATGAGCTGGCGTCGGCGGAGACCCTCGACGCGTTCAGCGACTGGCTGCCGCAGTCCCGGCTCAGCGGCCCGGGCGACGAGGTCCTGGGCATCATCCCCGGCGTCGTGGCCGGAAAGAATCCGCATGAGGCCGCCATGGCTGTCTTCGCCTGGATGCGCGGGGAGATGACCTACATGTCCGGCTCCACTGCCGTCACCACCAACGCCGAGGAAGCCTGGGGCCAGCGCCAGGGTGTGTGCCAGGACCTGGCGCACCTGGCCATCGGTGCGCTGCGCAGCTGCGGCATTCCGGCGCGCTACGTCTCCGGCTACCTGCACCCGCGCTCCAGCGCCGGGATCGGCGAGACGGTGGCCGGGCAGTCGCACGCATGGCTGGAATGGTGGGACGGGGACTGGCGCAGCTGGGACCCCACCAACCACAAACCGGCCGGTGACTTCCACGTCACCGTGGCCAGGGGCCGCGATTACCGGGACGTGCCCCCGCTGAAGGGCATCCTGTCAGGCGGCGGCGGCTCCGCCCTGAAGGTCAGCGTGGAGATCACCCAGCTCGCCTGACGCGCAGGGTTCCCCGGCCTTCATGGCCGGGGAACCCGCCGTCGGCCTATTCCTGCGAAGCCTTGGCGGAGCCGCTGATCTGTGTCCACCATGTCATTGGATCGGTGACCTTGAAGCGGCGGCCCGTGACACTGTCCGGGGTGATGCGGACGAAAGCGTCCTTCCGCCCGGCCTGCCAAGGGAAGAGATACAGGCGGGAAGTCTCCAGCACTTCCTCCGTGCTTTTGACCAGGGCGGCCGTGCCCTTGATGACCACGCTCCACGCCAGGCCGGTATCGGGGTCCACACCGTCCGCTTCCACTGCCACGGGGGCATCGCCTGAGGCTGCCGACAATTTGGTGCCCTGGCTGGTGCGGAAGACCAGCGTGCCGCCGTCCACAGTGAAGTTGACCGGGAAAATGTCCGGCCGGCCATCAACGAGGACCGCCAGCCTGCCCACGGACACCGTCCGCAGCAGTGCCCAGCATTCGTGGTGTTCGAGATTCTGCACTTGGGTGGATGACTCGTTGCTCATGCCGTGAGCATACCCGCTCACCAGGGGCTGGGCTTGTAATCCTTCAGGAAGACGCCGTACTGGTCCTCGCCCTTTTCACCCATGACAATCGGGTCGTAGACCCGGGCCGCGCCGTCCACCAGGTCCAGGGGCGCGTGGAAGCCTTCCTCCATGAGCCGGACCTTGGTGAAATGCGGACGCTCGTCCGTGATCCAGCCGGTGTCCACGGCCGTCATCAGGATGCCGTCCGTATCCAGCATCTCCTGCGCGCTGGTGCGCGTCATCATGTTGAGCGCGGCCTTGGCCATGTTGGTGTGCGGGTGTCCAGGGCCCTTGTAGGCGCGGGAGAACTGTCCTTCCATGGCGGAGACGTTCACGATGTATTTGCGCCGCGCGGTGGACCTCTTCATGGCGCCCCGGAGCCGGCTGACCAGCAGGAACGGCGCGGTGACGTTGCAGAGCTGCACTTCGAGCATCTCCAGGGGATCCACTTCGTCCACCACCTGCGTCCAGCTGTTGATGGTTGCGAGGTCCGGGACCAGGCCGCCGGCGTCGATGGCGGTCCCTGTGGCGATGCGCTCCAGCGAGGCAGAGCCGGTGGAGAGGGCCAGCGAGGTGATCGCATCGCCGGCCAGGACCGGGTGTTCGGTGACGCTGCCTGCGAGGGCGAGCGGGTGCTTGTCGTGGGCATGGCCGAACGTCAGCAGTTCCGGGCCGCCGTTGGCCGGCTCCAGCGATGCCGGGAGCGGCTCGTCCTCGGCATCCACCAGCGGCTTGTAGGCGTTGCCTGAACGGCGCACGGTCTGGGCCGCGTTGTTGATGATGATGTCCAGGGGGCCGGCCTCGTTGAGCGAATC
The DNA here is from genome assembly GCF_059414985.1 of Arthrobacter sp. SAFR-044. NCBI lineage: Bacteria > Bacillati > Actinomycetota > Actinomycetes > Micrococcales > Micrococcaceae > Arthrobacter > Arthrobacter sp. SAFR-044. The sequence goes on along the minus strand of NZ_JBPFDN010000004.1, from coordinate 366,653 downwards.
GGTCAGGGCCATGACCTGGGCGGGATCGCGCAGGTCGATGCCCACGATACGGAGCCGGTGCAGCCATTCGCCGCTGTCTTCCATGGCTGCGAACCGGCGTGCGGCGTCTTTGGGGAACCTGGTGGTGATGGTGGTGTGGGCTCCGTCGCGCAGCAGCCTTAGCGCGATGTACATCCCGATCTTGGCCCGTCCTCCGGTGAGCAGGGCGCGCCGTCCGGTCAGGTCAGTCCGGGCATCGCGTTTGCTGTGGCTGAAGGCCGCGCATTCCGGGCACAGCTGGTGGTAGAAGGCATCCACCTGGGTGTAGTGCTGCTTGCAGATGTAGCAGGGCCGGGACCGGAGGAGGTGCCCCGCGACCTTGCCGGCGGCCGATGGTGCCAGCTTGTTGCCACGGGTTTCGTCATCGATGCGGTCCGGGGCGGCGGTGGCGGTCTGGGCGATCACGGCACGGTCGGCATCGGCGATGGAATCACGTTTGGTGACCCTGCGGTGGCGCTTGACGGCCTTGAACATCTTCCCCGTGGCGCGGCGCACCGAGATGTAGTCCGGGTGCTCCTCGTCGTACGCATGGATGGTGTTCAGGACCTTGAGGCAGGCCTGGATGTCCTCAGGGGTCAGATCGGGGGAGCTCATTAGGAAAATTTTACAGCGTACGCCGCAGGCCGCGGCACCACCGGTGGTGCCGCGGCCTGCGGATGCCTTGGAGAGTGCGGTGCCCGGGTCAGGAGACCCGCGCGCCGGGTGCGGCCTCCGCCGCTGCGGCAGCGTGCGTGCCTGCCACCTTGTCCGCCGCCTCACGCATATCGGGATACTGCTCCGCTGCCGCCTTCACGGCACTGGGCAGCTCTCCCAGGTGCCGTGCGGCGAGCTGGCGTTCTTCGTCCGTGGGCTCCGGGACTTCCTGGCCTTTGGAGAGGACAGTGATGCCGGATTCGGTGACCTTGAAGCCGCGTGCACGGTCAAGGTCGGGGTCCAGCCCGATGGCGGCACCGGCGGGGACCTTGACGTTCTTGTCCAGGATGGCGCGTTTGATCACGGCACCTTCGCCCACCTGCACCTTGTCCATCAGGACCGAGTCGATGACCCGGCTGCTGGTGGCCACGTAGACGTCGTTGGACAGCACCGAGCCCTCCACCACGCCGCCGGAGATCACTACTCCGTTGGCAACGATGGAGTCCAGGGCCGTGCCCACGGTGTTGTTCTTGCCCCGGACGAACTTGGCCGGCGGCGAGATGCTCTGCCGCGTGTAGATGGGCCACTCGGAGTTGTAGAGGTTGAACACCGGCAGCGGGGAGATGAGGTCCATGTGGGCGTCATAGAAGGAATCGATGGTGCCTACGTCGCGCCAGTAGGTGCGGTCGCGCTCCGTGGAGCCGGGAATGTCGTTAAGCGTGAAGTCGTAGACCCCCGCCTCCCCGCGGTTGACGAAGTAGGGAATGATGTCCCCGCCCATGTCGTGTTTGGTGTCCAGGCGCTCAGCGTCCACGTGCAGCGCCGCGACCAGGGCGTCGGCGTTGAAGACGTAGTTGCCCATGGAGGCAAGGAACTGTGACGGGTCGGCTGCAAGCCCGGGGGTGCTCGAGGGCTTCTCCACGAAGGCCGCGATCTTCTGCGGATCGTTCTGGTCCACCTCGATGACGCCGAACTGGTCGGCCATGTGCAGCGGCTGCCGCACCGCAGCCACGGTGGCTTTGGCCCCGCTGAGTACGTGTTGCTCCACCATCTGGGCGAAGTCCATACGGTACACGTGGTCTGCGCCAACAACGACGACGATGTCGGGGTTGGCGTCGTGGATCAGGTTCAGGGACTGGTAAATGGCATTTGCGCTGCCCAGGAACCAGCTCTTGCCTACACGCTGCTGTGCGGGAACGGAGGCGACATAGTTTCCCAGCTGGGTGGACATCCGCCACGCTTCGGATATATGCCGGTCGAGGCTGTGGGACTTGTATTGCGTGAGGACCACGATTTGCAGATAGCGTGAATTCACCAGGTTGGAAATGGCGAAATCGATAAGGCGGTAACTGCCGGCAAAAGGCACGGCAGGCTTGGCCCGGTCTGCCGTCAGTGGCATCAGTCTGTTTCCCTCGCCACCTGCGAGGACAATGGCCAGGACTTTTTTGGTCAACGGCATAATGGTCGCTCCTGTACGCCTTCGTAACTCCCCAAGACAGTCCGGTAGGCCCGGACTCCTTCACACTAGAACAGTTATCCGTGAACGACTACCTTGGGTCTTGTGCGAATAGACATTGTGACTAAAGAGTTCCCGCCGGAGATCTATGGTGGCGCCGGGGTACACGTGGCCGAATTGAGCAGGGTGCTTAGTAAGCACGTTGACCTGCAGGTTCGTGCTTTCGGCGCTCCCCGCGACGCCGACTACCACGGCGCCACCGTGACGTCGTACCAGGTACCCGAAGACCTGGGCGGGGCCAACGCGGCGGTTCAGACCCTGGGTGTGGACCTGCGCATTGTGCCGGATGTGCAGGGGGCCGACCTGGTCCATTCGCATACCTGGTACGCCAACATGGCCGGGCATCTGGCCTCGCTGCTGCACGGAATCCCGCACGTTCTCAGCGCCCACAGCCTCGAGCCGCTGCGGCCGTGGAAGGCTGAGCAACTGGGCGGCGGCTACGCCCTTTCCTCCTGGGTGGAGAAGACGGCTTATGAAGCGGCGGCGGCGATCATCGCCGTTTCCGAGGGCATGCGGCAGGACATCCTGCGCAGCTACCCCAACGTTGACCCGGAAAAAGTACGGGTGGTCCACAACGGCATCGACGTGGAGCTGTGGCAGCGTGACGAAAACGACGACGCCGTCCGTGCCCTGGGCATCGATCCCGCCAAGCCAAGCGTCGTCTTTGTGGGGAGAAACACACGCCAGAAGGGCGTTCCCTACCTCCTCCGGGCGGCAGCGAAACTTCCGGCCGATGTCCAGTTGGTGCTGTGCCTGGGCGCGGCCGACACTCCGGAACTGGCTGCGGAAACCGCAGCGCTGATCGAGGAGCTGCAGAAGCAGCGCACGGGCGTGGTGCTCATTGAACGAATGCTGCCGCGCCACGAGCTGATCCAGGTGCTCAGCCACGCCACCGCCTTCGCGTGCCCCTCGATCTATGAGCCGCTGGGCATCGTCAACCTCGAAGCCATGGCGTGCGGCGCCGCAGTGGTGGCCAGCGCCACCGGCGGTATCCCGGAGGTGGTCGAGCATGGCCGGACCGGGCTGCTGGTGGACCTGGAACAGGTCACCGACGGTACCGGCACACCGCTGGACCCGGAGAAGTTCGTCAGCGAGTTCGCCGCCGCACTCACCGAGGTGGTGTCAGATCCCGACCGCGCCCGCGCCATGGGACAGGCCGGACGGGAGCGCGCAGAAAAGCACTTCTCCTGGGAATCGATCACTGAGACCACCCTTGAGGTCTACCGCTCGGTGCTGCCGGCGCAGAGCTAGCCCCGCTCAGGCAAGAACAGACGACGGCGCCGCGCCCCTCGCAAGGGGAGCGGCGCCGTCGTTGGTTTCCCGCTTTGCAGTGCTTGCCTGGCTATGCCTTCCGGGCCGCCGTCCTGGCAATCAGCACCTTCTCGTCCACCGGGGCCTGCCCGCTGGCCCGCTGGCTGCGGAAGTGGGCACGGGCTTCGTCCTGGCGGGCCCGCTCGGCGCCGGTGGCGACGGCCGCCCGGACGTGTTCCTCGCCGTACCCGAAGGCGTCCACGAGATCCAGGGCATGCGGGCGGATCTTCTCCAGCAGCCTGTTGATGTACCCGCCAACGGTGCGTGCCCGCTGCATGGAGAGGCGGCCGTTCATGAGGTACCAGGAGAGGTTCTTCTCGATCAAGGACAGGCCGAAGAGGTCACGGAGCCAGGTGAGGACCTTCCTGGTTCCGGGATCCTCGACATGCTGCAGGGCGTCCGTGAACGCTTCCCACTGCAGCAGCTCCGCGTGGGCCTGGGCGGCGTCGATGAGTTCATTCTGGTGCCGGTTGAACAGGGCGGCACCCTTGTCCTGGGGGAGCCGTTTGCTGCCCTTCAAAGCGGTGCCGGCTTCAGCCACCATGGTCTGGACCCGGTCCGTGAGCAGGGCGCGCTGGCCTTCCTCGTCACGGAGGGCGATCGCGGCCTTCTGGACCGAACCGGTGTCAGCCATGAACTGGGCCACCTGGCGCAGGCCCGTGCGGTGGACGGCAGCGCCGGCGGCCTGGTTGACCACGTACCGGGCCAGCACGCCGAAGTCCACGTTACGGAATTCCTTTGCGTAGTCGGCCAGCAGGCGCTTGGCTACCAACTGCAGCAGCACGGTGTTGTCGCCTTCAAACGTGGCGTAGACGTCCAGGTCGGCGCGCAACGAGGCGAACCGGTTTTCGATCAGGAAACCGGCGCCGCCGCAGGCTTCCCGGCATTCCTGCAGGGTGTCCAGGGCGTGCCAGGTGCTAAGCGGCTTCAGGGCTGCCGCCAGGGTCTCCAGGTCCTGGCGGTCTGCGTCGGTGTCGTGGGCGCCGGAGAAGACGTCGTCGAACTTCTGCAGCAGCTGCTCGTGGGCGAAGCCTGCCGCGTAAGTAGCGGCCAGCCGGGTGAACAGGCGCCGCTGGTGCCGCTGGTAGTCCAGCAGGACTTCCTCGTCCGTGTGGGAGGAAGCGTTGAACTGGCGGCGTTCGGTGGCGTACTGGATGGCGGCTTTCAGGGCCACCTTGGAGGCGGCCACGGCGGCGCCGTCCAGTGACACGCGGCCCTGGACCAGCGTTCCCAGCATGGTGAAGAAGCGCCGGCCGGGGCTGGCAATCGGCGAGGTGTAGGTGCCGTCCGCGTCAACGTTTCCGTACCGGTTCAGGAGGTTGGTCCGTGGGATGCGGACGCTGTCAAAGTGCAGCCGGCCGTTGTCGATGCCGTTCAGGCCGCCTTTGACGCCGTCGTCCTCACCGCCGATTCCGGGCAGGAACTCCTTTGTTTCCGGATCCCGCAGGTCCACGTAGAAGGCGTGGACGCCGTGGTTCACGCCCCGGGTGACCAGCTGGGCGAACACGACGGCGCCGAGGCCGTCATTGGCCGCGTTGCCGATGTAGTCCTTCCAGGCGGCGCGGAACGGGGTGTGGATGATGAACTCTTCGGTGGCCGGTTCATAGGTTGCGGTGGTGGCGATGCTGGCCACATCCGAGCCGTGGCCCGTCTCCGTCATGGCGAAGCAGCCGGGGATTTCCAGGCTCATGATTCCCGGCAGCCACTTGGTGTGGTGTTCCGCGGTCCCCAGGTGCATCACGGCGGACCCGAAAAGCCCCCATTGGACCCCCGCCTTTATCTGCAGGGACGGGTCGGCCACCACCAGTTCCTCGAAACCGGCAATGTTGCCGCCGTGGTCGTCAGAGCCGCCCAGTTCCGAAGGGAAGGCGCGGTGCACGGCTTCATTGTCCACGAGGTATTTGAGTTGGCCGAACACGCGGGCACGGTGTTCCGTGTGCGTCAGGCCTTCGATTTTGTGCAGTTCGGGCCTGGCGGCAAGATCCCGTGCCTGGAGCCTTACTCCGGCCCACTTGCCCAGGAGCTGCCTGCCCAGTGCCGCGACGTCGACGGCGGGCGTGGGGCTTTCGTCCAGGGGCTTGGCTGCCGGGGTTCCGGCGGGGCGGAGCCCCTTGCGCGCGGGGCGGTCCACTACGTCAGTCATGTCACAGTCCTTCTTTGGCGGATAACTTGGTGGTCGGTGAAGCGGGGGTGAGTTCGGGGACTATGCCCACGCACAGCCAAGCCGTGATCTGGCGGGCCATGGCCTCCTGGTCTGGTTTGGTGGGGGAGTCCGGGGTGCTGAGCCACTGTTCGCCGGCGTTCCGTACGAGGCCGATCGCCGCCTTTGGCCAGTAGCCGATGACGGTTTCCCTGACGTCGCCCAGATGGGACCGCATGGGGGTGGCGATCATCTCCGCGATGGCGTCGAAGAAGGGGCCCAGCGGGCCGCCGGCCGCAGCGGGGTGCGCCGGGCCGGCAGCGTCCCCCGGAGCGTAGCTGGTGACGAAGGTGTAGACGTTGGGGCTGGTATCGGCCATCTGAAGGTAGGCCGAGACCATGGCCAGCAAACCTTCGCGGGGCGTGAGGGCACTCTGTGCGGCTTCCTGGATGCGCTGCTGCATCTGGCTGAGGACCACTTCGCCCACCGCCTGCTGCAGCCCCGCTTTGTCCCCGAAGTACCGGTAGAAGACGGACTTCGATGTTCCAGCGGCAGTTGCAATGTCCTCCATGGAGGCGTCGCTGCCCAGCACGTGCACCGCGCGGCGGGCCAGTTTGATGAGTTCCCTGCGCCGCTCCTCCCGGTGGCTCTGCCAGCGCGACGAACGCCCGTCCGGGCTGGCCGGCGACGGCAGTTCGATGGTCAAGGGGGAGTGCGTGTCCTGGTGGTTCACGATACCCAGCGTATCAGGTACGCTGGGTATCGGTAACCACTTGTGACCAGAGGAGCCCTCCATGTCCACAGAAGGACAGTCCACCCGCGCAGGCGCATCCGGCGTCCCTGCAGTCCCGGAAACCCGCAGGGCGGTGATCGTCGGCGGCAACAGGATCCCATTCGCCCGGGCCGGGGGAGCCTACGCGAAGTCCTCAAACCAGGACATGTTGACGGCGGCCCTCGATGGCCTGATCGCACGGTTCGGCCTCCAGGACGAACGGATCGGCCAGGTCGCGGCGGGCGCGGTCCTCAAGCACTCGCGTGACTTCAACCTCACCAGGGAGGCAGTGCTGGGATCGGCGCTCTCGGCGGAAACGCCCGTGTACGACCTCCAGCAGGCGTGTGCCACGGGTCTGGAGACTGTGGTGGGACTGGCGAACAAGATCAAGCTGGGACAGATCGACTCCGCCATCGCCGGGGGCGTGGATTCGGCGTCCGATGCACCGGTGGTGGTCAGCGAAGGACTCCGCGAGGTCGTCCTGGACCTTCACCGGGCCAGGACCCTTCCCCAGCGGCTCCAGATCCTCAGCCGGCTCCGGCCAAAGGACCTGGCTCCTTTGGCCCCGGGCACAGCGGAGCCGCGTACCGGCCTGTCCATGGGCGAGCACCAGGCCCTGACCACTGCCCAGTGGAAGATCTCCCGGGACGCACAGGACGAGCTGGCACTGAACAGCCACCACAACCTGGCCGCCGCCTACGACTCCGGGTTCTTCGACGACCTGATGACCCCTTACCGGGGACTAACGCGTGACGGCAACCTGCGGGCTGACACGTCGCTGGAGAAGCTCGCGTCGCTGAAGCCGGTCTTCGGCCGCAACCTCGGCGCCGATGCCACCATGACGGCGGGTAATTCCACCCCTTTGACGGACGGTGCCTCCACGGTGCTGCTGGCGTCCGACGAATGGGCTGATGCCCGCGACCTGCCCAAGCTGGCAGCCGTGGTGGACGCCGAAGCTGCCGCAGTTGATTTTGTCCACGGCAAGGACGGGCTGTTGATGGCTCCGGTGTTTGCGGTGCCCCGGCTCCTGGCCCGGCAAAACCTGACACTGGCGGACTTTGATTACTTCGAAATCCATGAAGCCTTCGCTGCCACCGTCCTCAGCACGCTGGCAGCTTGGGAAGACGACGAGTTCGGCCGCACCCGGCTCGGCCTGCACGGCGCGTTCGGCAGCATTGACCGTTCCCGCCTCAACGTCAACGGCTCCTCGCTCGCAGCAGGCCACCCCTTTGCCGCCACCGGTGGCCGCATCGTGGGCACGCTCGCCAAGATGCTCCACGCCAAGTCTGCTTCCACCGGGCGTCCGGCCCGGGGCCTGGTGTCAGTGTGCGCGGCCGGCGGCCAGGGCGTCGTCGCGATCCTGGAATCCCTGTAGGGGACGGCCGTGGCGGATACATACTCACAACTGGTCAACAGCGGCGTGGGCCGCAACCTGGCAAAGAAGCTCGGCCTTCCGCAACCGGCGGTCCTTCGCCGCTACCAGCCCGGGCAGCCACTGGTGACCGGACCCGTCGTCGTCCTCGGTGATACTCCGGGGGCGGACAAGCTCGCTGCAGAACTGCTGTCCTGGGACCTCGACGTCCGGCGGCATGCCGTCCCGGCCGAAAAGCTGGGGGCCATCATCCTGGTCCTTGATGAGCTCGGACATCCGGCAGACCTGGAAAAGCCGGTGCTGGCAGCGGCGGGTTCCCTCCGGGACCTGCGGGCCGGCGGCCGGGTCATCACCCTGTCCCGCCCGGCGTCGGAAGCGTCCTCGCCCGAGGCCGCAGCAGCACGGCAGGGGGTGGATGGCTTCCTGCGGTCCCTGGCCAAGGAACTGCGGGCCGGCGCCACCGGCAACGGCGTCGTCCTTGCCAACGGCACCACCGCCACCAGTCCCAGTGCACTGGGCGCCCTGAGGTTCTTCCTGTCCGGCCGGTCAGCGTTCGTGGACGGACAGTTCCTCACGGTCTCATCGGAGGATGGCAGTCTTCCCGCCGACCCGGAGCAGCCCCTGGCAGGCAAGGTGGCCGTCGTCACCGGCGCGGCCCGCGGCATCGGTGCCCAGATCGCCAGGACGCTGCACCGCGATGGCGCCACCTTGATCCTGGTGGACATTCCTGCGGCGGGCGACCAACTGGCGGCAGTGGCCAACGGGGTGCGGGCCACCGCACTGCAGCTCGACATCACCGCCCCCGACGCGGGCCAGCGAATTATCGACCACGCGGTCCAGCGGCACGGCCGGCTGGATATCGTGGTGCACAACGCGGGTGTCACGCGGGACAAGCTGCTGGCCAACATGGACCAGGGAAAATGGAATTCGGTGATTAACATCAACATCGCCGCCCAGCTCCGCATCAACGAGGCACTCCTGGCCTCCGAGCACTTCCGGCCGTCACCGCGTATTGTTGCAGTTGCCTCCACCAGCGGCATTGCCGGGAACAAGGGACAAACCAATTACGCCGCGTCCAAGGGGGGAGTCATGGGAATGGTGCGTGCCACCGCCCCCCTGCTCGCCTCCCGCGGCGGCACGATCAATGCCGTGGCCCCCGGATTCATTGAAACGGAGATGACGGCGCGCATCCCCTTTGCCGTCCGCGAGGTGGCGCGCCGGCTGAACTCCCTGCAGCAGGGCGGCCTGCCGTCCGATGTTGCGGAGACCATCGCGTTCCTGGCCAGCGATGCCGCCGGCGGGATCAACGGGGAGGTGCTGCGGGTATGCGGGCAGAACCTGGTGGGGGCATGACGGCCCAGCAGCCGGTGGTCCTGGCGGAGATGCCATCGTTGTCCAAGCTGTATGTCAATGCAGCCGCGCAGGCGGCTCGGCGCAGGCTCCTGGGAACCCATGACTCCGCAGTCCTCCCGGCGGAAAGCCATGAAGTCCGGGGCGTCACGGTGGGGGTGGAAAATCTTACTGCCTACCAGCACCTGATCGGCGAGACGGCCAGCGACGTCCTCCCTGCCGGCTTCATCCACGCCATCGCGTTCCCTTTGGCCATGAGCGTCATGAACCGGGACGACTTTCCGCTGCCCCTGCTGGGGATGATCCATCTGCGCAACAGTGTGGGGCAAAGGTCACCACTGGTGTTCACCGATGTCCTGGACATCACCGCGCGGGTGGAGAACCTTCGCGGCCACCGTGCGGGGACACAAGTGGACGTCGTGGCGGAAGTGCGGCGTGCAGGCTCCGGCGATGTGCACTGGTGCGGGGTGTCCACATACTTGGCCAAGGGAGTGTTCCTGCCGGGGATCGACAAGCCCTCAGTTTTTCCGCCGAGGGCTGACTTTACTGCACCTGATCCAACAGCCCTGTGGCACCTGGGGGTGGATACCGGCCGCGCTTACGCAGCAGTCTCGGGGGACTTCAACCCCATCCACCTCAGCGTGCTTTCGGCGAAGGCCCTGGGCATGCGCCGATCGATAGCCCACGGAATGTACCTGGCGTCCCGCGCGCTCGCTGATGTGGGCCCGGCCCGGGGTGACTCCTTCAGGTGGGATGTGGAGTTCGAGGCCCCTGTCTTCCTGCCCTCCCGGGTTGCCTTGGAGATCGGGACTGAGCAGAGCGGTTCGGGGGCCTGGAAGCACTCCAGTTTTGTTGCCTGGTCCCCGCGCTCCGGGCGGCGCCATTTCAGTGGAACCGTCTCGGCCCTGTAGCTCCGGGCCAGTAAATTCCATCCAGGGGGTCAGCCTAGTCCGACGGACGGACTGCCCGCAGGATCCGGTGAAGGCTGAGGAGGACCGATTCCGACGCAGGAACTGTTCCCTGATCTGCCGGCCTGGCGGCGGTGGCAGCCAGGCAGGCTTCTACCGCCGCCTTGGCGGCGTCATAACGGTCCTTCCGGTCCTGATCGTCGCCGTCGGTGCCCGCGGACACCAGTTCTCCGGTAGCGGTAATGGCGTCTGCCAGGGGCTCGCTGTCCTGCAACGGAATGGCATACGGCACGTCGTCTTCCCAGATCACATCGGACAGCACATCCGTCATGTCCTGGATATGGAACGTGACGCGCTCCAGGTCCTGCAGGTCGCGAAAGTCCTGGTCCATGTCACGCGGGTGCAACTTCCGGCGGGGGTTGGCCCGGCGGCTCGCATCGGCCTCTTTAACCAAATGGCGTACTGATCGTGCGGCCGCGGCGAGTTCGTCCGACCTGCGCGACCAGTCTTCGTGCTCAGGGGGCCACTTTTCCTTCAAGGCGGCGCCCATATCCAGCAACTGCTTGCCCAGCGCAACCCTGAGGTCGGCCAGGCTGGACGCCGCAGCGTTGAGGTGCAGGGGTGGAAAGATCAGGAAATTCACTGCGATGCCCACCGCCACTCCTGCTGCCATCTGCACAAGGTAGCCGTAGGAGAAATCTTCGGCGTTACTGCCGCCGACCAGCAGAACCAGCAGGGCCGCCGTCGGAATCCAATCACTGCCTGAACCGATGCCCGGCAAGCCGCCCAGCAGGACGCCCACCCCCATAAACAGGGCGACTGTCAGGGGTGAGGGCTCGCTGATGCTTACCAGGACGAAGGCGAGGCCGATTCCCATCGCCAGCCCTGCCAGGGCCTGCGCCCCCTGCTTCATGGACCCGGCGACATTGTGATACATGGCCACCAGGGCGCCCAGCGGCGCGTAGTACGCGTAGTGGGAGGCGGCGCCGGGCATGAGGGGTGCGATGGCGAAGGCCAGCCCCGCGGCTATGGCCGCTTTCCCTGCCAGTTGCAACCGCTGCGCCGCGAAGGCAGCAGAAAGTCCCGCCACTGATTGTCTAAGAAGTTGGGTCCCCCGAGCCCACCGTGCATCCGGCCGTGCCTGAGTATTGCCCATCCGGACAACAGTAGGGCCGGGGGTGCGTCAGGACAAACCAGCTGCTGCATGCCGCACGGCAGCGGCCAGGCGGTGGGCCCGTCCCGGAGTGCGCCCCTCTTCCGCCCGCCGGGGGATGTAGCCGAAGCCCAGGCCATAGGACGGGTCGGCAAAACCGAGGGCCGCGTTGGCCCCCTCATGGCCAAAGGCGCGGTGGCTGCCGAAGTTCCGCGATGGGTGGGGCTTCATGAAGACGACGGCGAAGGCGTTGTCCAGGCCGGAGGACCGGTCCAGGCCCCACACCTGCTCCCGGGTCATTGCCGTGAGGGTCCCTGCTGTGAGGAAGGGGTCACTGCCTTCGACGCCGGTGGTAGCTGCCGCGTACAGCCGGGCCAGCCCATCGGCGGACCCCACACCGGCGGCGGCGGACATGCCCGCGGCACGCACGGAGCGGATGTTGGGCAGTTCCATGATGGTGCTGACGGGGGCGTTGCTGTTCATGCCATCGAGGCTGAGGGGGTCGATCCACGCCTGATCTGGGTCTGTCTCGTAGAGGACATCCCGGTACCTGCCTTCCAGGTCCTCCGGCAGCCCCAGGAAGAAGTCCACATCCTGCGGCTTCCGGATCCTCTGGTCGTAGGTGTCCTGCAAGGCCCCACCCGTGGTCCGTCGGCACAGTTCCTCCATGAGGATTCCAATGGTGAGCGCGTGATATCCGAACTGGCGGCCGGGCTCCCAGGAGGGTGGGGAAGCGGCAAGTCTGGCAGCGGCCTGGGGGGTGGTGAACTCGTCCAGGGCAAAGCCGCCCTCAACCCCCATCAGCCCCGCCTGGTGCGACAGTGCCTCCCTGACCAGGAGTCTGTCCTTTCCGTGCACGGCAAACTCAGGCCAGTAGTGCGCCACAGTCTTGTCCAGGTCAAGAACGCCGTCCTGGACCAGCAGGGCGATGACCATGGCGGCAACGCCTTTGGAGCAGGAATAGGCGCCGGTCAGCGTATCCGGAGCCACGTCCGGGCCACCCGTCAGGCGGATCACCGGTTGCCCGGAGTGGTAGACGGCCAGCTGTGCGCTGTAAAGGGAGTCCTCCGCGAGGAAGGACTCAAACAGTGCCAGGACGTTTTCGTACCCCGGCGCCACGGAACCCAGAGGAGTCTGCATGCCCTCCAGTGTAGAAGGAAAGCGGTTTCCTCGGGGGATTCAGGTTAGAGAGCTGCTCCGTGTCCCGGCGTAACTTCCTCGCCCGGCCGGACCGGCCCCGGCGGCGTGCCCTCTCCGAATGGGCGCCCGCCCAGCGACTCCCGGCCGTGGTCCGTCAACCATCCGGCCAGGTCCGGGCCGGCAGGAACGATGCCGGTGGGGTTGATGTCCTCATGCACGATGTAGTAGTGCTGCTTGATCTGCACGAAGTCGATGGTGTCTCCGAAGCCCGGAGTCTGGAACAGGTCCCGTGCGTATCCCCACAGGTTGGGCATTTCGCTGAGCTTTTGCCGGTTGCACTTGAAGTGTCCGTGGTAGACGGGATCGAACCGGGCAAGGGTGGTGAAGAGCCGTACGTCTGCTTCGGTAATGGTGTCGCCCACCAGGTAGCGCTGCTGCGAGAGGCGGTCCTCAAGCCAGTCCAGCGCGGTCCACAACCGTTCGTAGGCTGAATCATAGGCCTCCTGCGACCCGGCGAAGCCGCAGCGGTAGACGCCGTTGTTGACCTCGGTGAAAACCCGCTTGTTCACTTGGTCGATTTCGGCGCGGAGGTGCGCGGGGTAGAGCTGGGGGGCATCCGGCCGGTGGAACTCTGTCCACTCCGTCGAGAAGTCAAGGGTGATCTGCGGGAAGTTGTTGGTCACCACTTCGCCGCTGCGAACGTCGATGATGGCGGGCACGGTGATTCCCCTCGGGTACCCCGGGAAACGTTTGAAGTAGGCATCCTGCAGGCGCTCTATGCCCAGGACCGGGTCCACTCCGCCCGGATCCAGGTCGAAGGTCCAGGAACGCGCGTCGTGGGTCGGGCCGGGCTGGCCGAGCGAAATTGCGTCTTCAAGACCCAGCAGCCGGCGGACAATGACCGTCCGGTTTGCCCACGGGCAGGCCCTCGCGGCAATCAGGCGGTAGCGCCCTGCTTCCACCGGCCACCCCGGCTCGCCGTTGCTGCCGGGAGCGGCATCCCTGGTGATGCGGTCCTCTATGTAGTTGGTGTCCCGGGTGAATTCGGAGCCGCCTGTCACGTAGGCACCGCGGGTGCTGTGTTCTTTGGTGGGGCCGGTCGCTGCGGGGGTGCTGTCCGTTTCCTGGGTCATGCCACAAGCCTATGCGCCACCGCGACGCTCTAAGAGCCCTGCTGCAGGATTATCGAGACGGGCTGCCAGGCAACCAGCCATGCCGCGGCCACCAGGAGCGTGAACAAGGCAATCCAGATTCCGGATGGAACCGAGGTGGCCCGGAACAGGAGGTATGCGTCGGAGCTGCTGAGTCGGTCCCGACGGCGGAGGTGCACGTGGGTGAGTTTGAGGAGGTCCCGGACAGCGGCGACGAGGAGTGCAAGGCCGAAGATGACGGCGACGTGGCCCACGATGGAAGACGGTGCAAGGAAGATAAGTGCGGCTGCACCGCCGATTGCGGCACCGGTGATCACGAATGCGGCCAGGTTGCGGAGGAAGAGGAGCGAAGCGGCCAGCACCAGCACACTGACGGCCATGGCTGCCGATGCCCACCCGTTCAGCCCGCACCAGACAAACGCGGCACCTGCCAAGGCGGGAACCGGATATCCCCAGAAGCAGGACCACGCCGCGGCAAGCCTGCTCCTGCCGTAGGTTGTGGTGGTTCCTGAATGGTCAAGGCGCAGGCGGATGCCGGACAGCCGCTGCCCGGAGGTCAGGGCAGCGAACGCGTGGCCGAGTTCGTGCGTCGCCGTGGCGAGGAGGCCGAAGTAGCGCCAGCTGCGCCGGGGGATGGACAGCCCGACGGCGGCCGCCAGGGACAGCATCATCTCAACCCAGCTGATGGTGGGTACGTCTGTTTGGGTGAACGCCGAGGTGAAGGTTTCCCATAAGCTGGCAGGGCTGTCCAATGTGCCTCCTGGCTGCCGTGTCGCCGTCGTAAGTGTCGCCGTCGTAAGTCCTGCACCCAACGCTACGCAGGTGAGCTGGATGAAGGCATAAAACAAAATCCAAGAATGAAGCGGGTCAATGGCTTAAAGCCGAAAGGCACGCCTGGTGCGGCGTGCCTTTCGGGCGGGACCGTGCGTACCTGCCCCTCGGAAAGCTTCTTGACTAGCCTTCGCACTCGGTGCAGTAGCTGTGGCCGTCTTTTTGCCGGGCGATCTGGGACCGGTGGCGGACCAGGAAGCAGGAGTAGCAGGTGAATTCGTCCTCGGCCTGCGGGATGACCTGGACTACGAGCTCCTCAGCGACGAATTCGCCGCCAGGGACCCCGGCGCCGTCCAGCCCGTCAGCCTCGTCCAACTCCTGCACAACACTGCGGGCGTCGGGAGCATTCGCTGACTGGAGCTGCTCGAGTGAGTTGTCCTGCGATTCCTTGACGTCGGAACGCAGTTCATCGTAATCGGTTGCCACTTTGGGTGCTTCTCTTTTCTTTGATTGGCTGTCGGGTATGAAACGTACAGCATCAAGCCGGTATTCCCCAACAGGGAGCGTAGATCCGGCGCCGGTTGGGTAATGGTTCAGAGGAGCGGCCGCAGGTTTTGAACCGCAGTGCGGCCGCGTGGGCAGTGGAGGGACGGCCGGTGCCGTGCCCACCACGCGACGGAAGGGGCAGTTTATGGAGCAACTCACGGCAGAGTTTGGCGGCGCCGAACAGGTGGGTATGGGCGTCGGCCCCGTGCTGGAGAAGTTTGATGCTGTGTCCAGGGTCGTCGTCCTGCGCGGGGGCGGACTGGGGGACCTCGTCTTCGCGGTACCGGCAATGGCTGCGTTAAAGGCGGCCTATCCCGCAGCGACCATCACCCTGTTGGGCACGCCGATCCACAAGGCGCTGCTCGGAGCGGTGGAAGGCCCGGTGGATGAGGTGGTTGTCCTGCCGTTCGCGGAAGGCGTACGGCCTGGGGAAGAAGATGCCGGCGAACTGGAGGGTTTCTTTGCTGACATGCGCGGGCGCCACTTCGATGTGGCCGTCCAGCTCCACGGCGGCGGACGATACTCGAACCCCTTCCTGCTGCGCCTGGGCGCGCGCCACACAGTAGGGACCCGGACGGCCGACGCCGCAAGCCTTGAGCGTACTGTTCCTTACCTCTACTACCAGCACGAACCCCTCCGGGCTTTGGAGGTGGCCGGGTTCGCGGGCGCTTTCCCCATAGACCTTGAGGCACGGCTTGCACCCGCCCGTGCGGAAGCAACCTCCGAAGCCGGCAGCGGCGATGGCGCCCAGCCGCTCGTGGTGATCCATCCCGGCGCCACCGACCCCCGCCGTCGTTGGCCCGCAGCCAAGTTCGCGGAACTTGCTGCTGCCTGCGCGGCTGATGGCTCGCGGGTGGTGATTATCGGGGATGCCAGTGAACAGGATCTGGCCGAGGGGATTGCCGCCCGCGCAGCCTCGACAGCAGTTCAGTCCGCGGCCGGTGCCCTTGATATGGCAGGCCTCGTGTCGCTGCTGGCGGCGGCTGGCGTTGTGGTGGCGAATGACAGCGGACCGAGGCATCTGGCGCAGGCGCTCGGTGTGCCGACGGTCGGCATCTTCTGGGCAGGCAACGTGATCAACGCCGGGGCGCTCGGGCGGAGCCTTCACCGCGTCCACGCCTCGTGGGTCACGGCCTGCCCCACCTGCGGCATCGACGTCACCCAGGTTGGCTGGACAGCTCCGCGCTGCGTCCATGACGACTCGGTGGTGGCTGATATCGGCGTCAACGAAGTCTACGAGGACGTCCGCAGCCTGACAGCCACCACGTTCGCGAAGCAGGACGCATGACCGGCACGGTAACCGGAGTAGAGGCAGGTACCGCGATACCGGCGGACGATAAACCTGAGCTCCTGGTACTGCGCGCCTTGAAGCTGGGGGACCTGCTGGTGGCCGTACCGGCCTTGAAAGGGATCCAGCGTGCGTTCCCCGGGCACCGGCTGCGTTACGCCGCCCAGGGATGGCTGTCGGAGGCCCTGGGGCTGGTGGGCGGTTATGAGCTGCTGCCCACGCACGGCCTTGACGAGCCGCTGGCGTTGGACCCGGGTGTGGTGGACGTGGCCGTCAACCTGCACGGAAGCGGACCGGAGAGCCAGGGACGGATCGAGGCGCTGAAGGCCCGCCAGACCCTGGGGCACCGAAGCGCGCACCGGGACGGGCCGCCGTGGCGTCCGGAACTGCATGAGCGCGAGCGCTGGGTGAGGCTCCTTGAATGGCATGGAATAGAAGCAGATCCGCTTGACGTGCAGTTGAACACGCCCCACGTCCCCAGCCCCGTCCCCGGCGCAACAGTCCTGCATGTGGGTGCCGCCTACGGCAGCAGGCTGTGGCCCGCGGAACGGTTTGCGGCGGTGGCAGGGGCACTGACGGATGCCGGTCACCAGGTGGTGTTCACCGGGGGTAAGTCCGAAAGGGACCGGGCGGAGGAAGTGTGCCGCCTTGCAGGGCTCCCTGGCACCACGGTGCTGGCCGGCGTGCTGGGGCTGGGGGAGTTTGCTGCCACGATTGCCGCTGCGCGGCTGGTGGTCTCGGCAGATACCGGGGCTGCCCACCTGGCATCCGCGTACGGCACTCCCTCCGTGGTGCTTTTTGGCCCGGCCCCACCCGAGATCTGGGGTCCCCCGCCCGGACCCCACGTTGTCCTGACGCGGGCCGAACTGCGGCGCGGGGACACCTTCGCGACCCAGCCGGATCCTGCCCTGCTCGCCGTCGGGGTTGCCGATGTCATGGCAGCTGTCAGGGGACTGGGGCTGCTCTGAACACATTGGGCCAGCGACTGATTGCTGTGGGTTCCCACAGGGGTCGGATCCTGCTCCCCGGGACTAAAATTGGGTCCATGAGCACTGAGCTGGAGATCGCTTTGGTGTTGGGGACGGCGTTCCTGTGGGTTACCGTGACGCTGACCATCCTGTCCGCCATCGACCGGCCGGAAAGGAAGGCGCGGCGGCAGGAACGGCGCGACATCCGAACGGAAAAGCGGCGGATTGAGTACCGTCCGGTGGCTGCGGGTTCCCATGCCCAGGGACGGAACCACCCGCGGGGCCGGACGCTGCACCCGCACTGACGACGGCGGGACTTTCGCGGGTGCCTCGGTGTGGGGCACACGCCCAAGCCAGTTGCGCGAGGCGGGCGCTCGCCCTCGTGCGCCCATGGCAGGCGGCGCTGCACGCCCTGGTTCCCCGTTAGTCAAGTCTTGACGGTGTCACCCTCGTCCCCGATGCTTCTCCGATGGGAGTAAGCGAAGAGTTGCGGGCGCTGGGCGACGTGGTGGACCGGCTTGCGGCGAAGTTTCCCGCCCTGTCCAGGGAGCACATCGAAGCCGTGGTACAGCAGGAACACAGCCTCCTGGATGCGGGCAGGGTCCGCGCGTTCATACCGGTCCTGGTGGAACATGCAGCCAGGGACCGCCTTTCACGGTAACGGGGTTAGGGTGCCGGCGCGACGTCGATGAGCACCTTTCCGACTGTCTCCTGTTCCACAGCATCATGGGCTGCGGCGGCCTGTTCCAGGGCGAATCGTGTCAGTGGCAGTCCATGTTCTTCGCCTACGCGGACCGCGCCCGCGGCCAGTGCTTCAGCGACGGCGGCCACGGCATGCTGCTTCTGCGCGTTCGTGACCGTGTAGGTCAGGATGAACTGGTAGCGGACGTTCTTGCTCATGCTGTCGCGGATGGGAACAGTGAGCGGCTCTCCGGGGTTCGCCGCGTAAATGGATATGGTTCCCCCGGGCTTGAGGATGTCCAGGTCCGTTTCGATGTTCGCCGGCGCGTTGACGTCCACAATGATGTCGACGCCGTCTGCGGCGACCTGGTGGACGGCACTCACAACGTCGTCCGTCCGGTAGTTGATGACCGTGCCGGCGCCGGCACGGCGGGAGAGTTCAGCTTTGCGGTCCCCACTGACAGTTGTGATGACGGCAGCCCCGGCCCATCGTGCGAGCTGGATAGCGGCATGGCCTACGGCTCCGGCACCTCCGGTGACCAGGACGCTGCGACCCGCCAGGGCACCGGGGGAGAGCCGGGCCGGCCCGTCCTCGTTCGAGGTCAGGGCCCGGTGCGCCGTGAGGGCCGGGATCCCCAACGAGGCGCCGGTGTCGAAGGACTCGGCGTCGGGAAGGGCCACGGCTTTGTGGCTGGGCACCACCACGTATTCCTGCGCCGTACCTTCGGTGCCGCCCCAGGCGACGTCCCACAGCCAGACGCGGTCGCCCACGGTGAAACCGGTGACCCCGGAGCCGAGGTGGTCGATGACTCCGGCTCCGTCCTGGTCTGGAACCTTGGGTGCGTCCAGCTGCTTGCTTCCGCCTCCGGAACGTGACTTCCAGTCGGTGGGGTTGACCCCGGACACCACCATCCGGACGCGGACCTCGCCCGGCCCCGGCTCCGCCAATGGCCGGTCCTGGAGCTTCAGCACGGATGAGGGCCCTGTTGCTTCGTACACGATTGCTTTCATGTCTTCTCCATGTCCGGTTGCTGATGCCCTTACCTTTCCAACCTACCGAACGCACCGAGGGGCGGTTTTCCCCCCCTGGTCTCAGACCACCACGCTCCGGACGGGTTTCCGAACGGCGTTCCACATGGCGGCGGCCAGGTCCACCGGCTGGAAGTCGCTGCTCCGCACTCCGGCAGAGGGCACGAAAAAAGCGCACCCCGTTCGCTGGGTGCGCTTCTTCCGTGACTGACTGTCAGTGCTTGAAGGCGTCCTTGACCTTTTCGCCGGCCTGCTTCAGGTCGCCTTTTGCCTGGTCCGCCTGGCCTTCGGCCCGCAGGCTCTCATCGCCGCTGGCTGCGCCGGCAGCTTCCTTGGCCTTGCCGCCCGCCTTCTCGGCAGCGTTGTCAATCTTGTCGCCCAGTCCCATGGTGTTTCCTCCTCTGGTTCAGCAGCCGTTCGCATCGGCTGCTTCCATCATAAGCATGCTTATGATTAAGTTTTCAAGTCCGGATTTGCGCGACCGCCTAGAACCGGGATGTCCCACGAAGGGGGCGCGGCCGGCCATCCGGGTCCACAATGAACCGGTAGATGGGATCGGCCCACAGGCGGTGGAACGGTGGCAGGGGTTGGGGTATATGGTGACGCACCTGCCCAGCCGGGCGGGGTGTGGAACTGCCGGTTCTGTGCCATTCGTCCAGGGCATCCGCCGCGCTGTTCCACAGCTCCAGTTCGCCGCCGTCGGCATGGAGCCGGGGGTCTTCCTGGTCCAGGCCCAGATGCTCGGCCCAGAGCTGGAGCCGGAGCTTCCTCGCAAGGGGGCGGGGCCGGCCCGGGTTATCACCGGGCGATGTATCGATCACTGCACAGGTGAGCTCGCTGTCGGTTGTCCAGGACCGGCGGTTGAAGTTGTCTGATCCACAGGTGAACCAGGTGTCGTCGATGATGCAGATCTTGGCGTGGACGTAGATCGGCGTCCCCTCGCTGTTCTCCAGATCGAACACCCCCACCCGGTCGGGTGCGGCCCGCCGGAGCATGCTGATGGCACGTAGCTGGCCCAAGCGCCTGGGCGGTCCACCAAGGAAGCCGTCAGAGTCCGGGTACCTGGGCACCACGATGACCACGTTCAGCCTGGGGTTGCCTTTTAGTGCGTCTGCAATGCCGGCGGCGACTTCTGTTGACCACAGGTACTGGTCCTCGATGTAGATGAGCGAGCGGGCGTGGGCGAAGGCCTTTGCGTACGCCCTGGCTATGCTTCGTTCTCCGTTGGGGGCGAACGGGAATGGCGGATGCTTCACGCCATAGGTGCGCAACAGCTGGACGGCGTGCGGGCCGGCCGGTGGCGGGGGCGGAGCGGCCTCCGGCAAGGGTTTGGGGTGCCGGGGCATGCGGGCCAGGCGCTGCAACAACATCCGGTAGGGAGTCCGCCGGTCCAGCGGGTGGCGGTCGTTCCATCGTTCCGCGAACACGGCCAGCACATCTGCCACCACCGGTCCGCGGAGTTCGAGGGCAGCATCGTGCCACGGCGGCCGCTGCCCGTAGCGCGAATCCATCTTCACTGCTTGCGGGTCTCCTGCGTGGCCGGCGTTATCCCGGCGGCTGTGCGAGAGGTCGATTCCTCCCACGAAGGCGACGTCCAGGGACGGGTCGTCGCGACGACGGATGACCACCAGTTTCTGGTGGTGGGAACCGAAGATACGGACCCGCTGGTCCAGCAGCGCCTCGCCGCCCGCGTCGTTGATCTGGCGGCTGAGGAGCTCATTGGAGCGTCCGCTGATGGGGGCCGAGATCCGTTCACCGTGGGACCTCCAGACAAGGCCCCGCACTTCCACGCCAGATCGGGCAAGTTCCGCCAGCAATCCGCCAATCGTCGTACCGCCGGCCTCCAACTGCTCATCACCGTCGCCGCGCCAGTCGGTGAACCACACCCGGTCTCCGGCCTTCAGGGCCGAGAGTTCGGCATGCAGTCTGGAAAAGTAGGCCTCCCCATGAATCAGGGGCTTCACCAGGTTGCCTTCCGACCATGACGGAGAACCTGGACCGCCCGCGTGGATGTCGGTGGCGGGGTTTCCCCGTTCAGCCCGACTCAGGAACCACTTGCCAACCGTGCTGTCCACTCGGTGCTCCTTTCGGGGCCCGGGGGACCAGGCCGCTGCGGATTCCAAACTAGCCTACGGCCGGGCACAGCTGTCTTTTTCCAAAGGAAGGGGGCTGAAGGCCAAGAGGCGGCAGCGGTCGTCGCGGCTGCGCAATAGGCTTGGTCTCAAGCCGCTTCCAACCCATGAAGAATTGAGGCAGAACATGTCATTGAAGGAAAAGTTGAAGGGCGACGTCGTCCCCCACATGAAGGCCGGCAACAAGGTTGCCCTCACCACGGTACGCAACGTCCTCGGTGAAATCGAAACGCGGGAGAAATCAGGAAAGACCCCGGTTGAGCTCGATGACCTCCAGGTCACGGCGTTGCTGCAGAAAGAGGCCGCCAAGCGCCGTGACACCGCCGCCACCTATTCCGCCGCCGGGCACGACGACCGGGCACAGGCCGAGATTGCCGAAGCTGAGGTCATTGAGGCCTATCTGCCGAAGGCCCTGACGCGGGCAGAAGCTGAAGCAATCGTCGACGGGGTCATCGCGGAAATGGGAGCCGAGGGCACCGCGCTGACCATGCGTTCCATGGGCGCTGTCATGAAATCCGTCACCCCTAAGATCGGCGGCCGCTTCGACGGCAAAACGGTCAGCGAGATCGTGAAGGCACGCCTGGCCTGACGATAGGGCGACGACGCAGTCCGGGCACGATGTATTTCCCGCGACCCTGCGCATACTTAGGTCATGGGGTTCCGGGCTCACCGAGCCGATAAGTCGCGGAAAAGCGTGGCAGTGATGGCCACGGCCCTTGTGCTTGTGTCGTGTCTTTCGTCCGCCTGCAACGGCTCGCGGCAAGGTGAGCCGCCCTGTTTCCCGCCAAATTACGCCGTGAACCCGACCGTCGCGAAGCCGGGTGACGCCATCACAGTGCACGCGGCCGACGCTGGCTGCAACCCCCGCTACGGACAGAACGCCCGGATTCAGATCATCGTCACCGACGCCGCCGGCCACGTCGCCATCAGCACGACTGCACCGATGAACGATGCCGGCGGGTTTTCGTACCAGTTTGACGTGCCGCTGCAGACAGCGCCGGGGGAGGCCAGCGTTGAGGCCTACCCTTTCGGCGTGGATTGGTGTGACGATACCGGGACGAACAACCGCGTTCCCCATGCTGAAGGTTTCAGCCGGGCCTCGTGCGCAGCCAGGACAAAGCCGCTGGCCATCAGCCCGTAGGTCACCCAATCCGCGCCTACGATGCCCTCACCGCGAGTCTTCCCAAGGTTCAGCTTCTGGGACGGACGATCAGGGTGACGAGCTGGGGCTCCCGCGGGTCGGGGCTCGTGACAGTGACGAGGTAGTCGTACTCACCGTCCGTGCCGCTGGAGCTGCAAATTGTGATGGTGCCGCTGCCATTCGTCGGTCGCCTGCAACGTTGATCCGCCGCCATCGTAAGCACCGTCAGTGCTTGCACCGATCTCCGGCCAGTATCCAAAGATTTCCCCAAGGTTCAGTGGACTGGCTCAACCGCAAGGACCACGCGCTCAGGCGCTCCCGGGGCAGGACTGAAGACGGTGAACAGATACTCGAACTCGCCGTCAGCCCCTCGTGAGATGCAGATGGGGGAGTCGCCGATGATGTTGGATGATCGGTTGCACGGTCCATCCGCCTTCATCTCGAAGCCAAGCCCCGAGAATACTGCGGCCACGTGGTCGTCCGTCAGTTCTTTTCCGGTGTCCCAGCGGCGGGTGAGACTGGGACATGGGTTCGTGCTGATACACATGAACCGCTCGGGCCGGACGGTTTCGTCGGTCATCTTCCAGTCGGCGGGAATAGAGAGCCGGCCGGCGCGGGAAAGCATGTCAGCAGTCACCATGTCCTCGGCGGAGCGAACAACAAGGAATGCACCAAGACCTACAACAAATACCGCTGCAAGGACGATCAGGACGATCCGCTTCACTGTGTTCCCCCAAAGCCATCAGTGCGCACTGATTCCAAGAAGGCCACCCTCAGTGCTGAATCGCATCGTACCTGCATGGGACACCCGTGTCAGCGCCGACCTGAAACAGGCAGTCCCCCTCTCCAGATTGAGCGGGGTCACCCGGCGCCAGCGCGCTTTGTGCGAGGTCGGAACCATTGACTCTCACCGCTGACAGTGCATCTTGGCGTGGTCGGCGACACAAAAAAGCCCCGGAACATCGTTGACGTTCCGGGGCTTCCTCTTGTGCGCGGAGGGGGACTTGAACCCCCACCCCCTTTCGAGGACTAGCACCTCAAGCTAGCGCGTCTGCCATTCCGCCACCCGCGCAGGTGGTATTCGCAGAAGCCGTCCCGCCTTTCAGCGTTTCGCGTCTCTCCGAAGCAGCGAGAAAAACTCTAACACGACTTTTCGTAGAACAACGAATCGGGCCGAGTAGGTAGGCTGAGGGCAGCGATTCAGCTCGTGCCACCCAGTCATTCCCTATCAAGGAGCCACCAATGCCTGACGTCCTGCCCGAGGATGAAGTTGTCCGGATCTGCCAGGAACTCATCCGGATCGACACCTCCAACTATGGGGACGGGTCGGGGCCGGGGGAGCGGGCGGCGGCAGAGTATGCCGCGGGCCTCATCGAGGAAGTGGGGCTGGACGCCGAGATCTTCGAGTCCGCACCGGGCCGCGCCAACGTTGTCACCAGGATGGCAGGGGAAGACCCCTCCGCCAGCGCCCTGGTGGTCCACGGGCACCTGGACGTGGTCCCCGCGCTGCGGGACCAGTGGTCCGTGGACCCGTTTGGCGCAGAACTGAAGGACGGGCTCATCTGGGGACGCGGCGCCGTCGACATGAAGGACATGGACGCCATGATCCTTTCGGTCCTTCGGAGCTTCGCCAGGGAGGGAAGGAAGCCCAAGCGGGACATCATCTTTGCGTTCTTTGCGGACGAGGAGGCCGGCGGCGTTTACGGCGCGCGCTACGCCGTGGACAACCGGCCCGAACTCTTCGAGGGCGCCACCGAGGCCATTTCCGAGGTGGGGGGCTTTTCTGCCACCATTGGCGGGCAGCGGACTTACCTGCTGCAGACGGCGGAGAAGGGCATCTCCTGGCTCCGCCTGGTAGCGCATGGAAGGGCCGGCCACGGTTCGCAGATCAACACCGATAATGCAGTGACCCGGCTCGCTGCTGCCGTGACGAGGATCGGCGAATACAAGTGGCCCATCGAGCTCACCCCCACCACCCGGCAGTTCCTTGACGGGGTAACGGAACTCACCGGCGTGGAGTTCGACGCCGACAATCCGGACCTCCTGCTCAACCAGCTTGGTACCGTGGCCAGGTTCGTCGGCGCCACCTTGCAGAACACCACGAACCCCACCCTCCTCAAGGGCGGCTACAAGCACAACGTCATCCCCGAGTCCGCCGAAGCCCTGATTGACTGCCGCACCCTCCCGGGCCAGGAGCAGCAGGTCCTTGAGACTGTGCGCGAACTCGCCGGCAACGGCGTGGACGTCAGCTACGTCCACAACGATGTCTCACTCGAGGTCCCGTTCGCCGGCAACCTGGTGGACTCCATGATCGATGCCCTCCACAAGGAGGACCCCGGTGCCAAGGTGCTGCCCTACACGCTCTCGGGCGGCACGGACAACAAGTCGCTCAGCCGGCTGGGCATCACCGGCTACGGGTTCGCGCCCCTGATGCTTCCTGATGAGCTGGACTTCACCGGCATGTTCCACGGCGTGGACGAGCGCGTGCCTGCGGACTCCCTCAAATTCGGCGCCCGCGTTCTGAACACGCTGCTCACCAACTACTGACGGGAGCTGGCCGTGAGCCCAGAGGAACTGCTGCCCGACGAACTCCTGGAGCGCATCCGTGGCCGCGCAGCCGCGTATGACCGTGACAACGCCTTCTTCCACGAGGACCTGAAGGAGTTGGCGGCAGCGGGGTACCTGAAGCTTTTCGTACCAACGTCCGACGGCGGCGCGGGGCTTGGGCTCGAAGCTGCGGCGCAGTGCCAGCGCAGGCTGGCAACAGCTGCACCGGCCACCGCACTGGCTATCAACATGCACCTGGTCTGGACCGGCGTCGCCCACGTCCTGGCGGCCCGGGGCGACCATTCGCTGGCGTTCGTCCTCGAGGAAGCCGCGCAGGGAGAAGTCTTCGCGTTCGGCAACTCGGAAGCCGGGAACGACTCCGTCCTCTTCGACTCACGGACCACTGCCGTGCCGGAACAGGACGGGGGCTATACGTTCAGCGGTACCAAGATCTTCACCAGCCTCTCGCCGGCCTGGACCCGCCTGGGCATCTTCGGCAAGGACCCGGACGCCCGGGCCGGTGCCGGGGAACTCGTCCACGGGTTTATTGCGCGGGATACTCCCGGCTACCGGATCCTGGACGACTGGGACACCCTGGGCATGCGCGCCAGCCAGTCTGCCACCACGGTCCTGGAAGGCGTGAAGGCTCCTGCCGGACGCATCTTCCGCAAGCTGCCGGTCGGCCCCAACGCCGACCCCCTGATCTTCGCAATCTTCGCCTGCTTCGAAAGCCTCCTGGCCGCCGTTTACACGGGTATCGGCGAACGCGCCCTGGCCGTCGGCGTGGAGACCGTGAAGCGGCGCACCTCATTCAAGAACGGCGAACGCAGCTACGCGCAGGACCCGGACATCCGCTGGAAGGTGGCCGATGCGGCGATGGCCATGGACAACCTGTACCCCCAGCTCAGGTCGGTGACCGCCGACGTCGACGCCCTGGCCGACCACGGAACCCAGTGGTTCCCCAAACTGGTGGGACTGAAAGTGAATGCCACCGAAACTGCGCGCCGGGTTGTCGACCTGGCCATCCGCGTCAGCGGGGGATCGAGCTATTTCCGGGGCTCAGAACTGGAACGGCTCTACCGGGACGTGCTGGCCGGGATGTTCCACCCTTCCGACGACGAATCAGCCCACAACACCGTAGCCAACGCGTGGCTGGGGCCGCTGGAGGACTAGACGGTCCTCTGGACCCCACACTCCTAAACGGTCCTCTGGACCTGCATCACCCGGCGCCGCAGCCAGAAGCGCCTGCCGCCGCCCATGTAGAGCTTGCTGCGTTCCAGCTCCCACTTGCCGTATTCAGAGTGTTCCACGAGGCGGCGCCGCGCCTCCGGCAAGGAGTCAACAGGGCTCACGGTCAGTACAAGGTACTCGTACTGCCGCAAATAATCCCGCTCCCGCTGGACCGAGCTGGTGAGAAATTGTTCCTTCATTTGCTCTCCATTTTCGTCCTTTTCCGGCTAACGTGAAGTCATGAGCATCGATCCGCGTGTCGCGCTTTCGTCCCTGACCACCGCTTTGGAAGAACACCTTATAGCAGCATCGAACCGCCGCGGGGACGGTGACCCCTCAGTTGAAGCAGCGTTTTTCGCAGTTGCCGATGCCTTCGAAGTTTACGAGGACGCCCTTTACGAGGCCTACAACGAAGTAACGCCCCTGCAGGTTTTCGATGACGAGGACGAGGAAGACGAAGAAGCCGACGTGGACGAGGACGAGGACCTGGAAATCGTCGAGGAATAACAGCAACCCAACCGCTCCGGCGACGCGGAGGCCCGGAATAAAAAACCGCCGGAAACAGAACCTAAGAGCCGGCGGAAACATCTTCCAGCGCGCGGGCAATCTGCGGCGGGAGGGGTGCCAGCTGGGCGTCGAGGATTTCCTTCAACTGCACCGGTGTCCGGGGGCCCACAATTGCCGTGGCGACTCCCTGCTGTGCCAGCAACCATGACAGCGATACGTCCTGGGGTGTCCGGCCCAGCCCATTGGCCGCCATGCATACCGCATCCACGATGCGCGACGGCTTCTCCTCCAAATACGGCTCCACATAGGCCGCTTCGCTGACCGAGGCCCCACGTGAGCCGGCGGGGATGCTGCCGCGGTACTTTCCGGTGAGCACCCCGCGGCCCAGCGGAGCCCATGCCATCAGGCCCATCCCTGCATCCTCGACAGCCGGTATCAGTTCAGCCTCTGCCGACCGCCTAAGAAACGAGTATTCGGCCTGGACAGCCACCAGCGGGACGCTGCTGATGGCGGCGGCCTTCGCAGCCTGCCAGCCCCTGAAGTTCGAGATTCCCGCGTAACGGGCCCGGCCGGTGCGAACGGCGAACTCGAGCGCCGCCAGGGTTTCGTCCAGCGGAACGTTGCGGTCCCATGCTTCGGCAAACCACAGGTCTATATAGTCGGTGCCCAGCCTGGCCAGGCTGGCGTCCAGGCCGGTGAGCATCGCGTTGCGTGACGTGTCCACCGCATACCGGCCATCCGGCGTCGTCATCCCCGCTTTCGTGGAGATCGAAATCTCCGTGCGGGACACCACGTCGCCCAGGAGCGAGCCAAGGATCGCTTCTGAACCGCCGCCCGCATATGAAGCCGACGTATCCACGTGCCGGCCGCCGGCATCCAGGAAAGTACGCAGCAACTCCGACGCGTCCTGTTCGTCAGTGTCGCCACCCCAGGACCGGGTGCCAAGGGAGAGGGCTGAAACTCGCAATCCACTGTTGCCGACGTAACGCTGCTGCATAGCAGCAAGCTTACGGGCAGGAGCGGCCCTGCCATGCCGTAGGGTCTTAGCGTGAACTGGTTTGAAGCGGCCCTGCTGGGCCTAGTGCAGGGACTGACCGAATTTCTACCGATTTCATCGAGCGCGCACCTGCGGATCGTGGGGGAATTCCTCCCCAACGCAGAGGACCCGGGAGCCGCTTTTACCGCCATCACCCAGCTCGGCACGGAGACCGCCGTGCTGATCTTTTTCTGGCGTGACATCGTCCGGATCGTCAAAGCGTGGGCGGGTTCCCTCGCCGGCAGGGTTCCCCGGCAGGACCCGGACGCCCGGATGGGCTGGCTGGTGATTCTCGGGAGCCTCCCCATCATCGTGCTGGGGCTGCTCTTCCAGGACCAGATCGAGTCCGTGCTCCGCAGCATGTGGATCGTGGCCACCATGCTCATCGTGTTCGGCCTCATCCTCGCCGTGGCGGACGCTATTGGCGCCCAAAAGCGGGACCTTGCCCACCTCACCTACAAACACGGCATCCTTTACGGCCTGGCGCAGGCCCTAGCCCTTATTCCCGGCGTCTCCCGCTCCGGCGGCACCATCACCGCCGGCCTGTTCATGGGCTACACGCGCGAAGCTGCGGCACGGTACTCGTTCCTGCTGGCCATCCCTGCCGTGTTTGGCAGCGGGCTCTACCAGCTTTACAAGGTAGTCACCAAGGAAGGTATCTCAGGACCGTTCGGCCTTCCCGAGACCGCGCTTGCCACGGTGATTGCCCTGGTGGTGGGCTACGTCATCATAGGGTGGTTCCTGAAGTTCGTCTCGACGCGCAGCTACCGGGTCTTCGTCTGGTACCGGATCTTCCTGGGCCTGGCCCTGTACCTCCTTCTCGGTTTCGGCGTCATCAGCGCCTAGGACTAGGCTTGGCATGTGAAATCCTGGACTTCCCGCCCTGTGCCTGCCCTGCCCGGAAACATGCCCGCCATCCGGCTGTTCGATACTGCGGCGGCCCGCGACGTGGCGCTGGAACCCGAGGCCCGGCCTTCCATGTACGTCTGCGGCATCACCCCCTACGACGCAACCCACATGGGGCACGCCGCCAGCTATGTGGCCTTTGACCTGCTGAACCGTGCCTGGCGCGACGCCGGCAGCGAGGTCTCCTATGTGCAGAACGTCACCGACGTGGATGACCCCCTGCTCGAACGAGCCACCGCTACCGGCGTGGACTGGCGCGCCCTGGCCGCGGAGCAGGTGGAACTCTTCCAGACGGACATGGAGGCGCTGAACGTCCTGGCCCCGGACCACTACGTCGGCGCCGTGGAATCCATCGGCCTGATCGTGCCCGAGGTGGAAAGGCTGGTCAGCATGGGGCTGGCGTACCGGGTGGCCGGCGCCAACGGCGAACCTGACGGAGACGTCTATTACGACGTCGAAGCGGCGGGCAAGCAGTCCACGGCACCTGATGCCTGGTCCTTGGGCTGCATATCCCACCTTGGCGAAAGTGCCATGCTGGAGCTCTTCGCCGAGCGCGGCGGCGATCCGGGCCGTGCAGGAAAGCGGCAGGCGCTTGACCCGCTGCTCTGGCGGGTGGGACGGGAAGGTGAGCCGAGCTGGCCCGGCGGCAGCCTGGGCGCTGGAAGGCCCGGCTGGCACATTGAGTGCACCGTAATCGCACAGAAGTACCTGCCGTCGCCCTTCACCGTGCAGGGCGGCGGATCGGACCTGATCTTCCCGCACCACGAAATGGGCGCCGGCCACGCCTACTCGCTGGCTGGCGTGCCGCTGGCCAAGCACTATGCCCACGCGGGCATGGTGGGCCTTGACGGCGAAAAGATGAGCAAATCCAAGGGCAACCTGGTGCTGGTTTCCAGGCTCCGCGCAGCCGGCGAAGACCCGGCAGCAATCCGGCTGGCGATCCTGGCCCACCACTACCGCTCCGATTGGTCGTGGACGGACCAAGGCTTCACGGCTGCCAAGGCAGACCTGGCGGCATGGCGGAAAGCACTCGACCACGCTCCGGAGGGCTCGGGCCCGGCGCTGCTCGCCGAGATGCGGGAAGCCCTG
The DNA here is from genome assembly GCF_059414985.1 of Arthrobacter sp. SAFR-044. Lineage (NCBI taxonomy): Bacteria > Bacillati > Actinomycetota > Actinomycetes > Micrococcales > Micrococcaceae > Arthrobacter > Arthrobacter sp. SAFR-044. Next base: position 337,297 of record NZ_JBPFDN010000004.1, on the reverse strand, counting down.
GCAGCAGACCTGAATGCGCCCGCAGCGGTTGCGGCAGTCTCACGCTGGGCACGGAGCGCGAACGACGGCGGTGCTGCCGCCAGCCCCGCGGACGGCGCCTTGGTGAAGGACGCGGTGGACGCGCTCCTGGGCATCCAGCTCTAAGGCGTCAGGGCCGGTCCTGGCCCCGACGCTTCAGGTACCGCTCAAATTCACGGGCGATGGACTCACCACTGGCCTCCGGGAGGTCGGCCGTGTCCTTGGCTTCCTCCAGCTGCCGCACGTACGCAGCAATCTCCGGGTCCTCGGTGGCAAGTTCGTCCACGCCGCGTTCCCAGGCGTCGGCTTCCTCTGCCAGCTCGTGGGTGTCCAGCGGCACCTGCAGCAACTCCTCGATGCGGTGCAGGAGGGCAAGCTGGGCCTTGGGGGAGGGTGCCTGGGCCACATAGTGCGGCACTGCGGCCCACAGCGACACGGCAGGGATTCCCGCCAGAAGGGCCACCTCCGACAGGACGCCGACGATGCCGACGGGGCCTTCGTACTGTGATGCCTCCAGGTTCATGCGCTCCCGCAGTGGAGCGTCATCCGAGGACGTGCTCACCGGGATGGGGCGGCTGTGCGGAACATCCGCCAGCAGTGCGCCCACCAGCACCACGTAGTCGACGTTCAGCGCTTCCGCGTGGACCAGCAGCTCCGCGGTGTAGGCCCGCCATTTATAGGACGGCTCCGTCCCCTGAACGAAGATGACGTCGACGTTGGAGTTGGGCGCACTGGCCTTGTAGATCCGGGTGGAAGGCCACTTGATCTTGCGCTCACCGGCAGCATTCCTGCGCACCGTGGGGCGCGTGAACTGGAAGTCGTAGTACTCGTCCGCATCGATGGAAGCGACTTTCTTGCCACCCCACAATTTGTTCAGGTAGCGCAGCGAATCGCTGGCTGCTTCTCCGGCGTCGTTCCACCCTTCAAAGGCGGCAAGCATCACAGTTATCCGCTGTCCGTCAGCCACTGGCTGCAGGAACCGTTCCCGCTCGGGTCCGGCACCCTGTTCGGCGGTGTCTCCCTCGAAGCTATTCATTTCTTCACCCTACGTCCAAGGTGCTGGCCCGCGCATGGAATGAAGCGCCGCAAATCCCCCGAAACCGGTCCAAAGTGCGCCCGGTCCACGACATATTCGCCAAGGGCGTAGCCCACAGCCTCCGTCCAGCCATGCCCCGTAGACTGGCGTTATGCCGATTCCTGCCGCCAGTTCCCCGCTCAAAGCCGTCCTCTGGGACATGGACGGGACCATCGTGGACACGGAGCCATATTGGATCGCTGCGGAGCATGCGCTGGTGGAGGCACACGGGGGAACCTGGAGCCACGACCAGGCAATGCAGCTGGTTGGCCAGTCCCTGACGTTCTCTGCGGGCCTGCTGCAACAGGCAGGCGTTGAACTGGAAATCCGGGAGATCATCGATACCCTGACTGCCCAGGTCGTCAGCAGCGTCCAGCAGCAGGTGCCGTGGCGGCCCGGTGCCCGCGAACTCCTCGAAGAACTGCATCTGGCCGGCGTACGCTGTGCCCTGGTCACCATGTCCGAGGGCCCGTTGGCCCGCGAAGTGGTGGCCAGCCTTCCCCGGCCGTACTTCGAAGTACTGGTTACCGGGGACACCGTCAGCCAGGGAAAGCCGCACCCGGAAGCGTACCTGACCGCCGTCGAGCTCCTGCAGGAAAGGGATCCCGAACTCGGCATCCACCACTGCGTAGCCCTTGAGGACTCCGTACCCGGTGTGGCTGCGGCTGTGGCCTCCGGCGTCGCCACGGTTGCCGTGCCTCATATTGTTCCGCTGCCTGAGCACCACAGCTACGAGCTCTGGGACACCCTCTCGGGGCGGAGCCTGGTGGAGCTGGAAGCCCTGCTCCTGCGGACCGGGTCCACCAACTCCGTCGCCACCTCCCCGGGTGGTTCCCGTGGCTGAGCCCGGCGCCGGACAAGGCCCTGCATCGGACGTCCCTGCGCGGCGGGAGGGCATCCCCCTGGGCCGCATCGCCGGCGTGCCCGTGGTCCTTGCCTACTCGTGGTTCGTGATCGCGGCCTTCACGGTGATCGTCTACGGGCCGGTATTGGCCAGAAACAACCCCATGCTGGGCGTAAGCGCCTACGTCGTGGCCTTTGCCTACGCCGTCCTGCTCCTCATTTCGGTCCTTGTCCACGAGCTCGCCCACGCGCTGACGGCGAAGATCTACGGCTGGCCCACCCAAAAAATCGTCCTCAACCTTTGGGGCGGGCACACCCAGTTTGAAAGCTTCACCGCTTCCCCCGGCCGGTCTGTGCTCGTTGCGCTGGCTGGCCCGGCCGCCAACTTCGTCCTGGCCGGCGGAGCCTGGCTGCTGCTCGGAACCAGCAGCCTGGGCAGCGTTGCCGAAATCCTGACGAACATCTTCATGTGGGCCAACTTCCTCATCGGTGTCTTCAATGTGCTGCCGGGCCTGCCGCTTGATGGCGGCCGCCTGGTCGAATCGATCGTCTGGAAGGCCACCGGCAGCCAGGCGAAAGGCACCGTAGCTGCCGGCTGGGGCGGCCGGATCATCGTCCTCGCCATTGCCTACTGGTTCCTCCTGCGTCCGTTCCTCGCCGGAGACCAGCCGGACTTCAGCCTCCTGATGATCACCATCCTGGTGGGCGGGTTCCTCTGGATGGGCGCATCCGCGTCCATCCAGCAGGGGACGCTGCGGGGACGGCTCCCGCTGGTCAGCGCCGCATCGTTGGCGACGCCGGCTGCCGGTGTCCCTGCCACAGGCACGGTCCGGGACGCCCTCCGCCTGGGCGCGGCAGGAACAAAATCGGTGGTGGTCTACGGACCGGACGGCCGGCCACAGGGCGTGGTGGACCCTGGCGCCCTTGCAGCGGTGCCGGGCGCTGCGGCGGACACGACGCCCGTCACCGCCATTTCGTTCCCCCTGGCCGCCGGCGCCTATGTTCCCGAGTGGTCCAAGGGGCAGGAGCTGATCCAGTTCCTCTCCCAGCTTGAAGGACGCCACTACGCTGTTGTGGACCACAACGGAACAGTCACCGGACTGCTGACGCAGGAGGCTGTCCTCGCAGCCATCACCGGGAAGCGCCAGCGCAACGATAGGCACCCGCAGGGCCAGAACCGGTAGAGTTACCTGCCGGTCGTGCATTGCCGCGAAGCCACAGCCTCCCCAGGGACCAGCAGGCCGCGGCACAACAGGTTTACAGGAGCGAGGAAGAATCATGAGCAGCGAAACTGCCGTCAACGACGCCAAGGGAGCAGCGCAAGCCGGTGCTGCCGCCAGCGGCTCGCAGCCGGTGGGCGCCGCCCGTCGCCGAGGCCCTTTCCGGGAGGGCGAACGCGTCCAGCTGACCGACGAACGCGGCCGCATGAACACCATCACGCTGGAACGCGGCGGCGCCTTCCACACCCACCGCGGTTTCCTGAACCACGACGAAATCATCGGCAAGGTTGACGGCTCGGTGGTGGTGAACAACGTGGGCCAGCAGTACCAGACCCTCCGCCCCCTGCTGTCCGACTTCGTGCTCTCCATGCCGCGGGGCGCCGCCGTCGTCTATCCCAAGGACGCCGGCCAGATCGTCACCATGGCGGACATCTTCCCCGGCGCACGCGTCGTTGAGGCCGGGGTCGGTTCAGGTGCCCTGTCCATCTCCCTCCTCCGTGCTGTAGGCGACAACGGCTACCTGCACTCCTTCGAACGGCGCGAGGAGTTCGCGGACATCGCCCGCGGCAACGTGGAGACCATCTTTGGGGGCCCGCACCCGGCCTGGCAGATCTCCCTTGGCGACTTCCAGGAGGAAGTGGTCAAGGCCGAGGAGCCCGGCTCCGTTGACCGCGTGGTCCTCGACATGCTGGCACCCTGGGAATGCCTCGACGCCGTCGCCACCGTGCTTGCCCCCGGCGGTGTCTGGATCAACTATGTCGCCACGGTCACCCAGCTCTCCCGCACCGCGGAAGCCATCCGGGCGGATGGCCGCTTCACCGAACCTGATGCGTGGGAGTCGATGGTCCGCGGCTGGCACCTCGAAGGCCTCGCCGTGCGCCCGGACCACCGGATGGTGGCCCACACGGGATTCCTGCTGGTCACCCGGCGGCTCGCAGACGGCGTCACCGGCATTTCGGTCAAGCGCCGCCCGTCCAAGACCGAGTTCAACGAAGAGGACGTAAACGCCTGGACGCCCGGAGCAGTAGGGGAGCGGGCTGTGTCGGACAAGAAACTCCGGCGCGCCGCCCGTGACGCGATCGCGGGGACCAACGTCGTGGACAACCCCGAGATCACGAACTAGTCCACATTTCGGGAGTCTCCACCCCTACCCTTCATCTTGGGACTAATGTCTTAAGAGAAGCGCAGGAAGGGGCTGATACATCATGGAGACACCAAACCAGGACTCCGGACGTACACCGGCAGAGCAGTCTGCCGCCAACGACCTCTCGGTTGCTGACCGCCAGGTCAACATACTTCGGGACAAGCTCAGGCACATCGACCGCCAGTTGGCAGCGGCAACGCAGAACAACTCCAAGCTGGTCAGCATGCTCGAGACCGCGAAGGCAGAGATCCTCCGGCTGAAAAATGCCCTGGACCAGGAAGGGCAGCCGCCCTACAGCTTCGGCACCATCCTCCAGATCAACCCGAAGCGGCAGCCGGCTCCAAGCAACAGCGGCCAGGCCGCCACCGAGGAGTCGGTGGATATCTTTAACGCGGGCCGGAAAATGCGTGTGGGTATCAGCCCGCTGGTGAACATCAACCAGCTGGCTGTGGGCCAGGAAGTGCTGCTGAACGAGGCACTCCTGATCGTGGCAGGCCTGGGGTACGAGCGCGCCGGTGAGCTTGCCACCCTGAAAGAGATGCTGGGACGCGACCGTGCCCTGGTGGTGGGCCGTGCCGACGAAGAGCGCGTGGTGCGGCTTTCAGGTGCCCTCCTGTCCGAGAAGCTCCGGGTTGGCGATGCCCTGTCCGTCGATTCGCGGACCGGATATGCGCTGGAGAAAGTGCCGCGTTCCGAGGTGGAGAACCTGGTCCTCGAGGAAGTTCCGGACATCACGTATGAGGACATCGGTGGCCTTGGCCCGCAGATCGAGCAGATCCGGGACGCTGTCGAACTGCCCTTCCTGCACCCTGACCTCTACCGCGAGCATGGCCTCAAGGCCCCGAAGGGCATCCTTTTGTACGGCCCTCCAGGCTGCGGCAAGACGCTGATTGCCAAGGCCGTTGCCAACTCCCTCGCTGCCCGCGCCGCGGAGCGGTCCGGAAACGTGGACCTGAAGAGCTATTTCCTGAACATCAAGGGACCGGAACTCCTTGACAAGTACGTGGGTGAAACGGAGCGGCACATCCGCCTGATCTTCTCCCGCGCCCGCGAAAAGGCATCCGACGGCAGCCCCGTCGTAGTGTTCTTCGACGAAATGGACTCGCTGTTCCGCACCCGCGGCACCGGTATTTCGTCCGACGTCGAAACCACCATCGTGCCCCAGCTCCTCAGCGAGATTGACGGCGTGGAACGGCTGGACAATGTGATCGTCATCGGCGCTTCCAACCGCGAGGACATGATCGACCCCGCCATCCTCCGGCCCGGCCGGCTGGACGTCAAGGTCAAGATCCAGCGGCCGGACGCGGAAGCCGCGGCCGACATTTTCAACAAATACATCACACCGGACCTGCCGTTCCACGAATCGGACCTGGCCGAACACAACGGTGACGTCCAGGCCACCGTTGACGCGATGGTCCAGCGGACCGTCGAAGCCATGTACTCCACGGACAAATCCAATGAGTTCCTGGAGGTCACCTATGCCAACGGTGACACCGAGATGTTGTACTTCAAGGACTTCAACTCCGGCGCCGTAGTGCAGAACGTGGTGGACCGGGCCAAGAAGTACGCCATCAAGGACCTGCTGACCTCGCACCAGAAGGGGCTCCGGATTGAGCACCTGCTGCGCGCCGTGGTGGACGAGTTCCGTGAGCACGAAGACATGCCCAACACCACCAACCCGGACGACTGGGCACGCATCTCCGGCAAGAAGGGTGAACGGATCACCTATATCCGCACCATCGTCCAGGGCAAAGCCGGCCAGGAGCCCGGCAAGTCCATCGAAACCATGCCCACCACAGGACAGTATCTGTGACCGGTGCACAGGGACCCGCCAGCGGGGAGGCACTCCCCGCCGGCGGGGCCATGCGGGTCATGGGGGCCGAAACCGAATACGGCATCCACGCTCCGTCCGCCCCTTCCGCCAACGCCACGATGATGAGTGCCCGCGTGGTGCAGGCCTATGCCCAGGTCACGCGGCAGCGGGCTGCCGGCGGAGCCGAGACCCGCTGGGATTACACGGATGAGGAGCCGCTGCACGACGCCCGGGGCTGGACCATGGACCGGGGGGCTGCTCACCCCAGCCAGCTGACCGACCAGCCGCCGGTGCTCGACGCTGAGGCGGTGGCCCTGGCCTATGGCCGCGAGGAACTGGAGCTTGACGGGCAGGACGAGTCGGGGACCCTCCTGATGAACATGGTCCTCGGCAATGGCGCGCGGCTGTATGTCGACCATGCCCACCCCGAATACTCAAGCCCGGAGGTCACCAATCCGCGGGACGCGGTGGTCTGGGATGCTGCCGGGGACCTGGTGGGTCTGGCGGCCGTGCGCCGCCTGGCCGCGGACCCCGCCCTGCCGCCGGTCAACCTCTACAAGAACAACACGGACAACAAGTCCGTGTCGTACGGTTCGCACGAGAATTACCTCATGCCCAGGTCCGTGCCGTTCGGGGACATCGTGCGCGGGCTGACACCGTTTTTCGTCAGCCGCCAGGTGGTGTGCGGAGCGGGCCGGCTGGGAATAGGGCAGGACAGTTCCACCCCGGGCTTCCAGGTCAGCCAGCGCGCGGACTTCTTCGAAGCCGAGGTGGGCCTGGAAACCACCATCCGCAGGCCCATCATCAACACCAGGGACGAGCCCCACGCCACAGCCGACAAGTACCGGCGCCTGCACGTGATCATCGGGGACGCAAACCTCAGCCAGGTGTCCAACTACCTGAAATTCGGCACCACCGCCCTGGTCCTCAGCCTCATCGAGGCCGGACTGGCACCGAAAATCGAGGTCTACGAACCCGTCGCCGCACTGAAGACGGTGAGCCACGACACCTCGCTGACCGCCAAGCTGCGTCTGCTGGACGGCAGGCGCGTCACGGCCCTGGACCTTCAGTGGATGTACCACGAGGCCGCGGCCAAGCTCGCCCAGGACACTGGCGTGGGGGACGCGTTGGACGGCGACGGGCATACCTACGACGTCCTGGAACGGTGGGCGTCCGTTCTCACCCAGCTCGACAGCGACAGGGCCGCTGCCGCCACGTCAGTTGAGTGGCTGGCCAAGCTTTCCCTGTTGGACGGCTACCGCCAGCGCGACGGCCTGGGCTGGAATGATGCCCGCCTGGGCCTGGTGGACCTCCAGTGGGCGGACATCAGGCCCGAGAAAGGCCTCTACTACCGGCTCCTGTCCAGGAACCGGATGCAGCGCGTGGTCGAGGACTCCGCCATCGCTGCTGCTGTAGCAGAGCCGCCGGCCGATACCCGGGCGTTCTTCCGCGGGAAGTGCATCAGCAGCTTCGGCAAGGATGTCGTGGGCGCAAGCTGGGATTCGGTCATCTTCGACGTGCCCGGCTACGGGAGGCTGCAGCGGGTGCCCACCAGGGAGCCGCTGAGGGGAACCAAAGCCCTGACCGGAGCGTTGTTCGAGCGCTACCGGGAAGCGGGTCCGTTCCTCGGCGAACTGCTCGGACACAACAGCACTCCGCCTGCGGCGTAAACCGCGCCGGAACGCCCATCCCGTGGCAGGATGGGCTTATCGGAGGATCCGCCGGATCCACCGACGGAAAAAGGAGGGAAACCAATGGCAGGCCAGGAGCAGCAGCAGCCGCAGTCACGTGACAGCCAGGTCGACGAAGACATCCCCGAGGCACCCCCGGCACCGCCCGAGGCGCAGGCATCGGCATCGACCGAAGGCGTGGACGACCTTCTCGACGAGATCGACGGTGTCCTGGAATCCAACGCCGAGGAGTTCGTCCGGGCATTCGTCCAAAAGGGCGGCCAATAACCCGGACGGCTGGGTGGCGGAAGCCGCGGACGGCCGGGATCTGTACCGACGTTGAAGTACCACGTTCAAGGAGTGATGAGTGCAGGAATCAACCGCCAACCAGGTAGCCGCCAACGCCACCTCGTCCTTTACCGAGCACCTGCAGCGGGACCGGCCAGAGCTACTGCCCTTCAGCCGGTCCCTCCAGGGTGGCGCGTCGGTGGCTGCCCCGGTCCAGGTTCCCCATGCCACCACCATCGTTGCCATGAGCTACGGCGGCGGCGTCCTGATGGCGGGCGACCGGCGGGCAACCATGGGGAACGTCATTGCGAGCAGGCACATCGAGAAGGTCTTCCCGGCTGACCACTTCTCCGTCCTCGGCATTGCAGGAACAGCCGGCATAGCAATTGACCTGACCCGGCTTTTCCAGGTTGAACTTGAGCACTACGAAAAGATAGAAGGAACCCAGCTCAGCCTTGAAGGCAAGGCAAACCGGCTGGGTGCCATGATCAGGGGCAACCTTCCCTTGGCCCTGCAGGGCCTTGCAGTGGTGCCCCTGTTCGCCGGTTTCGACACCAGCGCAGGCGTCGGCCGGCTGTTTTCCTATGACGTCACCGGCGGCAGGTACGAGGAACACGAACACCACACCGTCGGCTCCGGCTCCGTCTTCGCGCGCGGTGCGCTGAAGAAGCTTTGGCGGCCCAATCTCACGGCCGAGCAGGCCCTTTCCGTTGCGGTCGAATCGCTGTATGACGCTGCCGACGACGATTCCGCAACGGGCGGCCCGGACACGGTCCGGCAGTTGTGGCCGGTGGTCTATACGGTGGACAGGACAGGTGCCCGGCGGGTGCCCGAGCCGGAACTCGCGGCTGCGTCGCGCAGCGTGATCGAAGCGCGCACCATCGCCGGACGGGAGGCCTGAGATGACCCAGCAGTTCTATGTCTCACCAGAACAACTGATGAAGGACCGCGCGGATTTCGCGCGGAAAGGCATCGCCCGCGGCCGCTCAGTGGTTGTCATCAGCTGCGCCGACGGGATCGCCCTCGTAGCCGAGAACCCTTCGCCGTCCCTGCACAAGATCGGCGAGATCTACGACAAAATCGCGTTCGCCGCCGTCGGCAAGTACAACGAATTCGAAAGCCTCCGCCAGGCCGGCGTCCGCTACGCCGACGTCCGCGGATACTCGTACGACCGCGAGGACGTCACCGCCCGCGGCCTGGCCAGTGTGTACGCCCAAAGCCTGGGCGCTGTCTTCACCGCCGAGCAAAAGCCCTTCGAGGTGGAACTCGCCGTTGCCGAAGTAGGGTCCTCGCAGGCCGAGGACCACCTCTACCGGCTGACGTTCGACGGCTCGATTGCCGACGAGCACAGCTTTGTCGTCATGGGTGGACAGGCTGAGAAAGTGTCATCGGCCATCGATGCAGGATGGCAGGCCTCGCTGGGCTTCGCCGACGCCGTCCGGCTGGCCATCAAGGGACTTACGCCCGTCCAGGAAGGTGAGCAGCCCGCGGCGCCGTTGCCGCCAAGTGCATTGGAAGTGGCCGTCCTGGACCGGCTGTCCGAAAGCTCCCGCGGCACCCGGCGTGCCTTCCGCAGGCTGAACGACGCGGACATCACAGCACTGCTGGCCTAGGAGGACCACATGGACAAGAGAATCTTCGGCATCGAAACCGAGTTTGGGATCTCCTACTCGAGCCCCGACTCGAGGCCTCTTGCCCCGGAGGAGGTGGCGCGGTACCTGTTCCGGAAGGTGGTCAGCTGGGGGCGTTCCTCCAATGTGTTCCTCACCAACGGTTCCCGGCTGTACCTCGACGTCGGATCCCACCCCGAGTACGCGACGGCCGAGTGCGATGACCTTGCACAGCTGATCGCCCACGACCGTGCCGGCGAACTCATCCTTGACGACCTGGTGGATGAGGCCCAGGCGCGCCTTGCCGCTGAGGGCTTCAACGGCACCGTGTACCTGTTCAAGAACAACACCGATTCCGCAGGGAACTCGTACGGCAGCCATGAGAATTACCTGATTCCACGCCGGGGGGAATTTTCCCGCCTGGCTGAAATCCTGATTCCGTTCCTGGTCACCCGCCAGCTCATCGCCGGCGCAGGGAAGGTCCTGAAGACGCCCCACGGGGCCACCTATGCCTTCTCCCAGCGGGCCGACCACATCTGGGAAGGCGTCTCCTCCGCCACCACCCGTTCCCGGCCCATCATCAACACCCGGGACGAGCCGCATGCCGACGCCGAGTTCTACCGGCGGCTGCACGTCATCGTGGGGGACTCGAACATGTCCGAGGCGACGGCGCTGATGAAGGTCGGCACCGTGGACCTGGTCCTCCGGATGATTGAGGCCGGCGTGATCATGAGGGACATGCGGATGGAAAACCCCATCCGCAGCATCCGCGAAATTTCGCATGACCTCAGCGGGCGCGCGCTGGTCCGCCTGGCCAACGGACGGCAGCTCACCGCCCTTGAAATCCAGCAGGAGTACCTGTCCAAGGTGACAGCCTTCGTCAACGAGCATGGCGCCCACAACCCGCACGTTCCCGTGATCCTGGACCTGTGGGAGCGAACGCTGCATGCGATCGAGGCCGGCGATTCCAGGGGGATCGACACCGAAATCGACTGGGCCATCAAGAAGAAACTGATGGACAACTACCGCGAACGCCACGGCCTGGGCCTGGAGGCACCGCGCATCGCCCAGCTCGATCTGACCTACCATGATATTTCGCGCAGCCGCGGGCTGTTCTATCTCCTGCAGTCCCGGGGCGCGGTGCGCCGCATTGTTGATGACACGGTCATCAAGGGTGCCGTGGACGCGCCGCCACAGACCACCCGCGCCAAGCTGCGCGGCGACTTTGTCCGGCGGGCGCAGGAACTGGGGCGCGACTACACCGTGGACTGGGTGCACCTGAAACTCAACGACCGTGCCCACCAGACGATTCTGTGCAAGGATCCCTTCCGCAGCGTGGACGAACGCGTGGATGCGCTGTTGGACTCTATGGGCTGACGTCCAGTTTCAGGGTCTATTCTGGATAAGGTCCCTTTTAAGGGGGCCTTCCACGGCATTGTCCGCCGCCAGGCGGAATAGCCGTATCCACCCTGCCCCGACGAAAGTTTTACTACGTGCGCCGACTACTAGCAATCCTCCTTCCCGGCCTGTTGCTCCTGACTGCCTGCGGAGGTACAGCGTCCCAGCCCGAGCCCAGCAGCCAGTCCGCCGGGGAGACTGCAAAGCTCGACTCCCTCAAGCTGACCGACAACGGGGACAAAAAGGCCCCGGGTGTGGACTTCGACAAGCCCCTGGCCGTCACCCAGCCGACCATCAAGGTGGTTTCCGAAGGCAGCGGCGACACCGTCAAGGCAAACCAGGTAGCCAAGATCTCCATCCTGGCCCTGAATGGCACGGATGGATCCCAGCTGGAGGATACGTTCCCCAACGAGCCTGAAAGCCTGGAGCTGAACGATGAGCTCAAAACAGGCAGCGCTGTCATCTACAACGCTTTCATAGGTGCCAAAGTGGGATCCAGCCTGGCCCTGGCCGTGCCCGGCCAGCAGAGTGCACCGTCGGCAAGCCCCAGCCCATCAGACGGCGCCAGCCCCAGCCCCAGCGCTGCAGCTGAACCCACCCAGCTGCTGATCATTAAAGTACTTTCGGCTTCGGACCCCACCCCCGTGCTGGACAAGCCGCAGGGTGAAACCGTGACGCCGCCGGCCGGCCTGCCGACGGTGACCGAAAAGGACGGTGTACCGGAAATCAACGTTGCAGGTGCGCCCGCCCCCACGGCACTCGTGTCGCAGGACCTGATCAAGGGCACCGGCGCCACCGTCAAGGAATCCGACACCCTGACCGTGAACTACGTTGGCGTCAACCTCTCCGACGGCACCAAGTTCGATTCCAGCTTCGACCGCGGCCAGCCTGCCACCTTCCCGCTCTCGGGCGTTATCAAGGGCTGGACCCAGGGCCTCGCGGGTAAGACCGTGGGCTCCCGCGTCCTGCTGGTCATCCCCAAGGACCTGGCCTACGGAGACGCCGGCCAGGGCCAGGCAAAGGGCGACCTGGTCTTCGTAGTGGACATCCTCGGGGTCAAGTAGCAAGACTTACAGGGACGCCGCGTCCTTCGCGGCACCCATCACCACTCACTCATAGGAGCAAGCATGTCGTTTGGACAGCGGGAATTCGACCGCCAGAAGCCCGAGATCGACTTCCCGGAAGGCGACGTCCCCACGGAACTCGTCATCACCGACCTCATCGAGGGTGACGGCGAGGAAGCCAAGGCAGGGGACACCGTCTCCACCCACTACGTCGGCGTTGCCTGGTCCACAGGCGAAGAATTCGACGCCTCCTGGGGCCGCGGCGCACCGCTGGACTTCCGCGTCGGCGTCGGCCAGGTCATCCAGGGTTGGGACCAGGGCCTCCTGGGCATGAAGGTCGGCGGCCGCCGCCGCCTGGAGATCCCGTCGGAGCTGGCCTACGGCTCGCGCGGCGCCGGCGGTGCCATTGCCCCCAACGAGGCACTGATCTTTGTCGTGGACCTCGTCGCCGTCCGCTGACGAAGTCCAGGGAGCGCGGCAGCACGGAGGATATCCCTCCCGTGCTGCCGCGCTTTCTGCTTTCCCCGGAGGAGTTTAGTAACGTAACCAAGGTGTCCGTATCCCGTACTGAACGACTCCTCAACCTGCTGATTGCGCTGCTCAACACCCGTTACGGGTTGCGACGCAACGAGTTGCGCGAGAAGGTCTACCACGACACCTCCGGCAATGACGTCGCCTTCGGGCGGATGTTCGAGCGGGACAAGAACGACCTGAGGTCCATGGGGTTCGAGGTGGAAACCCTGACGGACCTGGGCTGGAGCGAGGACGACCCCGCCACTACCAGGTACCGGATCGGCAAGGAGTCCAGCCGCCTCCCGGACGTCCAGCTGGGACCGGAGGAATGGACCGTCCTCCTGCTGGCTTCCCAGCTTTGGGAGCGCGCAGCTTTGGGGACGGCTGCCCAAAGCGCACTGCGTAAACTCCAGGCATCAGGAAGGCTGGCCGAGGTGGAACTGCCGGCAGGCGTCCAGCCACGGATCAAACCGGCCGGGCAGGCCTTCGACGACATCGTTGCCGCCATGCATGCCCGGCATGCCGTCAGCTTCACGTACCTTGCCGGGAGCACCGGCAAGGAGGAGGAACGGCTTGTCGAGCCCTGGGGCCTCGGCAGCCGCTTCGGCCAGTGGTACCTCATGGGCTACGACCGGGCCCGGAACGCGCCCCGGCATTTCCGGCTGTCCCGAATCACCAGCGCGGTGACCACCCTCACCAGGGAGCAGTACGTTCCGCCCTCCGGCTTCAGCATCCGTGACGAACTGGCCCGGCTGCCTGAACTACCGCTGCGCACCGCCGTCGTGGACGTCCGGCACGAGCGCCTGCTGTCGCTGCGCCGACGGGCCCTTGACGGCTCCCGGCACCACCAGGCTCCCGGCGCGCCTGCGGATGGCTACGACCGGATGGTCCTGGAGTACCGCGACCCGGAAATCCTTGCCGAAGAGCTTGCCTCCTACGGACCCGATGCCCTGGCAGTGGAGCCCGCCGGACTTGCAGGGGCGGTGCGGCGCCGGCTGCAGGCCGCGGCCGACTTCAGCGTTTCGCCCGTCCCCGCCTATGCGTTCCCGGATGCCCGCGCCCGGACCGCCCGGAAGGGGACCTCAGAAGACCAGCTCAAGCGCATGCTGCAGTTGGTCCCGTTCCTTGTCCACAACCAGGGCCTGCACATCCAGGACGTTGCAAATCACTTCGGCGTCACCCGGGAAGAGCTGGAGGCCGACCTCCGGATCCTCATCTGCTCCGGCTTGCCCGAGGGGTATCCGGACGACCTGCTCGACATCCAGTGGGAGGACGACCACGTCTTCATCACCCAGGACCTCGACCTGAAGAAGCCGGTCCGGTTCACCGTGGCGGAGGCTTGTGCCCTCCTGACCGGCCTTGAAACGCTCAACGGCCTGCCGGACCTGCCCGGCGGCGGCGCCCTGGAAACGGTCACGTTGAAGCTGCTGGCCGCGGCCGGGGAGGAAGGACTCCGCGCCGCCTCCATCGCCGGGCCACAGGTGGCTCCGGCGGACGCCTCGACCCATGCCACGGTGCGCCACGCCATCGAGTCCGGTTCCCAGCTCCACCTGACCTACCTTTCGCCGCAGCGCGACGCGGTCACCGAGCGCGATGTGGACCCCCTGCGGCTCTACTCCCTGGACAACATCTGGTATTTCGAAGCCTGGTGCCACTTGGTGGACGGGCTGCGGAACTTCCGGCTGGACCGCGTGCAGGACGTGCGGCCCAGCGGCCGTCCCGCCAGCATGCACGGGCCACCGGACGGAGGCGTTCCCGCCAAACTTTTCACAGCGAACGACGACGACACAACAGTCACCGTCCAGCTCACCCGGCAGGGGAGGGGACTGGCGGATGACTACTACGCAGAGCGCACCGCAGAGTTGCCCGACGGCGGGCTGGTGGCAGAGATCCGCTTCGGCAACACAGCGTGGCTTCCCATGTTCGTGGCCCAGCACGGCGGTTCGGCCCGCATCCTGGCTCCGGCCTCACTGGCTGACGCCGCGCGGGACTGGCTGGCGGCGTCGCTGGACAGGTACGCCGGATAGACTTCTCAGCATGCCTTGGTGGTCCTGGATTCTCATATGGGTGGCGCTCGTCGCCGTGTCCCTGCTGTTCTATGTCCTGCTGGGCATCCGTCTCTTCCGCCAATTCATGGCGACTATGAAGGACCTCAGCGCCGCCGGTGAAAAGCTGGGGCACCTGAACCCGGTCGACGTGCAGGAATCCACAGGCACGCGACAGCCGTTGCCGGGTTCTGCCGTTTTTGCCTCACCCGCCGCGATGCGACATGATTACGAGGCATCCAAATCGGCCCGGCGCGAAGACCGCCGCCGCCGGCGAGTGCAGCGCAAAAAGGACCGGGGCCAGCCGCAGGCGCTCGGAGATCTCGACTTCACATAGAAGTAGGATGTATTTAGAGGAAAGGATTTCCCGTGGGAAGACTCTTTGATGGCCCCTGGCCGATCGTAATCATCATCGTCGTTGCTTTGCTTCTCTTCGCCGCCCCCAAGCTTCCGGCCATGGCCCGCAGTCTTGGACAGTCCATGCGGATCATCAAGTCCGAGGTCAAGGAAATGAAGAACGACGGCAAAGCCGACTCCACCGCCGACGCATCCGGCCCGGTGGAAGGCACCATCGTGAACCACCCCAAGGCGAAGCCCGGTGAGCCGACAGACGGCACTGACGTTCCGCCGTCGACCCGCGCCTGACCTCCCGTGGCACTGTCGCGGGCCCGTAAAGCCAATCCCGAGGGACGGATGTCCCTTTGGGAGCACCTCAAGGAGCTGAAGAACCGGCTGATCAAGTCGGCCATCGGCGTCGTCATCGGCGGTATTGGGGGCTGGATACTTTACGATCCGCTGCTGAAGGCCCTGGCCGAACCGGTCAACCGGATCTCGAATGAGACCGGGGGCCTTGCGGCCATCAACTTCGGCACCATCGCGTCACCTTTTGACTTCAAGCTGCAGATGTCGCTCCTCATCGGGGCGGTCATCTCCAGTCCTGTCTGGATCTACCAGCTCTGGGCCTTCATCACCCCGGGGCTGACGTCCAAGGAACGGCGCTACACGCTTGGCTATATGGCGGCTGCCATTCCGCTGTTCCTTGCCGGAATCTGGGTGGGCTGGCTTGTGGTCCCGCAGGTGGTCCACGCGTTGACCCAGTTCACCCCTGAAGGCTCCTCAAGCGTCATTGACGCCAGGACCTATATCGAGTTCGTCACCCGCATGGTACTGATGCTGGGACTGGCCTTCCTGGTCCCTGTGGTGCTGGTCGGCGTGAACATGGCGGGAATTGTTTCCGGCCGCACCATCCTGAAGGCCTGGCGCATCACCGTGTTCCTGGTGTTCGTCCTGGCAGCCATCGCAGCACCGGGTGCGGATGCCATCTCCATGTTCATGCTGGCCGGCCCTTTGCTGGCGCTCTTCTTCGCAGCGATCGGCATTTGCATCATGAACGACAAGCGCCGCGAACGCCGTGAGGCCAAACACGTCGAGGAGACCGAGTCCACTGCTGACATCGCCACCCCCAGCAGTGAACTTAAGAAGCTCTAGCCTGCCGCTAGGCTTGGGGTATGTCCTCCACCACCGGACCCTTCTCCGCCGGCCCCGTCGATCCTGATGAACTTTCGCCAGCCGAGAGATACCGTGCCAGCGCCGAGCGCCGGGCAGAGGCGGCCACGTACCTTGGGTCGTTCATCCGGACCCTGGACTTCGAGCTTGACGACTTTCAACGGCAGGCCTGCCTTTCGCTCCAGGAAGGCAGGGGAGTCCTGGTGGCGGCCCCGACCGGAGCCGGTAAGACCATCGTGGGGGAGTTCGCCATCTACCTCGCCCTGCAGCGGGGCCTGAAGGCTTTTTACACCACACCCATCAAGGCCCTCAGCAACCAGAAGTTCTCTGAGCTCAGCGACAAATACGGTGCGGACAACGTGGGCCTCCTCACCGGTGACACCAGCATCAACGGTGAAGCGCGGGTAGTGGTCATGACCACCGAAGTCCTCCGGAACATGCTGTACGCGGATTCCGCCACCCTGGACGATCTCGGATATGTGGTCATGGACGAGGTCCACTACCTTGCCGACCGGTTCCGGGGAGCAGTCTGGGAAGAGGTCATCATCCACCTGCCCAGCGAGGTCCAGGTCGCATCGCTCAGTGCAACCGTCTCCAACGCCGAGGAATTCGGCGCCTGGCTGGATACCGTCCGGGGGGACACGGACATCATCGTCTCCGAACACCGGCCGGTGCCCCTATGGCAGCACGTCATGGTGGGCCGGCAGATCATGGACCTCTTCGCGGGAGAAACCACCTTCGACGAGATCGCTCCGCCCGTCGAGGAAGAGGGGCAGCAGGCATCCAAGCCCGCCGAAACCGCCAAGGGCCGCGGCTTCGACGTCAATCCCGACCTCCTGACAGTTGCCCGCAGCGAAAGCCAGCAAAGCTTCCGCATCCGCGCCGGCGCCGGCCGCCGCGGCCAGCGTGGCCGAGGCGGATACGACCGCCCGGCGAGGAGCGAGCCAACGGGGGTCCGCCCCGCCAGCCGTCCCCAGGTGATCGCCAGCCTGGACCGGATGTACCTGCTGCCCGCCATCACCTTCATCTTCTCCCGCGCCGGCTGTGAGGCGGCCGTAGCGCAGTGCGTTGGTTCGGGCCTGTGGCTCACCACAGAGAAGGAGCAGCAGATTATCGCCCAGCGGGTGGACGAGGCCGGGCAGGACATTCCGCCGGACGACCTGGACGTGCTGGGTTTTTGGACGTGGCGGGACGGCCTGCTCCGGGGCTTTGCAGCCCACCATGCCGGCATGCTGCCCACCTTCAAGGAGGTGGTTGAAAAACTCTTCGCCGACGGCCTGGTCAAGGCTGTCTTCGCCACCGAGACCCTCGCCCTGGGCGTCAACATGCCCGCGCGCTCAGTGGTACTGGAAAAGCTGGACAAGTTCAACGGCGAAGCCCACGTGGACATCACCGCCGGTGAATACACCCAGCTCACCGGCCGGGCCGGCCGGCGCGGCATCGACGTCGAGGGCCACGCCGTAGTGCTGTGGCAGCCAGGGACGGACCCGACGGCGGTGGCCGGCCTGGCGTCCCGGCGAACCTATCCGCTGAACTCGAGTTTCCGGCCCACCTACAACATGAGCATCAACCTCCTGGCACAATTTGGGCGTGCCAGGGCGCGCGAAATCCTGGAGTCCTCGTTTGCCCAGTTCCAGGCCGACCGCTCCGTGGTGGGACTGGCCAGGCAGGTGCGGAGCCGCGAGGAGTCGCTTGCCGGTTATGCCAAATCCATGACCTGCCACCTGGGTGACTTCACGGAGTATGCCCGGCTGCGCAGGGAACTCTCCGATGCCGAGAGCGCCACCTCCCGGACCAAGTCACGCGTCCAGAAATCGCTCAGCGGCGACTCCCTGGCCCGCCTCCTGCCCGGGGACGTGGTCAACGTTCCCGGCGGACGTGCCCCGGGGCCCGCCGTCGTCCTCAGTTCCGACCACGGAAGCCGCGAACCCCGGCCGGCCGTGCTCACACTGGACAACCAGCTGCGCCGGATCGGAACGGACGACCTGGAGGGCCCCATCGCGCCGGTTACACGGGTCCGGATCCCCAAGTCCTTCAATGCAAAGGTGCCAAAATCCCGCCGGGACCTGGCATCCTCCGTCCGCAACGCACTGCGCGAGAACCGTCCGCCTGCTCCCGGCCAGAACCGCAACCATGACTTCGGCCGTGGCGCCGCCCTCCCCAACCAGGAGCGGCGGATCGCCGATCTGCGCCGGGCCCTGAAAGCCCATCCCTGCCACGGGTGCAGCGAACGCGAAGACCATGCCCGGTGGTCGGAGCGCTGGTGGAAGCTGCGGCGCGAAACGGACGGCCTGGTCCGCCAGATCCAGGGCCGCACCAACACCATCGCCAAGACCTTTGACCGGGTCTGCGACGTCCTGTCCGCCTACGGCTACCTGGAAGACGCCGGAGAGGGCCGGCTGAACATCAGCCCCGACGGCCAGCGGCTGCGCCGGATCTACGGTGAAAAGGACCTGCTGATCTCCCAGTCCCTGCGGCTGGGCGCGTTCAATGACCTGGACGCGGCGGAAGTTGCTGCCCTGGCCAGCGTCCTGGTCTACCAGGCTAAACGCGAAGACCGGGGCCTGCGGCCGCGCATGCCCAGTGTCTCCCTGGAAACCTCGGTGGACATCGTGGTCAAGGAATGGTCCGTCCTCGAAGACGTGGAAGAGGAGAACAAGCTTCCGCTGACCGGCGAACCTGAACTGGGCCTCGTCTGGCCGCTGTACAAGTGGGCCCGCGGACGCCACCTGCAGGATGTCCTGAGCGGCACCGACCTTGCCGCCGGCGATTTTGTCCGCTGGGTCAAGCAGGTGGTGGACCTGTTGGACCAGCTCGCAAAGATCCCCGGCCTTGACCCGCGCCTGGCACGGCTCTGCGCCGAGGCGATCAACCTCATCCGCCGCGGCGTCGTGGCCTACTCTTCCGTCCTCTAAACCCTCAACCTTTGCCGGCTGCAACCGGCCTGCCCACCTCCCAGGAGTCCTGCCTTTATGCCCCGCCCTGATGCAACCCCCAGCAACAAAGCCCGTCCCGCCCCGGTGCTGTACCGCAATGGATCCGTGTACACGGCGGCGGACCCGTTCGCCACGGCCATGCTGGTGGATGGGGACACAGTTGCCTGGGTGGGATCGGAGCAGGCGGCGTCGTCCATTGCCGACGGCACCATGGACATTATCGACCTCCGCGGCGCCCTGGTTGCACCGGGCTTCGTGGACTCACACATGCACCTGACCGAAACCGGAATCGCCCTGGAGTCGCTCCAGCTGGGCGCACTCACCTCAGCCCGGGCAGTGCTGGATGCAGTCGCGGGGGCCGGCGGGGACGGGCCGGTGCTCGGCCATGGGTGGGACGAGAGCATGTGGGCGGACCCCACCCTGCCCAGCGCGGAAGAACTTGACCGGGCGGCCGGGGGCAGGCCCGTGTACCTTTCGCGGGTGGACGTGCACTCGGCGCTGGTGTCCACGTCCCTGGCACAGTCTGCGGAGCTTCAGGGCAAGGCCGGGTACGACGGCGGCGCCCGGGTGACGCGGGCGGCACACGAGGCTGCCCGGCTGGCAACGCGGCAGCTGCCGCAGGATGCGCTGAAGCGGCTCCAGGCCCGCGCCCTGGCGGAAGCAGCTGCCAACGGGTACGTTGCCCTCGCGGAAATGGGTGCGCCCCATATCGGCGGCGCCCATGACCTGCGGCTCGCTGCAGGATGGAACGCCGGCGAGGCCGGGCAGCCCCGCTATCCCGAAGTAATGCCGTACTGGGGCGGGCTGGTCTCGTCCGAGGAGCAGGCCCGCGCGCTGGTGACAGAGCTGGGGGCGGGAGTCCGCGGCCTTGCAGGCGACCTGAACATCGACGGGTCCTTGGGGTCCCGTACCGCCGCCCTCCGCACTGGATACAGCGATGCCGGCCAGGAGCGCGGCACCCTCTACCTGGGCGTCGAAGAGGCCGCAGCCCACCTGGCCGCCTGCTCCCTGGCCGGAATCCAGGGCGGGTTCCACGTGATTGGTGACGCCGGACTCGACGCTGCGCTGGAAGCGCTGGACCTGGCGGCCAAGGAAGTGGGGGAGCAGCGGGTGCGCGCCGCCGGCCACCGGTTCGAACATGTGGAGATGGCTGATGCGGCAGCCGTGGCAAAGCTGGCCCATTACTCCGTGACCGTCAGCGCGCAGCCATCCTTCGACGCGGCCTGGGGCGGCCCCGGAGGCGTGTATGAGCGGCGGCTGGGCGACCGAAGCCGGTCAATGAATCCGTTCGCCGCGTTCTACTCCGCCGGCGTTCCTGTCTGCTTCGGCAGCGACAGCCCCGTCACGCCCCTCCGTCCCTGGTCCAGCGTGCGCGCCTGCGTGGAACACCACAACCCGGACCAGCGTATTTCGGCGCGGGCAGCGTTCCTTGGCCACACCCGGGCCGGTTGGCGTGCCGCCCGGCACGCCAACCCCATGGCCGGGCAACTCGTTCCCGGCGCTCCGGCCAGCTTTGCCGTGTGGGAAGTGGAAGAACTGATGGTCCAGGTGGCTGACGGACGGGTGCAGTCCTGGAGCACGGACCCCCGGGCCAGGACACCGCTGCTGCCGGCCCTGGACACAGGCTCGGAGCCGGTCTGCCTTCAAACCGTGAAAGACGGCGCCGAACTGTTTGGCAGCCCGGCCCTGCGTTCCTGATCCCGCAAGCTGCCGCCCCTATAATGGGGAGTTGCGCCCGCCGCCGGCACGTCCGGCGTTCGGTGCACCGACCACTTCCACCCGGAAAGGCCCTCTGTGCGCGTCCTTACGATCATTCCCACCTACAACGAACTGGAATCGCTGCCCAAGACGCTCCAGCGCCTGCGGAAGGCCGTTCCGGCGTCGGACGTGCTGGTGGTCGATGACAACAGCCCCGACGGCACCGGCCAACTTGCCGACGGCTTCGCTGCCGAAGACTCCCAGGTCCATGTCCTGCACCGCAAGGGCAAGGAAGGGCTGGGCGCCGCCTACATCGCAGGGTTCAGGTGGGGCCTGGAGGCCGGCTACGACGTCTTGGTGGAAATGGACGCTGACGGCTCCCACCAGCCCGAGCAGCTTCCCCAGCTGCTGGAAGCCGTGGAACAAGGCGCCGACCTGGCCATGGGCTCGCGCTGGGTTCCGGGCGGAAGCGTGGTTAACTGGCCGCTGTACCGCCAGGCCATCTCACGCGTGGGCAGCACCTATGCACGCCTGATGCTCGCACTGCCCATCAAGGACGTCACCGGCGGCTACCGTGCGTTCCGCAGGACCACCCTGGAGAAACTCAACCTGGACCAGGTGGACTCGGTGGGCTACGGCTTCCAGGTGGACCTGGCCTGGCGGGTCGCCAAACTGGGCTTGCGCATCGAGGAACGCCCCATCACCTTTGTGGAGCGCGAACTGGGTGCCTCGAAGATGAGTGGCAACATCGTGGTCGAAGCCATGATCAATGTCACCAAATGGGGATTGGCCGCCCGCTGGAATACGCTGGCCGGCAAGCTGAAGAACAAGCAGGCGTAGGTTTTCCCCAGCCCGCGGATCCCGGCCTCCCGGAGGCACGAAAAAGGGGGTGTCCCCGCACGATGGTGCGGGGACACCCCCTTTTGCGTGGCTGGCCTTAGGCCGAGCGGCGCTCTCCGCGGCGTTCGCGCAGGATGGTCAGGCGGTCCTCGAGGATCTGTTCGAGTTCAGGCAGGGAGCGGCGTTCCAGCAGCATGTCCCAGTGGGTGCGGACTGCCTTGTCATTGCTGGTGTCCGGCTTTTCACCGTCAACCAGGAGCGCTTCCTTACCGGTCTTGGAGACCCACACCGGAGGAATTTCCGCCTCGGAGGAGAACGTGACGAAGACCTGCTCGCCATCTGCGCAACGGTATTCGACCCGCTGGCGCGGAGCCGGCTCAACTCCGGACTCGGTCTCCATGCTCTGCGCACCAAGGCGCATGCCCCGCAGGCTGCGATCGCTCATGATTTCTCCCTCTGGTCGGTTCGCGGATGAAATCTCCGCGCTAGCCGGTGGCACCGTGGCACCGCCGGACTACTTTGTGCACTGTGCTGCATCATAGGATTCAACGCATTACGAAGCTTGGTTGTTCCAGCTGATATTCTCCTGCCGGACAAATACCCAATTATACGTCGGTTATCCCTTACAGGACAAAACGGGGAGGGTTTGGGGCGTGCGCCGCCAGACCCTCCCCGTTTTCCCGTGATGCTTACGGCTGGGACTGCTCACCAGCGGGCAGGTCCTGGAACAGCGGCCCGGCAGCGGACCCTTCCGCACCGGTGCCGCCGAGTGCGTTGCCAATTCCCTTCAGGGCTTCCCCGACTTCGCTGGGGATGATCCAGAGCTTGTTCGCCGAGCCTTCGGCGAGCTTGGGCAGCGTCTGAAGGTATTGGTAGGCCAGCAGTTTCTGGTCCGGGTTTCCCTTGTGGATGGCGTCGAAGACCTTCTGGATGGCCTGCGATTCGCCGTCCGCACGAAGGATGGCGGCCTTGGCTTCGCCCTCTGCGGCCAGGATGGACGCCTGCCGTTGGCCCTCCGCGGTGAGGATGGCCGACTGTTTGGTTCCCTCAGCTGTCAGGATGGCGGCACGGCGGTCGCGTTCGGCACGCATCTGCTTCTCCATGGAGTCCTGGATGGAGTGGGGCGGATCGATGGCCTTCAGTTCCACCCGTGAAACCCTGATGCCCCAGCGGCCGGTGGCCTCGTCCAGGACGCCGCGGAGCTGTCCGTTGATCTGGTCACGGGACGTGAGGGCTTCCTCCAGGTTGAGGCCGCCCACCACGTTGCGCAGGGTGGTGGTGGTGAGCTGTTCCACTGCCTGGATGTAGTTGGCGATCTCGTAGGTGGCCGCGCGCGGGTCCGTTACCTGGAAGTAGACCACCGTATCGATGGAGACCACCAGGTTGTCTTCGGTAATAACGGGCTGCGGCGGAAAGGACACCACCTGCTCGCGCAGATCCAGGAGCGGCAGGAGCCGGTCCACAAAAGGAATCAGGATGGTCAGGCCAGGATTCAGTGTCCGCTGGTATTTGCCGAGCCGTTCAACGACGCCGGCGCGGGCTTGCGGAATGATCCGGACGGACCGGACCAAAACGATGATGACAAAGACGATCAGAACCACCAGCACAATGGCCAGTGCGGTTCCGCCTGCGTTTTCCATACAACTCCTTGTTCCCCAATTGTCAGGCTGTATCTGGACCGGTGCCCGCCGCCGGCGGTACCGAAACCACTGCTGTCGCGCCGTCGATGGCCGCTACGACCACCTTCTGGCCTGCGGGAAGCACTCCCGCGGCGGAGCGCGCACTCCATATGTCGCCGCCGATTTTCACCAGGCCGCCGTCGGACGTCACGGCTTCCATCACCACAGCCGGCTCACCGATCAGCCGGTCCACGTTGGTCCGCTGCTCGGAAGGTCCCTTCTTCAGGTGCGACAGTGCCACGGGCCTGACAAAGGCGACCATGAGCAGGGACACGATGCAGAAGATGACTACTTGGAGCCAGGGGTCCGCGCCGGCGAAATCGGCAACCAGTGCGGCGAGCGATCCACCGCCAAGCATGATGAAAAACAGGTCAAGGGTGATCATCTCGATCACTGCAAACGCCAGGAAAGCCGTGAGCCACAGCGCCCACCAGTTTTCCCCAAGCCATTCGAACACTCCTGCTTCCCCCTTCGTTACGGGGGAGCCGCATCCGCGGACCCGCCTGCAACTGTCTTTTCATCCTAGTCCGCGGACCTGTCCTGTGGGCCCGTTCACAGGGAGTGCAAGGGGATAGTGGCCAAGTCGTTACGGGGCGGCGTGGGTCCTGGACCGGAACACGGAAAGCCGGAATTTTGCATCGGCTTTCACCGGTTCCACGGAGTTCCCGAGCCGGGCAGCAATCTGGTCCCGGTCCAGGTGGTGGCCTGCCGGTCCCATGAAGGCCAGGTCCACGGCGGCCCCGCGGCCCAGTTCCAGCGGTATGTCCACGTCAAGGGTCTTTTCGGGCTCGAAGTGGCTGGCCATCGCCTCAGCCAGCCGCTCATCCTTGCCCTCCTCGATCCCGAGCATCCCGGTGATGGCCGCGATGCCCGCCAGATGTCCGGGCCGCGGTGTCACGACAGCCAGCATCCCCGAGGGGCGCAGGACACGGGCGAACTCTGGGGGGTTTCGTGGAGCGAAGACCACGGTGACCGCGTCCACCGAGTTGTCCGCCACAGGCAGCGGGCGCCAGATGTCCCAGACCAGGTTCGCTGCCTCCGGGTTGAGGCGGGCTGCCCGCCGAAGGGCGAATTTCGAGATGTCCAGGCCAATGGCGGACGCCTGCCGCCCTGCTGCAGCTGCAGCATCGAGGATCTCCCGCAGGTAGTGGCCGGTCCCTGTTCCGGAGTCCAGCACCACTGCCCCTTCCTCCCGCAGGCTTGGTACGACGGCGGACGCCAGGGCCTGCGCCAGCGGCCGGTAGTGCCCGTTCCCCAGGAAGGTGAACCGTGCGGCCACCATCGCGGCACTGTCCGGCTCGAAGGGCGTGCCTTTGCCAACGAGCAGGTTGAAGTAGCCCTGGCGGGCGGCATCGAAGCTGTGCCCATCCGGGCATACCAGGCGGGGTTGGCGTGTTGCCTTCGCCTCCAGGTACTCCAGCGGATGCGAGCAGACGGGGCACAGGAGGGGAAGGTGCGCGGAAGGCATGGGAACCAGTTTAGGCGGGCGGGGCTTTCAGCCCTGCCCGCCCTGTGCCTGTGGAGGGGGAGCGGAAACCGTCAGCCGAGGGAGATGCCGGCGGGCCCTTCGTCGAACCCCAGGCCGTCCTGTGCCTTGTTGATGCCCGCCTCCGCCCAGTGCGCTGCGTACTCGGCGTTGCTGCTCAACGACCGAAGCTGGGCGCGGTCCATGTACAGGATGCCGTCAAGGTGGTCCGTCTCGTGCTGCACGATGCGCGCCTGCCACCCGGAAAACTCCCGCCGCTCCACCGCGCCGTCCGGTGTTGCATACTCCAGCAATACGGCCTCCGGACGCGCCACCACCGCCTGCAACCCGTTGAGGGACAGGCAGCCTTCGTAGAACGACGCGTGTCCGGGCCCAAGCGGCGTGTAGCGGGGGTTGAGGATGGCCAGGAAGTCCAGGGGGCTCCGGTTCCGCAGGGCAGCGGCAGCGGGGTCGATGTCGTACTGGTCCTCCAGGACGGCCAGCCTTAGGGGGATGCCCAGCTGCGGCGCGGCCAGGCCCACGCCCGGCGCCTCGTGCATGATCTGCCGCATGACCCCGATCAGGCGGCCCAGCTGGTCGTCGGAAAGCTGGCCATCGTACTCCGCGGCACGCTGGCGCAGCGCCGGGTGTCCGGCCTGGACGATGGGCGGGAGCGAGCCTGCGGACAGGATCTGCTCAACAATGTCACGGATTTGGCCGGCGCCGGCGGTCGTCGGGGGAACAGTCTGGGTCATGGGAACAGCCTACTGGCGGAGGCGGTGCAGGGACGTTGGGCTAGGGTCTACTGCATGGCTGAAGATCCCTTCCCGGCAGCGACGCCACTGGAACGCGTCCTTGAATTCATCCGGGTCCTTGAACAGGGCGGCGGGGCGGCGGCCATCAGGCCGTTCCTCTCGGAACGGTTCGTGCTCACGGAGGCCCCGCACCTGTTGGCCCCGGAAGGCTCCAGGCGGACGCTGGCGGCAGTGCTTGCCGGCGCTGACCAAAGCCGCGACGTGGTGAAGGACCAGCAGTTCATTGTCCGGCGGACCACGTGTGAAGGCTGCCGGGTGGTGGTGGAAGCCGATTGGTCTGCCACGGTGCTGATGGATCTGCGGTATTGGGACAACGGTGAGACCATCCGGGCCAGGACGTCGTCCGTCTTTGAGGTCAGCGACGGTGTGATCGTAAGCCAGGACAGCTACGACTGCTACTTCCGCTAACCCGGCAAAGGATCTGTGGCCCCGCTGCTAGTGCATGGTGAAGCGCCGGGCGGCCCACTGGTTCACCGCCGGAATTGCGGCGGCCGCGGCAATGCCGGCGGCGCGGATCCGCAGCAGCAGTGGCGGCAGCGGCCTGCCCAGCATCATGTTGACTTCCGCCTGCCTGCGGGCCAGGACGGCGGCACGCCGGCGGTTCTGCTCGAACTTCCTGAACTGGGTGCCGGTGGGTATCCCGGACAGCGCCGCGCAGACCACCGGCACCAGTTCCTGCGCGCCCAGCCAGCCCAGGTTCATGCCCTGCCCACCAATGGGACTGATCTCATGCGCCGCATCACCCAGCAGCACCGACCGTCCGGCGACAGTCCTTTGCGCAATGCCGGAGCGGACGCTGAAGGCGCTCAGCATGGAGTTCGTGGCCGGATCAGGCCGGACACCGGTTCGCCGGCCCACCAGTTCCGCCAGATGGTCGGGCCCTGCTGCCGGTGCCGCCGGCGAGCCCAGCCGCACCACCCAGCGCCGGACACCGCCAGGCAGGGGAAAGGACTCAACGATTCCGTCCGGTTCGAGGAACAGGACGGCCTTGTCCCCGTACTCCGTGCCGTCGTCGAAATCACCCATGAGGTAGTGGTCGGGATAGGTCTTGCGGATCACCGGGACACCCAGCGAGGCCCGCAGCTGGGACCGGGCGCCGTCGGCTGCGACCAGCAACGCCGCGGTGGCACTGCGGCGGGGGTGGGCGGCACCTGCGCAAGCCTCCACGGCTACGGTGACCATCCCGCCGTCGTCCGCAACTCCGGTGACCCTTGAGCCCCTGACGATCGCCCCGGCGTCAAGGGCGAGGACGCGCTCTTCCAGGAGCTGCTCCGTCCTGTACTGCGGAAGGGCCAGCACGAACGGGAAGTCCTTGGATACGTCCTCGAACGTCATGGTTCCCACCGTTTTCCCGCGGCTGACGGCCGTGCCGGCGCGGATGCGTACGCCCTCCTGCACCATGCCGGACGCCACCTGCACCCCCGCCAGGGCCGCGAGTGCCGGAGGGTGGATGCCGATGGCCCGGGTATGCCGGTTCCGCGACTGCCGCTGCTCCAAGACCCTGACCGATACGCCTTCCTGCAGCAATGCCGCAGCCAGGTACAGGCCCACGGGACCGCCGCCGGCGATCAGGACATCGGCATCCATGTCAGTTCTTCCGGTAGGCCAGGACCTGGTGGAAGGCCGACGAGGGCTCCACGGACCAGCCCGGGGGAGCGGAGGCGGCCAGCTCCCCGGGCGTATAGCTGCGGCGGATGGAGGTGAGGCCGTCCGCCCGGATGTAGGACTTCGGGAATGGCAGCGCGGCCACGCCGAAGAGGGCAAAGGCAGCGGGGCTGCGGATGAGGTCGTTATGCAGTGCCTTTTTTGCGGCGAGGACTTCCGAGTCTGCCAGCAGTTGCCGGAGTTCTCGGGGCTCGAGATGGTGCAGGACGTGGTTGGAGATGACGACGTCGAACCTGGCACCTTCCCGGACCAGGTCGCCGCTGTGCGCCTGGCGGAATTCGACGCCCTGGGTGGGGATCCGCCGGGCGGCGAAGGCGGCAGCGCGGGGGTCTGGATCGATGCCGGTGACGTGCATTGGCTTGCCGTCCCGGTTTGCCCAGCGGGCCAGCATCACGGCGAGGTCGCCGCCGCCGGACCCGATGTCCAGCACCGTCACCGGGCGTTGGTCCGGCTTGACGATGGTGCGCAGCTCCCGGCCATACAGCCTCCGCCAGCCGGACAGGACGCGGTTGATGACCCAGAACTGCCGGTAGGTGTTGTCCAGGAGCCGCGCGTCGCAGTCCGCGCGGTCCATCTGCTCGCTCACCCCGGCGGCACGCGTGCGCAGCAGGATCCCCATTCCCTGGTATCCCTTTCAGGCCACCGGCGCTTCTTCGGGCGTCCGGTCCTGGTGCGCCCTCCGCCCATCCTCTGCGGCAATGTCCTGCGGGGTGGCGTCCTGTTCTCCGGCTGCAGACTGCCGGAGCTTGGTGAACAGTCCCGTCTCCACGGTCAGGCCGGGACCAAAGGCCATGGAACAAATGCGCTCGCCGCCGTTGGAATCCTCGTTCCGCAGCGGTTGTTCCAGGATGTACTTGAGGACGAAGAGCACGGTGGCGCTGCTCATGTTGCCGTAGTTCCGCAACGTCTCCCGGGAGGGAACCAGTTGAGCGTCGCTGAGGCCAAGCCGGGACTGGACCTTGTCCAGGATGCTGCGGCCACCTGGATGGATGGCCCAGTGGGGGATTGCGGTGTAGGGGAGTGCCGCCACTTCAGCGTCTTTCGCCAGAAGAGGCTCCAGCGCACCAACGATGTGGTCGTCAATGATGTGCGGCACGTAGTTGCCCAGGACCATTTCGAACCCATGGTCGCCGATGTTCCATGCCATGGAGTCCTCACCGACCGGGGTCAGGACCGTTTCGAAGTGGTCCAGCTTCAGCAGGGCAGTTTCCTCCATCCCAGGGCGGGCCGTCACGACGGCGGCAGCAGCACCATCGGCGAAGAGGGCCGAACCCATGATCGTGTCCGGATCATTGGACGTGCGCACGTGCAGGGAGCAGAGTTCGGCGCAGACCACCAGGACGACGGCGTTCGGGTCCGATTCACAGAACAGCTTGGCTGCGCGGAGTGCGGGAAACGCCGCGTAGCAGCCCATGAAGCCCAGGTGGTAGCGCTGTACCGAAGGGTTGAGGCCGAGTTCGCGGACAACCTTGTAGTCCGGACCGGGATTGAAGAAACCTGTGCAGGAAACCGTCACGAGATGAGTTATGTCAAGTAAATCCAGTTCCGGGGCGGCCCGCAGGGCAGCGCGGGCCGCCTCCACGAACAGCTTGGTGGCTTCCCGGGCGAAGATATCGTTGCGGACCTTGGTGCTGGGGTTCAGCAGGAGCCCGCTGTCCGGGTCATAGAACTGCGGGTCTTCCGAGCGCGATGAGTTGGTGAGTTCGTCGACGGCGGTGAACCTGGTCTCGATCGCTGCGCCGTCAAAGCACGTGTTGACCAGGCGTGAACCGAGACGCGACAGGCCCGGCTGCGCGGCAAAGACATCACGGGCTTCGGACTGGATCAGCTTTGTCGTCGGAACTGCAGTTTCAAGTGAACGCACGTAGACCGTCATCAAGTCATTCTTGACGTGCGCTTGGATAAAGACAATGGTCCGGCGGTTTGATCAGGGCTTTCGCCAGGCTGAGGCAGCGCTGGGGCAGATTTTTGGATGGTCTAATCGCGCTCGCTGCAGGGCGCGGATCGCTGGTGTCTTACCCCTTCCAGGCACCCTCACCGTTGCGCCGATAATGTACATTATGTCAAGTAAAGGCTTTGGATGTTATGTGGCTCGGTGACAGCCCTGGGATTGATCAGTGACGCTGCTGCAGCGAGGCCCCAACTACAGCTCCGGCTCCAAGCCCCAGCAGGCAGCCCCAGAATGGCGTGTGAAAGATCGCCAGGCCCAGGCTGATCCCCAAGGCGGCTCCCACCAGGCTGCAAATCCACAAGGCTTTGTTCACTGTGCCTCCAGTACGGCCGAACTGAATGCGAATCTTCTGCGACCCTACTGCATCCCCATCTCCATCCCTATCCCTATCCCCCACACTCCTAAACGGGGGGCCGCCAAGGGAAGTCGGGTAGCCTCACCCATATGCGCCTGCTGTCGGCCGTCCTAATCTTTTGGACATGGCGGCAGGCCGGCCAGGTCTGCTGCGGGCGCGTTGGAGGCGGTGCCTGCTGACCCCCTCCCGGTTCATGCAGACGGCGGGCTGCGCCCGGTTCTCCTGACACCCCCTAGGACGCCCCATGCGCGAACTCCTTCGCCCCCAAGCCTGCACACATGCTCCCGCGACCTGCCCTGGCTGCCGTTCGGAGATGCGCGAGGAAGCCCTCCGGCAGGCGCCCGGGAGGCCCGTCGTCCTGCTGCGGCCTGCACCGGTCAGAGTCCGGTCTTTGCAGGCCAACGCCGTGGCCTATACCGTCACGGACGTCCTCGTTGAATGGGACGGCGGCGCCGGCTACCACCTCCGCTGGGAGGCAAGCTGGCTTGTCCGCAAGTGCGAGCCCGAAACAACAACAGCCTCTTAGGTTCCCCCTCCGGGGCGATCGAGGGCGTTACGGGGGCTGTACGGGGCGGTTCCGCGAATGCCTTAGGTAGGTAACACCTACGTAACACCCAATAGCGCATTCGGGTATCCCTTACGCGTGTTTGGCCCGTAACCCCAAACCTATCCTCATGCCAGGACGAAGCCCACAACGCTGTCGTCGCTGGTCACTACGGGGTTAGGTCCTGCGCACGTTCAGGACCGTCCGGATCCTTGCTGCAGCTCGAGGAACAGTCGACCAGCCCCTTTCGAGGGCGATTTCGACGCTTTGCAGGTTTCCAGGCAGGGACTCCAATGACAAACCTCTCCCCCCACTTACCCACGGTCCAGCCACCGGTGTTTTTTGACGCCAGCGGAACCCGCTGGCACCGGATTTTAAATCTTCTTTTGGCAGCTGGGCTAACCATTGTCCTGATGATCGGTGCGGTGCTGCCCGCAGCTACGGCGCCCCTTCAACAGGCCCCCTTGAACCAGTCCCCTGACTATCCCCGCCAACTGCTTGCACAACAGGACCTGAAGAATATCCCGAGGGTCGGGTATGAACAGGGCAACGAGATCTTCCACCGCATTGTGCTCGTGGACCGACAGGACGGCATCGACTTGTTGAAGGATCCCTTCAGCAACCAAGTCTTGCGGGAAGCGACAGCGGATGAAGCCCAGGCCATAGGAAACAAACCCTACGCGGTCGAGGCCTATGGCCTGCCTCCGGACCACACCCTGATGCTGACCTTCGATGATGGACCAGATCCCCTCTTCACCCCGCAAATCCTGGACCTCCTGTCTCGCGAAGGCGTCCCCGCAACGTTTTTTGTCGTGGGTGAAAACGTTGTCGAGAATCCCGATATCCTTCGCCGGATGGTCCGGGAAGGGCACATGGTGGGCAACCACACCATGAGCCACATCGACTTTTGGGCCCATGATGATGCGTACAACCGGCAGGAGATCATTGGCGAAGACCGGGTTCTGCGCGCTGCTGACGGCTACGCTTCAAGGCTGTTCAGAATCCCCACGGGTAATCCGGAAAACAACACCCTTGCCCTGCTGCAGTCACAGCAGCTGGGATACCTTCACGTGAACATGGACCTCGACACCCGGGACTGGGAGTACAAGCCCGGGACTGCTGTCCCCACCCCGGACCTGGATGGGCTCGGACACGTCATGCTGGTGCACGACGGTGGTGGTGACAGGACGGCGACCATCGAGATGCTGAAGGACTTTATCCCCAAAGCGAAGGCACAGGGCTACCGCTTCACCACATTGGAGCCCATGCTGCCGGCCGGATTCGTCCCCCAGCACAGCATCAGCGCCGGCCTCCAGGACAACCTGACCTTTGGAGCCCTCACCGCTTACCTTGTGACGCCCAGCCTGGTCATGAACTGGCTCTTCTGGTTCGGTGTCGGGTCACTGACCATCCTGACATTCCTCTTCGTTGTACTTGCCCTTATCAACAATTCCAGGCAGAAAAAAAGGAAATGGGACCCAACCGACATCAAGGACTGGCCTTTTGTCAGTGTGGTCCTACCGGTCTTCAACGAGGAACTGGTGGTCACTAAGACACTCGATGCCCTCAAAGCCAGCGATTATCCGCACTTTGAAGTGGTAGCGGTCAACGACGGGTCGACCGACGCCACCCTGGAGGTCCTCAACAGCTACGCCGAAGGCTGGCCGCAGCTCCGCGTCCACACCCAGCCCAACAGGGGCAAGCCTGCGGCCAGCAATTATGGAATCTCCCAGTCACGGGGAGAAGTCATCGTGACGTTGGACGGTGACACATTGTTCGAACCCCAGACGATCAGGATGCTGGCCCGCCACTTCGTGGCTCCGTCGGGGAAGAAGGAAGTAGGCGCCGTCGCCGGGCACGTGAAGGTGGGTAACCGGCGGAATCTCGTAGCAGGCTGGCAAAGCCTTGAATACCTGTCCGGCATCTGCGTCACCCGAATGGCCGAGGGCCTGATGGGAGCCATCTCGATTGTCCCGGGTGCCTGCGCGGGGTGGCGCCGGGAGGCGCTGGTCAAAGCAGGCGGATACTCTGACGCAACGCTCGCGGAAGATGCCGATTTGACGCTGTCCCTCCAGCGGCTGGGCTACAGCATCGTCCAGGAGAACAATGCCGTGGCATGGACTGAGGCCCCGCTCACGCTCAGGGGGTTGTTCAAGCAGCGGCTGAGGTGGACCTACGGCAATATCCAGACTCTCTACAAGCACCGCTCGATGCTGTTCAACCCAAAGTACGGCCCGCTGGGCATGTTGACCATGCCCTATGCACTGGTCTCGGTCCTGGTCCCGCTGATTTTTATGCCGTTGGCTGTGGCGGTGGCAGTCCTTAGCCTTGCCCGTGGTGAATGGCAGGCCATCGCCCTGTTCTCTGCCTTTGTCACTACTACACACATGGTGGTCTCTCTCGTTGCGGTGATCATGGTGCATGAGAGCCCGCTCCATCTGCTGGTCGTGCCCATCTACCGGCTTATCTATGAACCCCTGCGTGCGTACGTCGTCTTTGGTGCAGCACTCCGGGCACTGCGTGGATCCGCCGTGGGATGGTATAGACCGCAGCGGACCAACAGCGCTACGCTGCCATCCTCCGCTACGGAAGCCCGGGCACTGTCCCGGACCTCCGCGTGAGCTGCCAAGGATGAAGGACTTGCTGCGCTTCTCTTCGTTGATTCCGGTCCTGCTCGGGGCGGCCCTTGCCCTGGCCGGCTGCAGCAGCACGCAGATGGAGGGCACGGGCCCCGGAAATGGAACCACCCCAGGCCAAGCAGCCCCGGGATGGTTTGGAGGGTACGTTGATGTCACCCTTCCCCCGGGCCCGAAACTGCAGAATACGGCTGCCGGACGCGCCACGATGGTACTCGCCTTTATTACTGAAGATCCGGGCCGGCGGTGCACGCCCTCCTGGGGAGGAACGTTGAGCCTTGATGATGCAGACAGCAAGCTGCAGCTCGACTCGAAGATCCGCCAGTTCCGCGCCGCAGGCAACGACATCGCAGTTTCCTTCGGTGGACAACGCGGGCAGGAGCTCGCCGCAGCCTGCCAGGACGCCGATGCTGTTGCGGACGCCTATCGAGCCGTCATCAACCGCTACGCACTGGACGTAGTGGATTTGGACATCGAAGGACAGGCCAGCGGGCCCGGCGCCGCCGACGTGCGCGCCAGGGCTATCGCCCGGCTCCAGGCAGAGCGGCCGGACGGACGTCCCCTCCGGGTCTGGTTAACGCTCCCCGTAGCAAGGGACGGGCTCAGCAGCGCCGGTAAGACCAGCGTGCAGACGATGCTCGACGCCGGCGTTGAGCTGACGGGGGTCAACATCATGACGATGAACTTCGGCCCCCTCCCGAACGGCGAGAACATGCTCAGCGCATCACGGCATGCAGCAGAAGCCACCTACAAGACGCTGGAGCAGCTGTACTCCGAGGCGGGCAAACCGGCGGAGGCCGGAAATGTGTGGAAGAGTATTGGACTCACTCCCATGATTGGAGACAACGATGTGGAGGGCAACTTGTTCTCCCTGCAGGACGCCGCGGGCCTGAACAGCTTCGCCAACGAACACCAAGTGGGCCGCCTGTCCCTTTGGTCAGTTAACAGGGACACGGCTTGCAGTGCATCCGGAAAGGAAGAACAGCAGAGACCGTCCGTTTACTGCAGTGGCACAAACCAGGAACCCGGCGACTTTGCCCGGGTGCTCAGTAACGGCTTTACAGGCAGCAGTTGATCACCGTGCCGCAAGAGACGTTTAATCCTCGCAGCGGGACATTCGGCGGAAGCGGGAGGTTGCGGATGGGCAGGCGTGCCTTGGCTGCGGCAGTTTCCTGCTGCGTTGCGCTCGCAGTTAACGCATGCACCGGTTCCCCAACGCATGGCGGCGGGGAGTCCGTTAGAACAGATGTCTTCGTCACGGCCTACACGTGGTTCGACAACACGCCCCCTAGCTCCACGGTGATCAGCCATCCTGTCCTGCACAAGGCAGCCGGCGGCACGGGGACTTACGCTGATCCGGTGACCATCGCCGTCGGGCATTCACGCAAAACCGGCCAGGACGTCCTTGACATCCCCCCGGGCACCCGGATCTACCTCCCGGACGTGCGCCGCTACTTCATCGTGGAAGACACCTGCGGGGACGGGCCAACCCCGGAGGAAGGCCCTTGCCATACGGGAGCCGGAAAATACGGCGACGCAACGCTCTGGATCGACATGTGGATTGGCGGCAAAGGCGAGTCCCAGTCCTTCGTGCGGAAGTGCGCCCGCAAGGCGACGGGAGTCACTACGGCCATTTTCAACCCTGAGGACCACTACCCCGTCGCTTCCGGCCACGGCGTGATCCATGACGGCAATTGCGATGCCGGCTACGGCAACACCGTGGAGTCCCGGTAGCTGCGCTGCACGCCGCCTCCTCAAGCACGGAGCGGGCGCTAAGCTCAAAACCATGAGTTCCTTGGAAACCAAGCCTGCACCGACATCACCCGTACGAGCAGCAATGGGGGCGGCAGCGGTTGATACGGTGCTGATCCTTGTTTTCGCCGCGATAGGCCGCGATGCACACCACCGCGAGGAGCCCATCCTCGGTGTGTTGCTGACTGCCTGGCCATTCCTCGCCGGGGCTGCTGCGGGCTGGATTATTGCCCGCGCGTGGCGGAGCCCCTTGTCAGTCCGCCGGGCAGGAGTTCCCGTCTGGGTGGCCAGCCTGGTGGGCGGCATGCTCCTGCGGGCCTTAACTGGCCAGACAGTGGTCCTTCCCTTCATCATCGTTGCCACGCTGGCCCTGGCCGTATTCCTGCTGGGCTACCGCCTATTGCTGGCAGCTGCGGCGCAGCTTCGGCGCAGGCAGGGCAAGTAGCGGGCGTCGTTTTGGGTTGCCGGGTGGCAACAGGGGAAACTGCCCCCGTGTAATAGGCTGGCTGCAGAGAAAGCCTGCCCTGCCTCACTGCGGCAGCACCGATTGAAGGGGTTCCAGCGTGGTTACCGCATTTGTTCTGATCAAGACAGACGCCGCCCGTATTCCGGAGACGGCGGAGGAGATTTCGGCCATCGAAGGCATCAGCGAAGTATATTCGGTCACCGGCGAATGGGACCTGATTGCGGTAGCCAGGGTCCGGCGGCACGAAGACCTGGCGGACGTCATCGCGGACCGGCTTTCAAAAGTTCCCGCGGTGGTCCACACCACTACCCACATCGCGTTCCGGGCGTACTCGCAGCACGACCTGGACGCCGCCTTCTCGCTGGGTTTCGAACAGTAGCCGGCGACCCGCCCTTAGGCGCGGGAGAGCGACACCCAGCGGTCCAGGACGGAGGCCGCAGCACCGGAGTCGATTGATTGCGCCGCCCGCGCAAATGCCTCCTGCATCCGCGTGAGGAACGGGCCCTCTGCTTCAGAGTCGAACGCAACCAGGCCGGCCGCGGCATTCACCAGGACTGCGTCCCGCGCCGGACCTTTGCTGCCGGCGAGGACGTCGCGGACAACGCCCGCGTTTGCGGCCGCATTACCGCCGCGAAGCTGTTCAACGGTAGCCAGGCTGATGCCAAGGTCCTGCGGCGAGAAGTGCAGTTCGTTGACGGCTCCGTTGCGGATTTCCCAGACGGTGGAGGGGCCGGTTGTGGTCAGCTCGTCGAGGCCGTCATTGCCTCGGAAAACCAGCCCCCTGCTCCCCCGGCGGGCCAGGACGCCGGCGACGAGCGGCGCCATGCGCGCGTTCGCTACACCCACAGCCGACGCCTGCACGTTGGCCGGATTAGTAAGCGGTCCGAGGAAATTGAACGCCGTCGGCACCGCCAGTTCCCGCCGTGGCACCGCGGTGTGCCGGAATGACGGATGGAACACTTGCGCAAAGCAGAACGTAATCCCTGCCTCTTCTGCGTTCCGCGCTACTCGATCGATAGGCAGGTCAAGGCGGACACCGAGCGCCTCGAGCACGTCAGCGGACCCGGACGACGACGACGCCGCGCGGTTGCCGTGCTTAACCACCTTCGCGCCGGCCCCGGCAGCCACCAAAGCGGCCATGGTGGAGATATTGATGGTGTTAAGTTGGTCACCACCGGTCCCGACGATATCCAGCTTTTCGCCGGTGATCGTCACAGGGTTCGCGTGGGCAAGCATTGCGTCAACCAGGCCTGAGAGCTCATCCACCGTCTCGCCTTTGGCGCTGAGGGCCACCAGGAACCCGGCAATCTGCGCCGGCGTCGCTTCACCGGACATGATCGTGTCCATGGCCCAGGAGGTGTTCTCGGCAGTGAGGTCGTTGCCCTTGATAAGGGCCGAGATCAACCGGGGCCAGGTGTTGCCGGACGCTGAAGTTGCCTGAGAAGTCACCTGCTGATGCTATCGACCGACGGCGGCCGCTGACCAATGTGAACGGTGGCGGGAACTTTTCCGGGCGATTTCGCGTCTTTGTAGAAAAAGTCCTCCGAAAAGGCGGTTTGCGTTGGGCAGCACGGACTTTTACAGACATAATGTCTATGTGACATCTGCGACCCATGCCCCCAGTACCCCGGCGCACCCCACGCTGAACCGCCCCAATATGGTTTCTGTCGGAACCGTTGTGTGGCTGTCCAGTGAGTTGATGTTCTTCGCCGGTCTCTTCGCCATGTACTTCACTCTGCGCTCCACCAGTGGGCAGATGTGGGCGGAAGAGACAGCCAAGCTCAACTTCCCCTTTGCGCTCGTAAACACGATCGTCCTCGTGGCCAGTTCCTTCACTTGCCAGATGGGCGTCTTCGCCGCAGAGCGGCTGCAGCCACGGCGCGCCGGAGGTGCACTGCAGTTCGCCCGCTGGGGAATGAACGAATGGTTCACCCTGACGTTCCTGATGGGCGCGTTCTTCGTCGCCGGCCAGACCACCGAATACGCGATGCTGGTTTCCGAGCACGTCTCGCTCTCCTCCAACGCCTACGGCTCGGCCTTCTACATGACCACCGGCTTCCACGGCCTCCACGTCATCGGCGGCCTCATCGCCTTCCTGCTCATCATGGGACGGTCCTTCGCCGCGAAGAAGTTTGGGCATTTCGAAGCAACGTCCGCGATCGTCACTTCGTACTACTGGCACTTCGTTGACGTCGTGTGGATCGGCCTCTTCCTGGTCATCTACGTACTCAAGTAGCCAGCTTTGATTCTTTTTCTACAAGAGGCAGAATTTCAGGTAGCGGCTCCCGGAGCCGGCGCAGGATCGAATAAAGGAACCACCACGTGAAGGCACTCTCACAAAAGCGGCGTCACCCACTT
Source organism: Arthrobacter sp. SAFR-044 (assembly GCF_059414985.1). Taxonomy (NCBI): domain Bacteria; kingdom Bacillati; phylum Actinomycetota; class Actinomycetes; order Micrococcales; family Micrococcaceae; genus Arthrobacter; species Arthrobacter sp. SAFR-044. Next base: position 299,930 of record NZ_JBPFDN010000004.1, on the reverse strand, counting down.
GCAGCAATAGCGCTGCTTCTGATGGGGCTCCTCATCACGGGTGGGCTGTACGCCGTGGCAACCACCGTCAACCAGGCCAAGGCCTCCACCACCACGTTCAGTGCAAGCGACGCAGAGGAGGGCGGCAAGCTCTTCGCCGCCAACTGCGCCACCTGCCACGGCATGGGTGCCAGTGGTTCCAAGGATGGTCCCTCGCTGGTTGGTGTCGGTGCAGCCGCTGTTGATTTCCAGGTGGGCACCGGCCGCATGCCGATGCAGATGAACGGCCCCCAGGCCATGAAGAAGCCCGTCCAGTTCAATGACGAGCAGACCCACCAGCTTGCAGCCTACGTCGCCTCCCTGGGAGCCGGCCCGGCAATTCCTGCAGAAGACCTGACAAACGGCGGCGGCGATGCAGCTGCCGGTGGTGAACTCTTCCGTACCAACTGCGCCATGTGCCACAACGCCGCCGCTGCTGGTGGCGCGCTGACCCGCGGCAAGTTCGCACCTGCCCTGGCCGATGTATCCGGCAAGCACATCTACGAGGCCATGGCCACTGGTCCGCAGAACATGCCGGTTTTCAATGACGCCAACATCACTCCTGAAGGCAAGAAGGACATCATCACCTTCCTGAAGCAGATCGAGACCACCGGATCACCCGGCGGTGCCGACCTGGGCTCGCTGGGTCCGGTTGCTGAAGGCCTGTTCGTTTGGGTTGCCGGTCTTGGCGTCATCATTGCCTTCACCATCTGGCTCACTTCCAGGACGTCCTGAGTTTCCGCAGGAACACACAACTTCTGCTGCCAAGTCAGCAGCTTGAAATTAGAAACTAACCCGGCGACTGCCGGGACGAGAGAAGGATGAGGCGAATTATGGGCAACCATAGTGACGGCAGTCCGAACCACTCGGGCACCGTAGCTACGGCTGGTCAGAATGAGGTGGAGAAGTTCCAGGATCCTGGAATTCCCCCGCATCGTTTGCGCCTGGCTGACACGGACCCGAAGGCCGCAAAGCGGGCAGAACGACAGGTCGCCTTACTATTTGGCATTTCTGTTGTTGGAACCCTGATCTTCCTGGTGGCGTACTTCGCCATTGATCTGGGTGATGACTCCAGCATCGCCACCATCCGGCTCCAGAACGCCCTGCTCGGCATTGGCACCGCCTTCGCCATGCTGGGTATCGGCACCGGTATCGTGCACTGGGCCAAGGCCCTGATGCCCGACCACGAAGTCTCCGAAGAACGCCACGTCATCCGTTACGAAGAGGACCGCCAGGCCGCGGTCCGCATCGTTGACGACATCGTGGAAGAGACCGGCATCAAGCGCCGCCCGCTGATCCGCAACACCCTCCTGGGTGCGGTCGCACTCGCCCCGCTTCCCGCCGTCGCCATCTTCGCTGACCTCGGACCCCGCCCTGACGACAAGCTCGCGCACACCATGTGGGCTCCCCAGGACGGAAAGCGCAAGCGCCTTACCCGCGACCCTGATGGAACTCCGATCAAGGCCTCGGACGTCACCATCGGTTCCGCCTTCCACGTGATCCCCGAAGGCCTGAACGAACTGCACGAGGGCAAGCTCAACGAGAAGGCAAAGGCCGTTGTGCTCCTCATGCGCCTCGATCCGGCATCACTGAACCCCTCCAAGGGCCGTGAAGACTGGGGTTACAACGGAATCGTTGCCTACTCGAAGATCTGCACCCACGTTGGCTGCCCGGTTGCTCTGTACGAGCAGCAGACGCACCACCTGCTGTGCCCGTGCCACCAGTCCACCTTCGACCTCACGCAAGAGTGCAAGGTGATCTTCGGCCCCGCCAGCCGGCCGCTCCCCCAGCTGCCCATCGCAGTTGATGACGAGGGCTACCTGGTCGCTACCAGCGACTTCCATGAACCCGTAGGACCAAGTTACTGGGAGCGTGATGAGCATGAGCGCAACATCAACAGCTGAACCCGCTTTCGTTGCCAAGACCAAGACAGGCCGGATCACCGACTTCGTCGACTCACGTGTTGGCGGCTCCGGGATCCTCCGCGAGTTCGGCCGCAAAGTCTTCCCCGACCACTGGTCTTTCATGTTCGGTGAAGTGGCGCTGTACTCCTTCGTCATCCTGCTGCTGTCCGGAACATTCCTGACGTTCTTCTTTGATCCGTCCATGGCGGAAACCCACTACGACGGCGGCTACATCCCCCTCAAGGGCGTCGAGATGTCGGTGGCGTACAGTTCCTCGCTGAACATCTCGTTCGACATCCGCGGCGGTCTGTTCATGCGCCAGGTGCACCACTGGGCTGCCCTGCTGTTCGTGGCATCAATCGCAGTCCACATGCTGAGGGTCTTCTTCACCGGCGCGTTCCGCCGGCCGCGTGAAATGAACTGGGTTGTGGGCAGCGTCCTGCTGATCCTGGCCATGGCTGCCGGTTTCACCGGCTACTCGCTCCCCGATGACCTCCTGTCCGGTAACGGCCTGCGCATCATCGACGGCGTCATCAAGTCCATCCCGGTCATCGGAACGTACATCTCGTTCTTCCTCTTCGGCGGCGAGTTCCCCGGCACGGCCATCATCAGCCGCCTGTACATGCTGCACATCCTGTTGGTTCCGGCTTTGATCCTGCTGATGATCGTCCTGCACCTCTTCATGGTCGTGGTGCACAAGCACACGCAGTACCCCGGCCCCGGCCGCAACGACAACAACGTTGTCGGTTACCCCCTGGGTCCCGTTTACGCAGCGAAGGCCGGTGGATTCTTCTTCATCGTCTTCGGTGTGATCGCCCTGATGGCGGCATTCTTCACCATCAACCCGATCTGGAACTACGGTCCGTACGACCCCTCCCCCGTGTCAGCCGGTACCCAGCCTGACTGGTACATCGGTTTCGTTGACGGTGCCCTTCGGCTTATGCCCGGCACGCTGGGCAACTGGCACGTGGAACAGGTCTTCTTCGGACACGTGTTCACGTTCAACGTGCTGCTCCCGGCCTTGGTCCCGGCAGGAATCCTGTTCACCGTGATGTTCACCTACCCGTGGATCGAGCGCTGGGTGACCAAGGATGACCGCGAACACCACGTCCTGGACCGCCCGCGTAACGCCCCGACCCGTACGGGCATCGGTGTTGCCGGATTCGTTTGGTACTGCGTGATGTGGGCAGCTGCAGGTTCCGACCTCATTGCCACGCACTTCCACGTGTCCCTGAATGACGTCACGTACTGGCTCCGTGCCTTGTTCTTCATCGGGCCGGTTATCGGCTTCATCGTTGCCAAGCGTGTTGCCCTTGCGCTGCAGCGCAAGGACAGGGAAATCGCCCTGCACGGCCGCGAGACCGGCCGCATCGTCAGGCTCCCGCACGGCGAATTCATCGAGGTGCACGCCCCGCTGGATGAGTACAAGCGTTACAAGCTGGTTGGTTTCGAGTCACCCCAGGTCATCCCGGCCCAGCCCAACGAGCACGGCGTCGTGACCAGCAAGGAGAAGCGCCGCGCGTTCCTCTCCCGCTGGTTCTTCGAAGACCGTGTTGCTCCGGCGACACCCGCAGAGCTTGAGGCGTCCCACGGCCACGGCCACGAGGCAGTTGAAGCAGCAGAGGGATCCAAGAGCCTGACACACTAGGCGTAGGTTTCCACAGGAAAGGCCCGATCCATACGGATCGGGCCTTTCCTGGTATTAACGTTCCTCCGCCTTCCTGCTGCCGGCCCATGCAGGGCTTCAGCCGGCATTCCTGCCTGGGCTTGCAGGAGACGACCGCTGTGACCGCGGCGCCGTCAGTGGTTGCGGGCTCTCCGGGCCCCTGGCCGCTGAAGGGGCACCCACAGCTTGTACCGGTCCGCGCGGTAGTAAGACACCGAATAGTCCACCATCGCCCTCGCCACGAACGCATGCCGCTGAATCTTCAGTAACGGTGCCCCCACTTCGACATTGAGCAGCCGTGCCGTGGACGGCGAGGCCGCGGTCGCCTCGATCATGTCTTCGCCCCACTCCATCACCAAACCAAACTGTTCACTGAGGACGTTGTACAACGAGGTGGGCGGTTCGCCGTCAAGCAGGCCCGGTACCCGGTGCGCCGGGATGAAATTCTCGTCTACGCTCATCGGTTCCCCATCGGCCAGCAGAAGCCTGCGGAACCGGACCAGCGGAGTGCCCTCGTCCAACTGCAGCTCGCGCGCAAGGAAGGCGCTGGCGCCGATCTGCTCGAAGCTCAACACCTTGGCTGCGGGAACCATGCCGCGCCGCTGCATCTCTTCGCTGTAGGAAGTGAGCTTTACCTGGAGGTCGAGTTTCGGGCGCCGGACAAACGTCCCCAGTCCCACAACACGCTCGATGACCTCCTCCCCCACCAGGGCGTCAATGGCCTGGCGGACTGTCATCCTTGCCAGCCCGAACCGCTCGGCCAGATCACGTTCGGACGGCAACGCCGAACCCGGCGGGCAAGACTGGGCGATATACGTGCGAAGGATCTCGCGGAGCTGCACATAGATGGCCGTTCCGCTGGTTCGGTCTATTTCACCCGTGATGGCCGTGGCGCCAGCTGCCATGATCTTTCTCCTGCCGTTGGTTTCCTCTCAATTTTAGGACGGTCTAGACCAGTCCCGGGACGCCGGCAGTGTTTCGGGCGATGGGCATGGCTACCGCTATATTGGTGTGGAAAATCTTGCCAGCAGACGGAGGGGGCCGTCTTTCATAAAAGGAGTCCCTTTTGCCAACACAGAAGGCCGTGGTGGCGGCCCCGGTAGGCCTGCACGCACGCTCTGCCGCGGTATTTGTCCGGGCCGTCAACGATACCGGGCTTCCAATCACCATCAGCAAAGCGGGCGCCGCAAAGGTGGACGCCCGCTCGCTCCTCCAGGTGATGGCTGCCGACTTTGGGCAGGGGTGTGAGGTGGAGCTGTCCGTCAGCGAAGCCGGGCTGGAGGACCCGCTGGGACACGGGAAAGTTGAGGCTGCCCTCCGGGGGCTCCAATTGCTTCTGGAGTCGCAGGGGGCCGGCTAAGGGCCTTGGAAACCACATAACGACGTCGGGCCCCACCAGATGGCGGGGCCCGACGTCGTTATTCTTTTGTCTTGCTTAGTGTGCGTGGTCGCCGCGGCTGTACTCGTATACCCAGCCCACGAGGGCCACGAGGGCGAGGCCGCCTGCGATGAAGATGATCCAGGCACCTACTGCCAGGCCCAGGAAGCCGGTGGCGCAGGCGATGCCCAGGACCAGCGGCCACCAGCTCCAGGGGCTGAAGTGCCCCTGTTCGCCGGCGCCTTCGTGGATTTCAGCGTCACTGCGGTCCTCGGGACGGAGGCCCACGCGCTTGCCGGTGAAACCGAGGTAGGCCCCGATCATGCCGGCGAGGCCGCCGACGAGCAGGATGCCCAGGATGCCCACCCACTCACCCCAGTTGGTCAGGAATCCGTAAACCAGAGCGACCGGGACGAAGAAGAAGACTCCAGAGCCAAAGATCCAGGATTCGATTTTCACTGTGCGTTGTCCTTCTGGTCGGCGTTGCCGAGAACCGACGCTGCGGGAGCCGGCGACTCAACGGTGTGGACCTGGCGAAGTTCCGGGTGGTGCAGGTCCAGGGCGGGACGCTCCGAACGGATCCGGGGCAGGGAGGTGAAGTTGTGGCGCGGCGGCGGGCAGGACGTGGCCCACTCCAGTGAAGCGCCGAAGCCCCACGGATCATCAACCTGGACCTTTTCGGTCTTTCGCCAGGTGATGTAGACGTTCCAGAAGAACGGGATGAGGGACGCACCCAGCACGAAGGATGCCACGGTGGAGAACTGGTTCATCCAGGTGAAGTTGTCCTCCACAAGGTAGTCCGCGTACCGGCGCGGCATGCCCTCGACGCCCAGCCAGTGCTGGATCAGGAAGGTGCCGTGGAAGCCCAGGAACAGAAGCCAGAAGTGGATCTTGCCCAGGCGCTCGTTGAGCATCTTGCCGGTCCACTTGGGCCACCAGAAGTAGAAGCCCGCGAACATGGCGAACACCACGGTGCCGAACACCACGTAGTGGAAGTGCGCCACCACGAAGTAGGAGTCCGAAACGTGGAAGTCAAGCGGCGGTGAGGCCAGGATGATGCCGGTGAGGCCACCGAAGAGAAAGGTGATCATGAAGCCGAGGCTCCACAGCATCGGCGTTTCGAAGGTCAGCGACCCGCGCCACAAAGTACCGATCCAGTTGAAGAACTTCACGCCGGTTGGCACCGCGATGAGCATGGTCATGAACGAGAAGAACGGAAGCAGGACGGCGCCGGTCACGTACATGTGGTGGGCCCAGACCGTTACCGAAAGGGCTGCAATGGCGATGGTGGCGTAGACCAGGCCCTTGTAGCCGAAGATCGGCTTGCGGCTGAAGACCGGGAAGATCTCCGAAACGATGCCGAAGAACGGCAGCGCGATGATGTACACCTCGGGGTGGCCGAAGAACCAGAACAGGTGCTGCCAGAGGACGGCGCCGCCGTTCTCCGGGTCGAAGATGTGCGCACCGAACTTGCGGTCGGCACCGAGGGCGAACAGGGCGGCGGCCAGCGGCGGGAAGGCCATCAGGACCAGGATCGCGGTGATCAGGGTGTTCCAGGTGAAGATGGGCATCCGCCACATGGTCATGCCCGGGGCGCGCATGCAGATGATGGTGGTGATGAAGTTGACTGCACCAAGGATGGTACCGAAGCCCGACAATGCCAGGCCGAAGACCCACAGGTCACCGCCGATGCCCGGGGTGAACGTGGTGTTGGACAGCGGCGCGTAGGCGAACCAGCCGAAGGATGCAGCACCCTGCGGGGTGATGAAGCCTGAGACGGCGATGGTGGAGCCGAACAGGAAGAACCAGAAGGCCAGCGCATTCAAACGCGGGAACGCGACGTCGGGGGCGCCGATCTGCAGCGGCATGATCACGTTGGCGAACCCGGCGAACAGCGGGGTGGCGAACATCAACAGCATGACGGTGCCGTGCATGGTGAACAGCTGGTTGTACTGCTCCTTGGTCTGCAGGATCTGCATGCCGGGCTCGAAGAGTTCGGCACGGATCAGCAGCGCCATGACGCCGCCCAGGCAGAAGAACACGAAGGACGAGATCAGGTACATGTACCCGATGGTCTTGTGGTCGGTGGAGGTGATCCAGTTGACGACGATGCGTCCCTTGGATTTGGGCACCACGGGAGCCGACAGGACTCCCGAGGGTGCGGATTGGGTGTACGTAGCCACGTCGCTCCCCTTACTTGGTTTCGTTCAGGTTCGGGTTGCGGTCGTACTCCACGCCGAGCAGGCCTGTGTTGCCTTCAGCCTTGAGCTGGTCCATGTGGGCCTGGAATTCAGATTCCGACACCACCTTGACGCGGAACAGCATTTCGGAGTGGTACTCGCCGCAAAGTTCAGCACACTTACCGTCGTAGGTGCCTTCCTTAGTGGGGGTGAACCGGATGTAGTTGGTCTTGCCGGGGATCATGTCGCGCTTCTGCAGGAAGGCGGGCACCCAGAAGGAGTGGATGACATCGCGGGCGTTGAGCTCGAGGTCAACGGAATTGTTCACGGGCAGGTACAGCGTGGGGAGCTGTTCCTTGTCGATGGTGTTTCCGGTGAGGTGCGCCTGGACGCCGGCCTCGTGGAGGTCTTCCTGGATGACTTGGCCGGACTTGTAGTTGAAGTCCCACGCCCACTGCTTGCCGCGAACGTCCACGACGACGTCGGCCGGCTGCGATCGGTCATCGATGGCCTGCTGGTCACGGTCGGTGAAGTAGAAGAACACCAGGACCATGAAGATCGGGATGGTGAGGTAGAAAACCTCCAGCGGAAGGTTGAAGCTGGTCTGCCGCGGGAAGCCTACGGTTCCCTTGCGGCGCCGGTAGGCGACCACACACCAGATGATCAGGCCCCACGTAATGGCGCCGACCACGAGCGCAGCAATCCATGAGTTGACCCAGAGGTCCATGATGCGGTCGGTGTTGCTGGTGGTGCCACGTTCAGTGGGCATCCAGCCTTTTTCTACCTCTGGCGAACATCCGGTCAAAACCAACGCGCCGGCTATAGCCAAGCTTGAGATCGTGGTGATCGTTTTGCGTCGGCTGCCGGTTCGGTTCTGCGAACTCACAGACGGCCCTTCCTACTTGTTGCTGTTGTCCGGGCAGCCATCGGCGCTCCGGGCACAAAAAAGTTTTACTACTCGGTGTAGAGCTTACCGCTCCGCCGGGCGTTTCGCCCACATGTCGGCGCCGAGCCCCCGTGCCGTTTTAAACGGCCGGAAGCCCGGCGCCGACATCAGGCGAAATAACCGGCTTAGTGGAATGAATCGCCGCAGGCGCACGAGCCGCCGGCGTTCGGGTTGTCGATGGTGAAGCCCTGCTTCGAGATGGTGTCCTCGAAGTCGATGCTTGCGCCGCTCAGGTACGGCACGCTCATTTTGTCGACGACGACCTCGACTCCGTCAAAGTCGCGCACGGCGTCACCATCAAGGAGCCGCTCGTCGAAGTAGAGCTGGTAGATCAACCCTGAGCATCCACCGGGCTGCACGGCCACGCGCAGGCGCAGGTCCGTGCGGCCTTCCTGCTCGAGGAGGCTGCGTACCTTGCCGGCGGCGACGTCGGTCAGGTCGACCTCGTGAACGGGCAGTTCGTCGCTGGCCACGGTGGTGGCGGTGCTGTTTTCGTTGGTTGAGGTGCTCATTGGCCTACCTTCTTAGGACGGTCTGGCGGCGTCGCCGTAACGGCGCCTGCCCCTACAAATACGGTATGGGCTATAGCTACATGCTACGCGCGGCAGTCCTGTAGCTCTAACTCCTGGCGTAACCGTCAAAGCACGCCGGTTGTTCCCTGGAAGCAGGGCGGCGGCCCAGATGCCGAAAGCGGCTCACTCCCCGGCGTTAAGGCCCTCACTGTTCAGCCGGCTGAGCATGAGCGCCTCCGCCAGAATGGCATTGCGGAAGTCACCGATGTGGAGGGACTCATTGGCGCTGTGCGCCCGCGAATCCGGATCCTCCACACCTGTTACCAGAATCTGCGCGTCGGGATACAGCTCAGTGAGGTCGGCGATGAAGGGAATGGACCCGCCGATGCCTGTTTCCACGGCTTGCACTCCCCAGGCCTCCCCCAGCGCCCACATGGCCACGGTTGCTGCGGCGGACGACGTATCGGTCTGGAAAGGGTTGCCCGCCTCCCCCGGGGTGAAGACCACCGTGGCACCGAACGGCGCATTGGCTTCGACGTGCCGGCGCACCGCTTCCATGGCCTCGGCGGGAACCTGGCCCGGCGCGAGCCTCAGGCTGAATTTTGCCCGCGCACGCGGGAGCAGTGTGTTGGAGGCGACCTCCACGGCCGGGGCATCGAAGCCGATGATTGACAGTGCCGGCTTGGTCCACAGCCGGGAAGCGATGCTTCCGGTCCCGGCCAGGCGGACGCCGTCGAGCACTGATGCGTCGGCGCGGTAATCCGCCTCCGGCATCTCCACGGAAGCCGTATCGGTGGCCACCAGCCCTTCGATGGCAACGTTTCCGTCGGCGTCGTGAAGCGTGGCAATCAGGCGGGACAGCAGGGTGGGCGCGTCCAGGACCGGCCCCCCGTACATACCGGAGTGCACCGCATGGCCAAGTACCTGCACCTCGATGGTGCCGTCGACCAGGCCGCGCAGGCTGGTGGTCAGGGCAGGTACGCCGACTTTCCAGTTGCTGGAGTCGGCCACCACAATGACGTCGGCCCGCAGCAGTTCACGGTTCGCCTCCAGGAAAGTCCGGAACGTTGGCGACCCTGCTTCTTCCTCGCCTTCGATGAAAAAGGTCACGCCCAGCCCCAAAGTGTCCCCAAGGACCTCGGCGACGGCCGCATAGGCGGCTACGTGCGCCATGATGCCTGCTTTGTCGTCAGCGGCGCCCCGTCCGTAAAGGCGCCCGTCCTTCTCGACGGCGGTAAAGGGTTCCGTTTCCCACAGGGACTCGTCGCCCACCGGCTGGACGTCATGGTGGGCGTACAGCAGGACGGTCGGTTTACCTTCAGCGGCTGGACGGCGGGCGACGACGGCCGGGCCGCCGGGCGTGCCGTCGGCTTTGCCCACGGACAGCACCTGCACTTCACCGATCCCGGCACCCCGAAGGAGTTCCGCGACGGCCTCGGCGCTTCGCTCCAGCGGGGTGCGGTCAAAGCTGGGCCACGCAATCCCGGGGATGGCAACGAGCTCCTTGAGCCGGGCCAGGGTCTGGTGGAAGGAACGGTCTACCGCTGAACGAAGATCTTCCGTCCTGCCGGTAAGGTCAGAGCCCGGTCCTGTCGTAGTGGTGCTGTGCGGGGTTGCCGCGGGTGATGGAGTCATGGCCAAAACATTACCCCCGTCACATTCGGCTGCCGGTCAGGGAAGGCACCGAAGCAAGCAGGGCCCCGCTGCTGCAAGGTATTCTGGTCAAGTGTTCGGACGTAGAAAAGAAGCGCCCTCGGCGCAGGAAACCATAGACCAGCAGGCAGCGGAGGCAGCGGCGCGGCAGAACAGTGCGGCGGGCAAGGGCGCGCCTACCCCCACGCGGAAGGCCCAGGAAGCCGCCCGCAAGCGCCCGCTGGTGCCCGAGGACCGCAAGGCGTCCAAGGCCGCCGAACGCCAGGCAGTGCAGGACCAGCGCCTGAAGATGCGCCGGGCCCTGGATACCGGTGACGAGAAGTTCCTCCCGCTGCGTGACAAAGGTCCCCAGAAACGGTTTGCCCGCGACTTCGTGGACGCGCGGTTCAACCTCGGTGAATACTTGATGTTTGGTGCGCTGGTCTTCGTGCTGGTGTCCCTTGTGGTCCCGGCGTCCAGCGACATGATGATCTACGTCCTGGGCGCCTTCTGGGTGATGTTCCTTGCCGTCTTCGTGGACGTCTTCATCCTGTCCCGCAAGCTCCGCAAGCGGCTGGCCGAAAAGTTTGGCGCCGTGGAGGGTGGCACCGTCTGGTACGGCTCCATGCGCTCGCTGCAGTTCCGGAAGCTGCGGCTGCCCAAGCCCCAGGTACAGCGCGGACAGTACCCGGCCTGACCCAACCCTCAACTCAAACGGCAGACACCCCGGCGGGATACCGCCGGGGTGTCTGCCGTTAATACGGTTCGCCCGCCGAGGCGGCCTGTGGCGGAAGCGTCAGGAGCGGCGCTTTTTTGCCAGCTCTTTGTTGATCCGTGCCGCCCAGAACGGTCCTTCGTAGAGGAAGGCAGTGTAGCCCTGCACCAGGGTGGCGCCGGCGTCGAGCCTTTCCTGGACATCCTGGGCCGACTCCACGCCGCCCACTGACACCAGGGCCAGCGCGTCCCCGGTGGCGTGCTTGAGCCGCTTCAGCACCTCGAGGGAACGTTGCTTCAGTGGAGCTCCGGACAATCCGCCGGCACCGCATTTCTCCACTTCTCCGGCCGGCGAGGACAGTCCTGCACGGGCCACCGTGGTGTTGGTGGCAATGATGCCGTCCAGCTTCAGGTCCAGGGCAAGGCGCGCCACGTCGTCGATGTCGTCGTCGCTGAGGTCCGGCGCGATCTTCACCAGCAGGGGCACGTGCCGTCCGGCGGCGCGGTCAGCTTCCTGCCCCACGGCGGTCAGCAGCGGGCGGAGCGTTTCCACGTCCTGGAGCAGCCGCAGTCCGGGGGTGTTGGGGGAACTGACGTTCACCACCAGGTAGTCGGCGGCAGGGGCCAGGCTGCGGGCGCTCACCAGGTAGTCATCCACGGCGTCGGCCAGCTCCACGACCTTTGTTTTGCCGATGTTGACGCCGATGACCGGACGCACCGCCGGGTAGCGGCGCTGAAGCGCGGCCCGCGCCGCCTTCAGCCTCGGCGCAACGGCCGAGGCGCCGTCGTTATTGAACCCCATCCGGTTGACGACGGCCCGGTCCTGGACCAGGCGGAACAGCCGCGGCTTTTCGTTGCCCGGCTGCGCCTGCCCGGTAATGGTGCCCACCTCAATGTGCCCGAATCCAAGGTCCGTGAGGGCCTCGATGCCGTGGCCTTCCTTGTCAAAGCCGGCAGCCAGCCCGAACGGGGATGGAAAAGTGACACCGAATGCGGTGGTCTGCAGCGAGTGTGCCGGAGCGGACAGCTTCTGCAGCACCTTCCCTGCACCCGAGGCATGCGCAAGCCGGATGCCCTTGAATCCGATCTTGTGGGCGCGCTCGGCGTCCATCCATGAAAAGGCCAGCCTGAAGAAAGTGGGATAAACGCGCATGCCTCCAGTTTCCCGTCTCCGGGGGCGCCACACCAAAACGGAGAAGCTGCTGAACGGGCGGGCGTGCGCGGGTGCGCCGGTCTAGCATGAGGTCATGCAGTGGCAGCAGGACATCCTGGGCGGGGATTTCGAGTCCCACACCTTTGCGGCCGCCGGACCTGACGGCGTGGCGCGGACGGCAACCCTCGTCCGGCTCCGGCCGGATCCGGACACCGGTGCTGCCGACGGCCGCCGCCGGGCCGTGCTCTTCCTGCACGGCTGGAGCGACTATTTCTTCAACGTGGACCTGGCGCGGTTCTGGGCGTCGGCCGGCTACGACTTTTACGCCTTGGACATGCACAACCACGGACGGAGCCTGCGCCCCGAATCACCGGGTGGTTATGTGGCGGACCTCGCCGCCTACGACGCCGAAATCGAAGAAGCAGCCCGGGTGATCCGCCAGGAGGGCGTTCCCGGACCTTTGGCGTTGATGGGCCATTCCACCGGCGGCCTGGTGGCGGCCCTGTGGACCAGCCGCCATCCGGAGGCCGTTTCGCTGCTGATCCTGAACAGTCCGTGGCTGGAGATGCACGGAAGCTCGCTGGTCCGGCGGGCAGCGTCCAGCATGGTGCGTCCCGTCGCCCGGTTGCGCCCCCAGGCGGTCCTGCGACTCCCGGAGCGTGGCCACTACTGGCGCACCATCAGCAGTGCGGCCGACGGCGAGTGGCCGCTTGACGAGCGCTACCGGCCCCGCATGGCGTTCCCCGTGCGCGCAGGCTGGCTGAGGGCTGTGCTTGCCGGGCATGCCCGGGTTGCCCGCGGCCTGGAAATCGAAGCTCCGATTCTGGTCCTGCTTTCCAAGGGAAGTGCGAATGGGCTGCTCTGGTCGGAGGAAATGCGCCGTACCGATGCCGTGCTGGACGTCAATATCATCAGCACCCGCGCACTCACGTTGGGCCGTACGGTAACTGTGGAGCGGATTGACGGCGCCCTGCACGACGTGTTCCTCTCGCCGGAGCCAATCCGGACCGATGCCTACTCGCGGCTGGCCCGGTGGCTGCGGGCGTACGGGTAAGGCTAGCCCGCCTGGGGATCCGCGGGTGCAGCGGCTGCGTCGACGGCGCCACCGTACCTGCGGTCCCGCCGGGCATATTCTTCGACGGCGGCCCAGAGGGTCCGCCTGTCCACATCGGGCCACAGCGTGTCCATGAAGACGAACTCCGCGTATGCGGACTGCCAGAGCAGGAAGTTGGAGAGCCTCTGCTCCCCCGAGCTCCGGAGGAAAAGGTCCACGTCGGGAAGGTCGGGCTCATCCAGGTACTTCTGGATGGTCCGCTCGGTGATGGCGCCTGGCTTGAGCCTGCCTGCCGCAACCTCTGCGGCAATAGCGGACACGGCGTCGGTGATCTCAGCCCGGCCGCCGTAATTAACACACATGGTCAAATGACAGGTGGTGTTGGCCGCGGTGAACTCCTCGGCCTCCTCCAGCTCCCGGATCACAGAACCCCACAGGCGGGGCCGGCGTCCTGCCCAGCGCACCCGGACACCCCAGTCGTCGAGCTGGTTTCGCTGCCTTCGCAGCACGTCCTTGTTAAATCCCATGAGGAAGCGGACTTCCTCCGGTGAGCGCCGCCAGTTCTCGGTGGAAAACGCGTACACGCTGACGTACTCAATGCCCAGCTCAATGGCGCCTGCCATGACATCGAGCAGAGCGGGCTCGCCCGCCTTGTGGCCTTCGATCCGTGGCAGGCCCCGCTGGTTGGCCCAGCGGCCGTTGCCATCCATGACGATGGCCACGTGCCGGGGAATGAATTCCGCCGGGATGGAAGGCGCCACCGCACCGGACGGATGCGGGTAGGGGGCCACCACGGGGTGGGTGCGCTTCCGGGGTGCGTTGTTCTTTTTTCCCAAGGCCACTGTCAGCTGCGCTCCACATGTTTGAGGGATTTCAATACTCGTTCAAGATGCCATTGCAGGTATGCGGCCACCAGGCCGGCGGCCTCCTTGCGGTGCTGCGGCAAGGACGCATCGGCAGTTGCCCAGTCCCCGGTCAGCAAGGCCGCCAGCAGGACAACGGTTTCGGCTGCGGGGGCAGGTGAGCCGGGCGGCCTGCACTGCGCACAGACCATGCCGCCAAGGGGCGCGGAGAACGCCGTGTGCGGGCCCGGCCTGCCGCAGCGGGAGCAGTCGGTGAAGCTGGGAGCCCAGCCACCGGTTGCAAGGGCACGCAGCAGGTAGGAGTCCAGGATGAGGCCTGCGGCATGTTCGTCACGGCTGAGCGCAGCGAGGGCTCCCACCAGCAGGTTGTACTGCGCGGTACCGGCTTCGCCGTCCACGTCCGTCAACTTCTCTGCGGTCTCCGTCATGGCGGCGGCAACCGTGTACCTGCCGTAATCCGCCGCGATGCTTCCGCCGTACGCACCTTTCGCGACGGCCTGCGTGACGATGTCCAGCGTTCGGCCGGACACCAGTTGCAGGTCCGCCACCATGAAGGGTTCAAGCCGGGCTCCGAAACGGCTGCTGGTGCGGCGTACGCCCTTGGCGACGGCGCGGACCTGCCCATGGTGCTTGGTCAGGAGGGTGATGATCCTGTCCGCCTCGCCCAGTTTGTGGGTACGCAGCACCACGGCATCGTCCCGGTACGCCCGGGAAGCAAATGACTGTTGGACCACGTTCTATCTTCCCATCCTGCCCGGCGGCACGCTGCCAGGCACGGTGGTGCCGGCGGTTGGAACCGCGGGCACCACCTGCAGGTATCAGGCCCGGGCGTCCCGGATGGCGCGGTTGACCGCCGAGATGACGGCTTTGAGGGACGACATGCTGGTGTTCGCGTCGATGCCGACACCCCACAGGACCCGCTCCCCCACGGCGCATTCAACATAGGCAGCCGCCGCGGCGTTGCCGCCTTCGGACAGGGCGTGCTCGCTGTAGTCCAGCACCCGGACGTCCACGCCGTCCTCGTGGAGGATATTCAGCAGGGCGGCGATGGGGCCGTTGCCCGTGCCCGTCCGGCTGACCTGGGCACCATCGATGGTGAGCGAGGCGTGAAGCGTCATGCCGCCGTCGGCGTCGGTTTCTGTCTTGACCCCGCCCAGGGAGTAGCGTCCCCACTTCCCCTCGGACTGGCCGGACGGCAAGTACTCGTCCTGGAAGATCTGCCACAGCTGTGCTCCGCTGACTTCACCGCCCACGGTGTCGGTGCGGCGCTGGATGACGCCGGAGAACTCGATCTGCGCGCGGCGCGGCAGGTCCAGGCTGTGCTCGCTCTTCAGCAGGTAGGCCACGCCGCCCTTGCCGGACTGGGAGTTCACGCGGATGACGGCCTCGTAGCTGCGGCCCAGGTCCTTGGGGTCAACCGGCAGGTAGGGCACCTGCCAGGTGAAGTCGTCCACGGCCTTGCCTGCCGCGGCGGCGTCGCGCTCCAGTGCTTCAAAGCCCTTCTTGATGGCGTCCTGGTGGGAACCCGAGAAAGCGGTGAACACCAGGTCGCCACCGTACGGCGAACGCTCCGGAACCGGCAGCTGGTTGCAGTACTCAACCGTCCGGCGGACGTCGTCGATGTCGGAGAAGTCGATCATGGGGTCGATGCCCTGGACGAACAGGTTCAGGCCCAAAGTGACCAGGTCAACGTTGCCGGTCCGTTCACCGTTGCCGAACAGGCAGCCTTCGATGCGGTCGGCGCCGGCCATGTAGCCCAGTTCGGCGGCAGCAACCCCGGTTCCGCGGTCGTTGTGCGGGTGCAGGGAGAGGATGATTCCTTCGCGCGGGTGCAGGTGCCGGCTCATCCACTCGATGGAATCCGCGTAGACGTTGGGGGTGGCCATTTCCACCGTGGCGGGGAGGTTGATGATCACCTGGCGGTCGGCGGACGCTTCGAATACGTCGGCGACGGCGTTGCAGACCCGTGCGGCGTACTCGAGTTCGGTACCGGTGAAGGATTCCGGCGAGTATTCATAGGTCACGTGCGTGTCCGCGAGGGTTTCCTCGTACTTCCTGCACAGGCGCGCGCCCTGCAGGGCAATGTCCAGGATGCCGTCTTCGTCCTGGTTGAAGACCACGCGGCGCTGGAGGACGGACGTGGAGTTGTAAAGGTGGACGATGGCCTGCTTGGCGCCCACCAGGGACTCATAGGTCCGTTCGATCAGGTGTTCCCGGGCCTGCGTCAGAACCTGGATGGTGACGTCATCCGGGATGTGGTTGCCCTCAATGAGCTGGCGGACAAAGTCGAAGTCCGTCTGCGAGGCTGACGGGAAACCGACCTCAATCTCCTTGTAGCCCATGCGGACCAGCAGGTCGAACATCTTCATCTTGCGGGCCGGGCTCATGGGGTCGATGAGCGCCTGGTTGCCGTCGCGCAGGTCAACCGCGCACCAGCGGGGGGCCTTGGTGATCACCTTGTCCGGCCACGTGCGGTCAGGCAGCTCAACCTTGATCTGGTCCTGGAAGGGCGTGTACCGGTGGGCGGGCATTCCGGAGGGCTTCTGTGCGTTTCGCATGATGTTCGTGGCCTTTTCTATCGATCTTCAGTGAAAGGGTGGCCGGGCAACACAAACTCCGCAGCGAGGGTGGGCCGTGCGCTAGATAGCGTCTGTGGCCTCGCCGCGGCAGCTAAGGAGAAGGAGCTCTGCACGCACACTTTGAGGGTAACACGGGTGCGTAAGATGAAAGGGCACTACCGTCCGTAAAGTCCAGCATGCAGACGCCTTCCGGTGTTACGCCCGGCAGCGGCGTCCCAGCAAAGGAGTTGCAGTGCCCATTTCGGGGATCGATCCTTCCACCATTGATCACACAGTCCGGCCGCAGGATGACCTCTACCAGCACGTCAACGGCGCGTGGCTGAAAGCCACCGAGATTCCGGACGACCGGCCCCTGGAGGGCACCTTCACCGCCCTGCGTGACGGGTCGGAGATCGCCGTCCGGGACATCATCGAGGAAGCGGCAGCCAAAGGCGATGACGCCACCGGGATCGAGCGGAAGATCGGCGGGCTGTACAACAGCTTCATGGACGAAGCCACCGTGGAGGGCAAGGGCATGGAGCCCATCCGCGGGCGGCTCGCGGAGGTCCTCGCGACGTCCTCGGTCCCGGAGCTCATTGCCCTGGCGGGCCGGTTGTTCCGGGCGGACGTCGGCGGGTTGTTCTACATCTATCCCGCCCCTGATGCGGGCAACCCGGACCGGGTCCTGCTGTACACCGGGCAGGGCGGCCTGGGCCTCCCCGATGAGTCCTACTACCGGGAAGAGAAGTTCGCCCCGATAGTTTCCGCCTACACGGCGCACGTGGAGAAGATGTTCGAACTGGCGGGGTTGGCGGATCCGAAGGGCGCCGCTGCCCGCGTGGTGGGGCTGGAGACAAAGCTCGCGTCCCACCACTGGGACAACGTCACCCTCCGCGACCCGCAAAAGACCTACAACCTGAAGACGGCGGATGAAGCGGCCGCACTCTTCCCGCTCTTTGCCACCTGGTTCGAGGCTGCGGGAATCGACCCCGAAAAGCGGGCCGAAATCGTTGTCAGCACTCCTGACTTTTTTGCGGGTGCTGCCGGGCTCCTGGATGAGGTCCCGGTCGCCACCTGGCAGGAGTGGCTGGCCATGCGCGTCGTCAGCGCGGCTGCGCCCTACCTGTCCTCCGCGTTCGTGGATGCCAACTTCGCGTTCTATGGCACCACCATCAGCGGCACTCCCCGAAATAAGGACCGGTGGAAGCGCGGCGTTGCCGTCGTAGAGGCCGGCCTCGGTGAGGCCGTCGGCCAGATCTACGTGGCACGCCACTTCCCCGAATCCCACAAGGCGCGGATGCAGACTTTGGTGGCGAACCTCATCGAGGCGTACCGCCGCAGCATCAATGACGTCAGCTGGATGGGCCAGGACACCAAAGCCGAGGCCCTCCGCAAACTGGAGGCGTTCCGGGCGAAAATTGGCTACCCGGACGAATGGATCGACTACTCCGCCGTGGAGATCGACCCCGACGATCTGCTGGGCAACGTGGAACGCGCACACAATGCCGACGTCGACAGGCACCTTGACGAGGTAGGCAAGCCGGTGGACCGGAACAAGTGGCTGATGACGCCGCAGACGGTCAACGCCTACTACCACCCCATGATGAACGAAATTGTGTTCCCCGCGGCCATCCTGCAGCCGCCGTTCTTCACCGCCGACGCCGACGATGCCGTCAACTACGGCGGGATTGGGGCAGTGATCGGCCACGAGATTGGCCACGGCTTCGATGACCAGGGATCCCAGTTCGACGGCGGCGGGGCCCTTCGCAACTGGTGGACGGACCAGGACCGGCAGGCCTTCGAAGCGCTGACCGCCCGCCTCGTGGCGCAGTTCGAAGCGCTTTCCCCCACCGCCGCTCCGGGGCACCACGTCAACGGCCGGCTCACTCTCGGTGAGAACATCGGCGACCTGGCGGGGCTCACCATCGCCCACAAGGCCTACCAGATCAGCCTGGACGGCGAGGAGCCGGAGGTCCTTGACGGCCTGACCGGGCAGCAACGCTTCTTCGCTTCCTGGGCCGCGGGCTGGCGCCAAGTCATCCGGCAGGAAGAGGCCATCCGCCGGCTTGCCACCGATCCCCACTCCCCCAACGAGTTCCGGACCAACGCCATCGCCAAAAACCTTGACTCCTTCCACGAGGCATTCGATGTCACCGCGGAGGACGGAATGTGGATGCCGGCCGCTGAGCGGGTCAGCATCTGGTAGCCGGAACGCGCCTGGAACCTGAACACTAAAATGGGCCCCGCCATTGGCGGGGCCCATTTTGCTGCCGGGCGCGTTGGTCCGGGAACGCAACGGTTTACTGCCGGACGATCAGCTCAGGATTTGCCTGCTGGCACACCTTGTCCCCTGCCGTCTGGTTCACAATGTCCTGGGGCAGTGCAGCGGCAGCTTCGCCACCTGCGCCATAGGCGGTGCCGGCGGTGAAGTCGCTGCCGACATACACCTGCACGCCTGCCACACCCGGAGCGGGAATCATGAGGGTGGCCGGAATCCCCAGCAGCGCGGCCACATCCGCCGCAACATCAGCAAAACCATTGCCGTAGTACACCGCCGACTTGGCCACCGGCTGGGCGAGGAACTGGCCGGTCTGGGTGAAGCCACCTGCAACCAACGCCTGGACGAGCTCCTGGGCACGGCCGGTGACGCCACTTCCGTTGGCGACAGTTACGGGCTGGATGGCTTTGTTGTAGGGCGGCACCGACGGCGCCGTCTCAGTCGGAGCGGCCGACGGCGTTGCCGTTTCGCTGGGCGACGGCGTGGTGGGTGCGGTGGGATCCGTCAGGTCGACGTTCTTCCGCATTGCCGAAAAGAGCTGCGCACCCGCGGGTTCTGCGATGACCAACCTGTTGGGGTCGACGGGCGCAGGCGTCGTGGGGACCGCCACGAACGCCACCTTGCTGATGTCGATGTCCTTGAGCCTGTTGCCAATGGTCAGCAATGTGGGAACGGACGCGAGCCCGTCATCCACCGTGAGGTTCTGGGTTACGACGTCGGCGATCTTCAGCATCTTCGCGGGGTCGGACAGTGTTCCGTCGTCCTTGATCTTGCGCGTCAGCGAGGAGAGGAAGCCCTGCTGCGCCTTGATGCGGCCCAGGTCGCCGCCGTCGGCAAAGGCGTGACGGGTGCGGAGGAACGCAAGTGCCATTTCGCCCTGCACGGACGACGTTCCGGCGGGGAGCCGCAGCCGGGAGTCGGGGTCGTACACGGCATCGCTGATGCACACTTCCACCCCGCCCACGGCGTTGGACAGTTCCTTCACGGCATTGAAGTCGGCCATCATGAAGTGGTCCACCTGCATGCCCGTGAGCTTGTTGACAGTGTCCACGGCGCAGCCGATGCCGGCCTCGCTCATGGCCTCATTGATCATGACGCCGGTGCGTGCCGGGTAGTCCTTGTTCGTCTTCCGGTCCCTGCAGTCCGGAATGTCCACCAGCAGGTCCCGGGGAAAGCTGATCACATTGACCCGCTTGTTGTCCTCGGAAATGTCCATCAGCATCATGACGTCTGACTTGCCGTAGCCGGTGGAATCGTCGGCGGTTCCATACGTGGAGTTTTTGCCGTCGCGGGTGTCCGAGCCGAGGATCAGGATCTGGAGCCGTCCTGTGGCATCGTTTCCCGCCGACTCGGTGCTTTCCCCACCGGCATTCAGGGGCGCCTTCGAGATGTTGTTCTGGAGCCGGAAGAACCAGAACCCGGCGAACGCGGCAGCTGCCACGAGGACCAGTGCCACCACCCCGGTGACGGCCTTCAGCCACAGGGGCATGCCGCGCAGGGGGCCAAGATGCCGCGCGGCACCCACGTCATGGCTGTCCGCGTGACGGGATACCGGTCCCGGTCCGGCTGGCAGGCCAGCCTCGTTGTCGCGATTGTCGCGGCCTCGACCCACGTGGTGAACCTTCCTCTAAAAACGAAATCCGGTCCATTTTAGTGGTCCAGTCTGGAGAACTTGCCCGGCGCGCCCCTGCGAACGGGGTTATGCGGGTCAGAAACCGAGTTTGACCAGCTGTTTCGGGTCGCGCTGCCAGTCTTTGGCCACCTTCACGTGGAGGTCCAAATAGATGCGGGTGCCAAGGAGGGCTTCGATGCCTTTGCGGGCGTTGGTGCCGACTTCACGGAGGCGGGCCCCGCCCTTGCCAATGATGATGGCCTTCTGGGAGGGGCGTTCCACGTAGAGGTTGACGCGCACGTCCAGGAGCGGGTTGTCGTCCGGCCGGTCCTCACGGGGAACAATTTCCTCCACCACGACGGCGAGCGAGTGCGGAAGCTCGTCCCGGACCCCTTCCAGGGCTGCTTCGCGGATGAGTTCGGCCACCATGACGGCCTCGGGTTCGTCGGTCAGTTCCCCGTCCGGGTACAGCGGAGGCGACGGCGGCATGTGGCTGATCAGCACGTCGGCGACCGTTTCCACCTGGAAACCGTCGGCGGCGGACACGGGAACGATGTCCTTCCAGCCGTCCTCCCCCATCACCTCACGGCCAAGGGCCGCCACGGCGAGGAGCTGTTCGGTGAGTGCCTGTTTGTCCACGAGGTCTGCCTTGGTGACGATGGCAATCACGGGCTTGCGGCCCACGGCGGCCAACTGGGCTGCGATGAACTTGTCGCCGGGTCCGATCTTCTCGTTGGCAGGCAGGCAGAATCCGATGGCGTCCACCTCGGCGAGGGTGTCCGCCACGAGGTCATTGAGGCGCTTGCCGAGCAGGGTGCGGGGACGGTGCAGGCCCGGCGTATCAACCAGGATCAGCTGGGCGTCGTCGCGGTGCACGATGCCGCGGATGGTGTGCCGCGTGGTCTGCGGCTTGGCGGAAGTGATGGCCACCTTCTTGCCCACCAACGCGTTGGTCAGGGTGGACTTGCCCGCGTTGGGCCTGCCGACCAGGACGGAGAACCCGGCGCGGAAACCGCCAAAGTCGTCCGGTTCGGCGGCCTTATTTTTCTTGCTCACGTGGAACTCCCTGCTGGGTTGCTTCGGCCTCTTCCAGGAGGCCTTCAAGGTCAGTCTCTACTCTTGGTACGGGCGCCGCAATGATGTGGCTGACCCTGTTCCGCCGGCCTTCCAGCCGGTCCGCCCGCAGCGATACGCCCTGCACATCCACGCTGCTGCCCACGATGGGAACTCGGCCGAGCGCCTTGGCAAGGAGGCCGCCCACGGTGTCCACTTCGTCGTCGTCGATCTCCAGGTCGAACAGCTCGCCCAGGTCGTCGATGCCCATCCGGGCGCTCACCCGGTAGGAGCCGTCTCCCAGGGCCACGGCTTCCGCGCTTTCGGTATCGTATTCGTCCACGATCTCGCCCACGATCTCCTCGATCAGGTCCTCGAGGGTCACCAGTCCGGCGGTGCCGCCGTACTCGTCGATCACGATGGCAACGTGCGTTGACTCTTTCTGCAGCTCCCGCAGGAGGTCGCTGACCGGTTTCGACTCCGGCACGTACCGCACCTCGCGGGCCAGCGACTCCACCAATGGCGGCTGCTGGTCCGCCGCCAGCTGGTGGATGACCGCTGCCACGTCCTTGAGGTAGACGATGCCAAGGATATGGTCGGTGTTCTCGTTGATGACCGGGATCCGCGAGTAGCCGGAGCGCAGGAACAGGGACATTGCCTGGTGAAGGCTTGAGCCTGCGTCGATGCTGACGATGTCCGTCCTGGGGACCATGACGGCCCGCACCAGGGTGTCGCCAAAGTCGAAGACCGATTGGATCATCTCGGCTTCGGTGTCCTCGATCATGTCGGACTCGCTGGCCCGGTCCAGGAGTTCCCGGAACTCCTGTTCACTGAAGAAGGCGTCGTCACCACCAGGCGCACCGGGGGCGGCAGAGCTTCCCACCGCCACCAGCCAACCGGGAATGGGCCCCAGCAAGCTGGTGAGGAAGCGGACCATCGGTGCGGTGAAGCGGACCACCGCGGTGGAGTGCAGCCTGCCGAGCTGTCGGGGTGACACACCCACAATCACAAACCCCAGCAGGGCCATGATGCCGGTGGCCACCAGGCCGGCGAGCCAAACGTTGTCCAGCAGGCTCGCGATCAGGACGGCGACAGCCACCGCCGAGGCCATTTCAAACCAGACGCGCCAAAAGCGGAGCGCGCGGGTGTGGGACACGGGGTCGGCAAGGATGCGGCGCATGGCGGTGCCGCGGCTACTGTGTAGTGCCTCTTCGGCGTCGTGCCGGGGAAGGAAACTGAAGGCGGCCTCGGCCGCAGTCAGCAGGGCCGCGACGGCAAGGAAGACCAGTGCCACCGCGACCAGGAGCAGTTGCGTCACTGGGTTGTCTCGGCAGGTGCTTCTTTGCCTGTGAAGCCGGACAGGAGTTCCCGCTGGAGCCCGAACATCTCTGCTTTCTCCTCCGGCTCGGCATGGTCGTAGCCCAGCAGGTGGAGGATGCCGTGCGTTGTGAGCAGCAGCATCTCGTCCTGGAGCGAGTGGCCGGCGTTTTTGGCCTGGACCTTGGCAACCTGCGGGCAGATGGCGATGTCGCCCAGCATGCCCTGCGGTGTGGGCCGGTCAGGGGTTCCGGGGGTCAACTCGTCCATGGGAACCGAGAGCACGTCCGTGGCGCCCGGCTCGTCCATCAGTTCGATGTGCAGCTTCTCCATGGCCGGTTCATCCACCAGGAGGATGGAAAGTTCGGCCTGCGGATGGATGTAGAGCTGCTCAAAGATGTACCGCGCCAGGGCCACGAGCCCGGACTCATCCACCTGGACGCCGGACTCGTTGTTCACCTCGATGCTCACGCGTGTTCCCCCCGTTTTTCGCGGCTTGCTGAATGCTTGACCCGGTTCCGCTGGGTTTCATCCCAGATGCTGTAGGCGTTGACGATGTCGCCGACAAGCCGGTGCCGCACCACGTCGGCGGCGTCCAGGACAGAGAAGCTGACTCCCTCGATGCCCTGCAGGATATCCTCGACGATCCGGAGCCCGGAACGCGTCCCGAAGGGCAGGTCCACCTGGGTGACGTCTCCGGTGACCACCATCTTGGAGCCAAAACCGAGCCGGGTGAGGAACATCTTCATCTGTTCCGGTGTGGTGTTCTGGGCTTCGTCGAGGATGATGAAGGCGTCGTTGAGGGTGCGGCCGCGCATGTACGCCAGCGGCGCTACTTCGATGGTGCCGGCAGCCATGAGCCGCGGGATGGATTCGGGGTCGATCATGTCGTGCAGGGCATCGTAGAGCGGCCGCAGGTAGGGGTCGATCTTGTCGCTGAGCGTGCCGGGCAGGAACCCCAGCCGCTCTCCCGCCTCCACCGCGGGGCGCGTCAGGATGATCCGGCTGACCTCTTTCTGCTGCAGTGCCTGCACGGCTTTCGCCATGGCCAGGTAGGTCTTGCCGGTACCGGCCGGACCGATGCCGAAGATCACCGTGTTGGCATCAATGGCGTCAACGTAGTTCTTCTGGTTCAGCGTTTTGGGCCGGATGGTCCTGCCGCGGCTGGAGAGGATGTCGTGGGTCAGCACATCCACGGGATTTTGGAGCGACTGGGTGCGCAGGAGTGCCACCAGCTGCTGCAGCACGGCGGGCGTGATGACCGTGCCGCGGGCCACCAGGCCACGGACCTCCTGCAGGAGCCGCATGATGCGGGGAACGTCACTGACGGGGCCGCTGATGGACAGTTCGTTGCCGCGGGCATGGAAGTTGACGTCCGGGAACTGCTCTTCGATGAACCGGAGCGCCTCATCATGGCTGCCGAGTGACTGAACCATCTGGTCGGAGTTCTCAAAGAGGACTACTTCGGTCCGGATCCCGGGAAGGGAGTGCGGGAATTCCCCCGGACTGCCGTCGCCCGTGTTGAGCCGGCGCTTACCATTTGCTGATTCAGTCATGGTGTTGGCCCGCAGGCCCGTGGTCCCCTCGAAGATCGACATCACTTGTTTGCTTTGGCTGATGCCGGCGCCCGTTGCACGGTGCTCCTTGCCCAGCGATCCCTTTATCTTACGCCAGCAGCCGCCCTGACCGGATACATCGGCCGGTTCACGGGCCGTGTGCGGTACAGACGCCACGACAGGGACAGCACCCCGTGCCGGCTGCAAAATGCGGCGTTAGGTATCAACTTCATATCGGCCTCATATCGTTCCCGTTGCAGTTGCGGCCCGGGAGGCCAAAGTGCGGCTGGGAGGACCTCCCCCTGTGCAATGCTGGAAATCCAGCGTCTGCTGGAACGCCAGGCCGCCAGGGGGATCGGCCCGCCACGCCAGGAAAGGACAAGGGCAGGACAGTGCCGGAAACCTCTGTGCCCGAAAGGGCAGGACGACCGATGGGCCGCCTGCGCCCGGCCGTCCTCGCAGGAATCCTGGTGCTCGTTCCGGCCCTTGCAGCCTGCACCGCCGAGACCGGACCATCGCCCGCCGGCACAACCGCGTCAGTGCCCGCCACCGGCGGCACCATGCCGGACACGCCCGCCACCAGCGCCCCGCTGGAAACCACCCAGTCCTCCAACAAGGCCCCCGTGTACTGGATCGGCCGCAGCGGCGGGAATATCTTCCTCTACCGTGAGTTCCGGGACGTCCCGGAACAGGAGAACCCGGTGACCCGGGCACTGCGCGCCATGATGTCGGAGAAGCCGCTGGACCCCGACTTCTTTACGCCCTGGCAGAACCCGGACAAACTCGCCACCTCCATTTCGGGCAAGGACATCATCACCGTTGACGTCTCCGCAGACGCCTTCAACAGCAATCTCGACGCCGACATGGCGGCCCGCGCCGTCCAACAGCTGATCTACACGGCCACTGCTGCTGCCGCGAGCTCGGGGCTGATCGACACAGGACAGCAGGTCCGGGTGCGGATCCTCGTGGACGGCCACACAGACTACGTGGCGTTCGGAAAAGTCCAGCTGGGCGCACTGATGACCCGTGCCGCCGGCCTGGTGGCGCCGGTCTGGATCATTGATCCCCAGGAGAACACCGAGGTGCCCGCCGGCAGCGTAAAGATCACCGGACGCAGCACGTCCCCGGGGGCAAAGCTCCGCTGGCAGATCCTGCAGTCCGGGGACGGCGGCAGCAAAGCGCCCTTCCTGGCCGGTGAGACCACGGCCGGGGCCGGGCAGGGGCAGGCAGGCGTCTTCGCGCTGGCACTCAATTTGCCGCCGGGCGACTATGAGCTCCGGGTGGCCCAGGCAGGGTCCGGCGGGGAGCCGGACCGCAATGAGGACACGCGCTCCTTCAAGGTCAGGTAGCAGCCCAACGGCCGAGGATGTCGCTTGCCAGCACGACGGCGGCCGGGCCGGCGGTGGAGGACCGGAGGACGTGGTGCCCCAAGAGGGCGGTCACGGCGCCTTTATCGCAGAGTTTGGTGACTTCCCGGGGACTGATCCCGCCTTCCGGGCCGACGATCAGCAGGACTTCCCGGATCCCGTCCCGTGCACTCCCCTGCCACCCCTCAAGGACGGCGCGCAATGGACGCACAGCGTCTTCGTGCAGGATGACCGCCAGGTCCGCGGCCTCCACGGCAGCGGAGAGCCCGGCCGTTTCGACGGCGGCCCGGACCTCGGGAATCCAGGCCCGCCGTGCCTGCTTGGCGGCCGCGGCGACGGAAGACTCCCACTTGGCATGGGCGCGGGCGGCCCTGTCGCCTTTCCAGCGGACGATGGACCGTTCGGACTGCCAGGGTATGACGGCGTCGATCCCCAGTTCGGTGGCCGTCTCGATCGCCAGTTCATCGCGGTCGCCCTTCGCCAGGGCCTGCACCAGCACCAACCGGATGCCGGGCCTTTCTTCCACCGCGACGGAGCCGCACTCCACCTCGAGCCCGGAGGGAGCTGCGGAGACCACCTTTCCGGTCATGCGGGTGCCGGCGCCGTCGACGATGTCCACCGCCTCGCCCGGAGACAGGCGTTTGACGGTCACGGCGTGCCGCGCCTCCGCCCCTTCGAGGATAAAGGTCCGGCCGGGGGCCATGCCCGCCAGGGAACCGGCGGAGGTGAAGAAGACGGGGTTGCTCACCGCTACAGGTTACCGAGCCGGTCCCGGAGCTTGGCGAACATGCCGCCGCTGGCCGCGAGCTTGCCTTCGGTGATCTGTTCGCTACGGAGTTTGGCGAGCTGCCGGAGGAGGTCCTCCTGCGCGGGGTCGAGCTTGGCGGGAGTGTCGACCTGGAGGTGGACCTTCAGGTCCCCGCGGCCGTATCCCCTCAGGTGCGTGACACCCAGGCCTCGCAGCGTGATGATCTCGCCGGACTGGGTTCCGGGCTTGACGTCGATGTCCTGGGTACCGTCGAAGGTTTCCAGGCTGACGTCCGTACCCAGCGCAGCCGCGGTCATGGGAATGTGCAGGGTGGCATGCAGGTCGTCGCCTTCCCGCACGTAGGTGGCGTCATTGTTGACACGGATTTCCACATACAGGTCGCCGGCCGGGCCGCCTGCGGGTCCGGCTTCGCCCTGCCCGGAGAGCTGGATCCGGGTACCGGTGGCCACGCCAGCGGGAACCTTGATGGTCAGCGACCGGCGGCTGCGGATCCGGCCCTGGCCGCTGCATTCGTTGCAGGGGTCCTTGATGACCGTGCCGAAGCCTTCGCAGGTGCCGCAGGGAGCGGCCGTCATGACCTGGCCCAGGATGGAGCGCACGGCCCGCTGGACCTGCCCGCTGCCGCCGCAGATATCGCAGCGCTCAGGGTGGGTGCCGGGCCGGCAGCAGGATCCGTCACAGGTGGGGCAAACCACGGCGGTGTCCACTTCGAGCTTCTTGTTCACGCCGAACACCGCGTCCCGAAGGTCGATCCGGACGCTGATCAGGGCGTCCTGGCCGCGGCGGACGCGGGACGCCGGGCCGGACGTGCCGCCGGCGCCGAAGAAGGTGTCGAAAATGTCCTGGAACGCGAAGCCCTGGCCTGCGTAACCGGCACCGCCGAAGCCGTTGTCCGTGCCGTTCTCGTTGCCCGTGGTGTCGTAGATCCTCCGCTTTTGGGGGTCGGAAAGGACCTCGTAGGCGTGAGTTACTGCCTTGAAGCGTTCTGAAGCGTCCGCACCGGGGTTTACGTCCGGGTGAAGGGTTCGGGCCAGTTTGCGGTAGGCCTTTTTGATCTCTTCACCCGTAGCTTCGGGTGAGACTCCAAGGACGTCATAGTGGCTGCTCAAAGTTCGTATCTCTTCCTTGTTGTACTGCGTTCAGTTGGGCGGCCCCGCTCTGTACTCCGGGCCGGAACAGGCTCCGGCGGCGAAGAGTCAAGGCCCCAAGATCCTGGAAAGGTAGCGGGCCACAGCCCTGACGGCGGCCATGGTGGTGGGGTAGTCCATCCTGGTTGGGCCGAGGATCCCTACCTTCGCGACGCTGTCCGGGCCGTAGCCGGTGGCCACCACGGAAGCTTCGGCAAGGCCGTCATAAGGGTTCTCCCTTCCGATACTGACAGCCACTCCCCGGTGGTCCTGGGCCATTTCGCTCAGCAGCCGCAGCATCACCACCTGCTCCTCGAGCGCCTCCAGCACGGGACCGATGCTGAGGGGGAAGTCCACGTTGGACCTGGCCAGGTTGGCCGTTCCGGCCATGACCATCCGGTCCTCCCGGGTATTTTGTGCCAAGCCCTCCAGGCCCAACGCCAGCGCGTGCGCGGCCTGGCGTTGGCCGTGTGCGGTTCCGGCTACGACGGCGGGAAGCACCTTGGCCAGCTGGCTCAGCGGTGTTCCGGCCAGCGCGGCAAGGAAACGCGTACGGAGCGAAGCCAGCGCGTCGTCGCCCAGGTCCTGCCCGACGTCGATGACCCGTTGCTCCACCGTGCCGCTGTTGGCAATCAGCACCACGAGCACCTTGCGGGGGGCCAGCAGCACGAACTCGATATGGCGCACCAGCGCCTTGCTGAGGTGCGGGTACTGGACCACGGCCACCTGGTTGGTCAGCTGCGACAGCAGCCGGACGGTGCGTTCCAGGACGTCATCAAGGTCGTCTGCGCCTTCCAGCAGGGTCTGGATGGCCCGGCGTTCTGCCGCGGACAGGGGCTTCACCGCCGAGATCTGGTCAACAAACAGACGGTAGCCCTTGTCCGTGGGAATTCGACCTGCGCTGGTGTGCGGGGCCGTGATCAGCCCCTCGTCCTCCAGGGCCGCCATGTCGTTCCGGATGGTTGCGCTGGAAACGCCAAGATGGTGCCGCTCGACCAGCGCCTTCGAGCCGACAGGTTCGCGGGAGTGGACGTAGTCCTCCACGATGGCCCGCAGCACTTCCAGTTTGCGTGGCTCGGTCACTCTCCACCTCCATCCAAGCTCCGGGGCGCATGCCCCGCCACGTGTCACCAGCGTTAGCACTCGACATGCCTAAGTGCTAACAGTCTATTATGCCTCGGCCCGTTGTTAGCATTGGTACCGCTCCGGGCGGAATTCCGGTGCGCAGGACCTAGCGCTAGGCGGATTGAATCCATGGATTACCAAAACTGGGGGCCCCGCGGGATATCCGCCCCGGCCAAGGCGGAGTTGCCCGAGGTGCCGGTGGAACGGGGCATGGTGCTCGAGGATGTCCAATCAGGCTGGGTTGGCGCCGTCACGCGGGTGGAGAAGTCCGGCGGCATGCATGTTGTGGCGCTGGAGGACCGCCGCGGGAAATCCCGATCCTTCAAGCTCGGCTTCGGTTTCCTCCTCGAGGGGCGGCCCATCCGGCTGATGCCCCCGGTGCCCCGTCCGGCAGCTGCAGGTCCTTCCGCCGGCAGGACGGCCTCCGGCTCCGTCCGGGTCGCCGGCCAGCGTGCCCAGGTCGCGAAAGCAAGCCGCATCTGGGTGGAAGGCAAGCACGACGCCGAACTGGTGGAAAAGGTCTGGGGAGACGACCTGCGGGTGGAAGGCATCGTCGTCGAACCCCTGCACGGCATTGACGACCTCGCCGCAGCAGTTGCGGACTTCAAACCCGGTCCGGGCCGGCGCCTTGGTGTCCTCGTTGACCACCTCGTTCCCGACTCCAAGGAATCGCGTATTGCCGCCGCCGTCATGGCCTCCCCCGGCGCGGCCGGCAACGTCCTGATCGTGGGACACCCCTACGTGGACGTCTGGCAGGCCATCCGGCCCACTGTCCTGGGCATCGAGGCGTGGCACGCCGTGCCCCGCGGACAGGACTGGAAGACCGGAATCCTGAAAGCCTTCGGCTGGCCCCACGCCACCAAGGAGGACATCGGCCTGGGATGGCAAAAACTGCTGGGTGCCGTGCGCACGTACGCGGACCTGGAAGCGTCGCTGCTGGGGCGGGTTGAGGAAGTGATCGATTTCCTCACCGTGCCCTGAAGGCCCGGCACCGCTCCGAAAGCCAGTATTCTTGGTAGTGCAGCGCCTTTTCCCAAAGGCGCTGAGCACCGCGCCCGTACATGATGTCAGCACCACTTGCACCTCCGAAGGAACAGACTGTGGCAGAAAACGCACGTGATCACAGGGATGGCCAGGGCCGCTCCGAGTACCATGGCGTCCCCGCCAATGCCCTGCCGCTCACGGCCAG
The DNA here is from genome assembly GCF_059414985.1 of Arthrobacter sp. SAFR-044. Lineage (NCBI taxonomy): Bacteria > Bacillati > Actinomycetota > Actinomycetes > Micrococcales > Micrococcaceae > Arthrobacter > Arthrobacter sp. SAFR-044. The sequence continues at coordinate 269,959 of NZ_JBPFDN010000004.1, read as the reverse complement.
CGAGGACCGCCAGTGGGCCACGCTCGCGCATTTCGGCGGGATCCTGGGTTGCGTCCCCTCGCTGCTGATCTACCTGATCTTCCGTGACCGCGGCCCGTTCACCGCGCAGGAGTCCAAAGAAGCACTGAACTTCAGCCTGCCGCCCACCATCGCCGCCGTGCTGGCCAACATCCTGGTGTTCATCCCCTACGTGGGGAACATCTTCGCGGTGATCGCCACGTTGATCTGGGTGGCGCTTACCTGCTTCTCCGTGGCGGCAGGGATCCATGTCAACAAGGGCCAGCCGCACCGCTACCAGTACAACCTTCGCTGGATCAAGTAGGCCCCGCCGGCTCCCAGCCCTCGCAAGCTCGGGCAGGGGCCCCCGCCGCCGTGGGCCCACCCACCAGCGCCCTAGACCCGCGAGCCCGGCCAGGGAACCCTGCGGGCGTGGACCCAGTCAGTCGGGCAGGATGCGGCGGACTACTGCGTCCGCCAGGAGCCTGCCCTTGAGCGTCAGGACCAGGCGCCCCCGGAACGCAGCGGCAGGATCCACCAGGCCGTCCGCGATCAAGCCGGCGATCTGGTGCCGGCCCCCAGGGCTGAGTGTGGCGACATCAAGCCCTGACCGAAGACGCGCCTCCAGCATCACCCGCTCCAGGTTCCTGGTTTCGGCATCCAGGGTCTCCCTGCCCGCCGCAGGCGACAGTCCCTGGGACAGGCGGTTTGCATACGCGGACGGGTGCTTCACGTTCCACCAGCGCACCCCGCCCACGTGCGAATGCGCGCCGGGGCCGATGCCCCACCAGTCGTCGCCGCGCCAGTACGCCAGGTTGTGGCGGCACGCGTGTTCCGGGTTTCGCGCCCAGTTGCTGACCTCGTACCAGCCGAGTCCGGCTTGGGTGATCAGCTGGTCGGCGAGTTCGTACTTGTCGGCGTGGTCGTCGTCGTCGATTCCCGGAACCTCGCCGCGGCGCATCTGCGCGGCCAGCTTGGTGCCGTCCTCGACAATCAGGGCGTAGGCGCTGATGTGGTCCGGCTGGTAGGAGAGGGCAGTCTCCAGGGAGTGGCGCCAGTCGGCCAGCGACTCCCCCGGCGTGCCGTAAATCAGATCCAGGCTGACATCCAGTCCTGCCTCCCGCGCCCACTGCACCACCTGCGGAACCCTGCTGGGTGTGTGGGTGCGGTCCAGGACCTTGAGCACGTGCGGAACGGCGGACTGCATGCCGAAGGAGACCCTGGTGAAGCCCGCCTCCTTGAGGACGGCGAGGGATTCAGGTGTGACCGAATCAGGGTTGGCTTCGGTGGTGACCTCGGCGCCGTCCTCGATGCCCCACTGGTCGATGGCAGCGCGAAGGATCAAGGCGAGGGCATCAGCCGGCAGCAGGGTGGGTGTGCCGCCGCCGAAAAAGACCGTGCCGAGCTTCCGCTCCGGCAGCCCGGAGCGCGTCATCGCGGTGGCGGCCAAGGACACTTCCGACACCGCGGTTTGGGCGTAGGCATCCTGTGACGCGCCGCCGCCCAGTTCCGTGGCGGTGTAGGTGTTGAAGTCGCAGTACCCGCAGCGGACGGCGCAGAACGGGATGTGGACGTACAGGCCAAAGGCCCGCGCCGCCGCACCGTCCGCCGCCTGTGCAGGCAGCAGACCGTCCGACGGCGCCGGGTCGCCGAGGGGAAGGACGCTGGGCATCAGCGGGTCCCCTGCTGCGCGGTGGTCACTTCTTCTTGGCCTTGTCCTTTGATTCGTCGGTGGTGAGGGCAGCGATGAACGCCTCCTGCGGAACCTCCACGGTTCCCACCATCTTCATGCGCTTCTTGCCTTCTTTTTGCTTCTCCAGCAGCTTGCGCTTACGCGAGATATCACCGCCGTAGCACTTGGCCAGCACGTCCTTGCGGATGGCCCGGATGCTTTCGCGGGCGATGATCCTGGAACCGATGGCCGCCTGGATGGGCACCTCGAACTGCTGCCGCGGGATGAGTTCGCGGAGCTTGCCGGTCATCATCACACCGTAGGCGTACGCCTTGTCCCGGTGCGTGATGGCGCTGAAGGCGTCCACCTGTTCGCCCTGGAGCATGATGTCGACCTTCACAAGGTCGGCAACCTGCTCGCCGTCGGCTTTCCAGTCAAGAGAGCCGTAGCCGCGCGTTTTTGACTTCAGGATGTCGAAGAAGTCGAAGACGATTTCCGCGAGCGGCAGGCGGTAGCGGATTTCCACCCGGTCCTCGGAAAGGTAGTCCATCCCGTTCATAACGCCGCGGCGTGACTGGCACAGTTCCATGATGGCGCCCACGAACTCGTTGGGGGCCAGGATGGTGGCGGAGACCATGGGTTCGCGCACCTCGGCGATTTTGCCGGTGGGGTACTCGCTGGGGTTGGTCACGCGGACCACCCTCTTGTCCTCCAGGGTCACCTCGTATTCCACGTTGGGTGCGGTGGAGATGAGGTCCAGGTTGTATTCGCGCTCCAGGCGTTCGCGGGTGATCTCAAGGTGCAGGAGACCCAGGAAGCCCACCCGGAACCCGAAGCCCAGCGCAGCCGAGGTCTCCGGTTCGTACACCAGCGCGGCGTCATTGAGCATGAGCTTCTCGAGGGCGTCCCGGAGTACAGGGTAGTCGGCGCCGTCCAGCGGGTAAAGGCCGGAGAACACCATGGGCTTGGCGTCGGCGTAGCCGGGGAGCGACTGGGCGGCCGGTTTGGCAAGGTTGGTGACAGTGTCGCCCACCTTGGACTGCCGGACATCCTTCACGCCGGTGATCAGGTAGCCCACTTCGCCGACGCCCAGGCCCTTGGAGGGCGTGGGCTCCGGGGAGCTGACCCCGATTTCCAGGAGCTCGTGGGAGGCCCTGGTGGACATCATCTGGATGCGTTCACGCGGGTGCAGCATCCCGTCCATCACGCGGACGTAAGTCACCACGCCGCGGTAGGTGTCGTAAACCGAGTCGAAGATCATGGCGCGGGCCGGCGCATCCGGGTCGCCCTTCGGCGCAGGCAGGTCGCGGACGATCTTGTCCAGGAGGGCTTCCACGCCGACGCCGGTCTTGCCGGACACTCGCAGGACATCCTCAGGATCGCCGCCGATCAGGTTGGCCAGCTCGGCGGCATATTTCTCGGGCTGGGCCGCCGGCAGGTCGATCTTGTTCAGGACCGGAATGATCGTGAGGTTGTTTTCCATCGCCAGGTAGAGGTTGGCAAGCGTTTGGGCCTCGATGCCCTGGGCTGCGTCCACCAGCAGGATTGCGCCCTCGCAGGCAGCCAGCGACCTGGACACCTCATAGGTGAAGTCCACGTGGCCCGGGGTGTCGATCATGTTCAGCGCGTAACTGACACCGTCCACCTCCCACGGCATGCGGACCGCCTGCGACTTGATGGTGATGCCGCGTTCGCGCTCAATGTCCATCCGGTCCAGGTACTGGGCCTTCATGTCGCGCGCCTGGACCACGCCGGTGGACTGCAGCATCCGGTCAGCCAGGGTGGACTTGCCGTGGTCAATGTGCGCGATGATGCAAAAGTTCCGAATAATTGCCGGATCTGTCGCGGCGGGCACCGGTGCGGTGCGGGCCATGGGAGACACGCAGGGTCCTTACTGTTGGCTTTTCTGCAGCCATCCGCCAGGCACGCGAAGGGCGCCTGCGGTCCAGCCGCACGTCTTTAACGTCCAGTGTCCCACGTCCGCGACCCCGCCACCGCATCCCGACCGGCTTCTGCGCGCTGTTTCAACGGCGCAGCCCCGCCGATAAGCTGTCGGGATGGCCATTGATCTCCGCTCCCTGGCAAACGCTGTCCGCCGTGGCCTGCGCATGCTGCAGACACAGCCCAAGGCCCAACAGCCGGTCCCCGGCCAGCACCGCGGCGGAAAGCGGCCCGCCCCCGGCGAAGGTACTCCCGCCGAATCCGCCGCCTATCCCGGGGATTACCGCGGCCGCGGCTCTGTCCGCTACGCCCCTCAGCCCGATGGCGACCCGGATCCGGGCGAAGTGGTGTGGGCCTGGGTGCCCTATGAGGAGGATCACGGCAAGGGAAAAGACCGCCCGGTGCTGTTGGTGGGGCATAACGGCCCGTTCCTCCTGGGACTGATGCTGACGAGCAGGGACCGGGTTCCTGCCGGGACGTCGTCCCCGGACTACGTGGACCCTGGCTCCGGGGGGTGGGACAAACAGGGCAGGGACAGTGAGGTGCGGCTGGACCGTATCCTCCAGATCCGCCCGGACGCGATCCGGCGCGAAGGCGCGGTCCTGGACAGGGTGCGGTTTGAAAAGGTGGCAGCCGGACTGCGGCGGCGACACGGCTGGACCTGACCACCTGAAATGGCCAGGGCGGCCGCTGACCTGCTAATCTTTATTGCTGTGTGTCCGTGCAGGTCGACGGTCACTGATGGCTGGCCGCCATAGGTATCCCCACGCCGCTCAGTCAAGGCCAGCCTGAAAGCCCTCTAGACCATTTCCGCATTACAAAGAGAGTTCACACGTGGCGAATATCAAGTCCCAGAAGAAGCGCATCCTGACCAACGAGAAGGCCCGCCTGCGCAACAACGCAGTCAAGTCCGAGCTGAAGACGGCCATCCGCGCCGTCAACACCGCTGTTGAGTCCGCTGACAAGGAAGCTGCTACTACTGCGCTCGTTTCTGCCAGCCGTAAGCTGGACAAGGCTGTCAGCAAGGGTGTTCTGCACAAGAACAACGCAGCGAACCGTAAGTCGGCGATCTCCAAGAAGGTCAACGCACTCTAAGGTTTCCAGTTCCCACGAACTGATGGTGTGGCCGGTACCCTCGGGTGCCGGCCACACGCTTTTAGGCCGGGGCGCCTTCAGGTCCGGGCGCCTTTAGGACCGCCGCTCCAGGAGCCGCGGCAGCACGCCGTCGAACATCCCCGGCACATGCCGGAATGGAGTGCGGGGAGCTTACAGGTCCCGTGGACGCGCTGTGGGCTACCTGCCCTGGACGGACATGGCAATCACGGTGACGGCATGCTCCACCGCGTAGACGGGGTCCCGGGACAAGCCCTTGACCTGCGCGTCAGCTTCTGCCGTGGCTTGGATGGACCGCACCAGGCCTTCCGGGGTCCAGCGCCGGACGTCGCGCTGCGCCTGTTCCACCAGCCAGGGCTGCATGCCCAATTCCGCCGCGATCTGCGCGGACGATCCGGAGGCACCTGCCACCCGTGCCACCGTCCGCAGCTTGGATGCGAGTGCAGCGACCAGCGGTACGGGGTCAGCGCCGGTGGCAAGGGCGTGGCGCAGCGTCGACAGGGCAACGGGTGCGTTTCCAGCCATGGCAGCGTCGGCCACCTTGAAGGCGGTCGCTTCGACCCGGCCGCCGTAATACTTGTCCACGGTGTCAGTGGTGACGGTGCTTCCCGCATCGGCGATCAACTGGGCGCAGGCGGCAGCAAGTTCTGACAGATCCGCTCCCACGGCGTTCACCAGGGCCTGCACGGCGTCCTGGTTGATGCGTCGTCCGGCTGCCTTGAACTCCGCGGAAACGAATTGGACCTTGTCCGCATCCTTCTTCAAGGGCTGGCACTCGACGACGGGCCAGCCATCTTTCCTGATGGCATCGAGCAGCTTTTTGCCGCGGGCTCCGCCTGCGTGGCGAAGCACGACGACGGCGTCCTCCTCCGGGTGCTGCAGGTAACCGAGGGCATCGGCAAGGAAGGCGTCATTCATGCCTTCGACGGCTTCGACCTCGATGAGCTTGCTTTCGCCGAACAGTGACGGGCTCACCTGCATGGTCAGGGTGCCTGCCTCATAGGCGGCCGCGTTGATGCGGCTCACTTCCACGTCCGGCGCGGCCGCCCTGACCTGGGACCGGATTCTGTCCATTGCCCTGATGCCCAGGTATTCTTCCGGACCGCCCACCAGGACGATCCGGGCCGGGGTGACGTCCCGCCAGGAGGCTGTGTTGGACGCCGGGGAGCGGGGTGCTCGCTTTTGCGCAGCGGCCATCGACAGTTCCTTCCGGAGGTTTTCTTGCAGTATCCCAGCCTGCCACGTCTGCGCCCGCGGTCCAAGCTGCGGATGCCGCCCAAGCGTTGCAGCCGGAGCTCCAGCAGCTCCAGGGCCGCCACGGTTCGGGTGTGCGATTTCCGGACATGGTGAAGGAGCCGGACGGGCCTTGCCGCTGCCCAAACAACGCTAAGCGACAGGACCGACAGCAGCACCATCGACAGCATCCCGGGCGCCCCTTCCGGCCAGGGAAGCGACGAGCCCGGCAGCTGGGCTGCGATCCTGGCCGTGGCGGCGACGCCGGTGCTGAAGGTTCCCGCAACGGCTATCAACGCCGTGGCAGCCCACGGCAGCACCACCACCAGGGGCACGGCTGCTGTTCCCAACAGGGTCACGGGAGCCACCAAAGGCGAAGCGACGACGTTAGCCACCAGCGAATAGGTCGCAAACTGGGGCTGCAGGAGCACGATGACCGGCCCGCACAGCAGCTGGGCGGACAACGGAACCGCTATCGCGGCAGCCAGCCATCGCGGGACTGCCACAGGTATCCAACCGACGATTCTCCGTCCCAGGAGGATGATCCCCAGTGTGGCCAGGACGGAAAGCAGGAAGCCGAAGCTCGTACCCAGGGCCGGATCCACCAGCAGCAGCCCCAGGACGGCCAGGCACAGGAAGCTCAGCCCACGGCCAGGGCGTCCACCGGCCAGGGCGGCGACCCCGATTGCTCCCATCAGCGCCGCCCGCAGGACGCTGGCATCAGGTCCCACCAGGACCACGAACAGCGCCAGGCCGCCGAGGGCCGCGGCTGCGGCGGGGGCGCGCGGCAGCCGGAACCGCCGGGACAGCAGCAACAGCGCTCCCAGTACCAGGCTGCAGTTTGCCCCGCTGACCGCCGTAAGGTGCGTCATACCAACGGCCTTCATCGCGTTGTTCAGTCCCTCGTCCAGGGCACTGGTGTCACCGGTGACCATCCCTGGCAGAAGCCCGCGGGCATCGGGCGCCAGGAAAGCCGAGGCGGAAACGAAACGGCCCCGAAGATCCTTGGCCGGCCCCTCCAGCAGTGAGCCGTCCGCCGCCTTGCCGGGAGCCGTGGAAGCAGCCAGGTATCCCGCCTCCTGCCCGCCAAGGTCTGCCGGCCGCAGCTTCCCCGCGGCGCGCAACGTTTGCCCTGGCACCACGGCGCCCCACCCCTGCCCGCCCATCACGACGAGCCGTGCGCGGGTGCGCACCAGGACGCCGCCCGTGGTCACCTCCCTCGTCCACACCGGCACCGACCAGCGTTCCGCCGCCCCTCCAGGGCCTCCCAGTACGCGCGGGTTTGCGGCTACCTCAACGACGGCGACGGCTGACTTGCCAGCCGCAATGGCCTCGGCCAGGGGCCCGTCGAACCGTTGGCTTGACGCTGCCGCGGAGTGGGCCGCCGCCGCGGCGGCCAGCATCAGGGAGACGCCCAATGCTGCCCGGAAGCTTCGGCCCCGGGCGCTGCGGCTCCCCGGCCCCGATGCGCGGCCGACGGCGGCACCAACCTTTCCTGCCCGTCCGGCCTTCGCAGCGCGGGCGAGGGAAAAGGCGCCGAGTGCCGCCAGCGCACAGCACAGGGCGGCCAGTTCCGTGGGCGGGAGCCAGAGTCCGGCCACTGAGGCGGCCCACACCAGTGCCGCGGGCAGGGCAAGCCGGAGGTCGGTGCGGCGCCGGGATCCTGCAGAGCGGGCGTCACTTGCCTCCTGGCCCTTGCCGCTATCGGCCATCCGCTTGCGAACGTGTTCCACGCCCTGGACCAGCGCTGTCGAAGGATGCTCTGTCCCTGGGGAAGCCGTGGCCGCCCTGCCTGGGTAGGTGCCCTGAACTGCGGATTCGACGAACCGGCTCCAGGGACTCCTGGCTCCCTCCGGCCTGCTGGCGTCCCCCTGCCTTCGCTGGTCTGTAGCCCTGCCTGTCCTGCCCTTCTTTGCTGCCACCGGGACGCCTTAGACCGTCACCAACGGCAGCAGGGCTTCAAGCATCTTCGGCCCGACGCCATCCACCGCGTCCAGTTCTTCAACGCTCGTGAAAGGACCATGGTCCTTGCGCCAGTCAACAATCCGCTGCGCGAGCACCGGCCCGACCTTCGGCAGCATGTCCAGCTCGGCAGCATCAGCGGTATTGAGATTAATCTTCTTGCCGGCTGCCGCTCCTGGCTGGCCCGTGCGGTTGGACCCACTGCCACTCGACCCGGCATCTACGGCTCCTGTGCCGCCCGGGTCGGTTCCACCGGACTCGAAGGAATCGGCTGCGGAAGGCACCGGCTCCCCGCGCTGCGGAACATAGATCTTCTGCCCGTCCTCCACCACCAGGGCCAGGTTGAGCCGGTTCACGTCAGCGTCCGGGACCGGACCGCCAGCGGCAGCAATGGCGTCATCCACGCGGCTGCCTTGTTGGAGCCTGATGACACCGGGCGTGGCTACGGCTCCTGCGACGTGCACCACCACAAGCCCGCCGGGAGTTGGCTGTCCCGGGCCGCTGCCCGGATCCCCGCCGCCTGTTTCTCCGCCATCTACGTCGCCGGATTCCGTATCCGCGGGCGGAGTGCTGTCAGCAGCGGTTCCGCGGGCTCCCGCAGTCTTCCCGCCGGCACTGGCACCGCTTAGGGGCAGGACCTCCGGGGATCCCGCCCCTGCCTGCCACCAGAAGCAGGCTCCCGCAGCCACTGCCAGGGCACCCAGCAGCAGGGCAACCCGCAGTCCCACCCGCCACCGGAGCGACGGCACACCGCCGGACCCGCTCCCCGGGCTGCCGGTTTCCGACCCGCCTGTTTTGGTCCCACCTGTTTCGCCGGGGCCGCGGTACTCAAAACCGCCACCGGGTCCGTCCCCCAGGAGCCCGGGGGGCGCCTCCCCCAGCGTCGCCTGCAGCCGGTCCCTCGCATGACGGGCCTGCTGACGTGCTGCTCCAGCATCCCGGCGTGACATAGCTCCACCCTAGGAACCGCAGCCAGTCGACGGCACAGGCCAAGGGGGCTATGTGGAAAGTTGGGCGCACTGGATGGGACCCGCAGCGGCGGCTACTGCTTCCCCGTCTCTTCGATAAACTCCTGCGCGATCTGCGACATCACCCCAAGAGCCTCTTCCTCGCTTACCGCCATCCTGGTATTGGATCCCATGTCGAGTGACACCGTTCCGGCAAGGACGCGGAGCCCGACGCCAGTGATGTTCCCGTTGATGGATTGCTTCGTCACGTAGGCCTTCTCCCCGACGTCCGGACCCGGAAGAAGTTGAACGGTGAACTTCTGGGGGCCCGTGGCTCCGGACACCGTTTGGTCGAACGTGGCGCAGTGCTCCATCAGCTGCTGGCTGTAGTCAAAGTCGGCTTTGGCGAGGGTTTCCCGGGGAGCGCTTCGCACATCGAAGAGAATCATGCCGGCTCCCTGCCCGCCAAGGTTGAATACCTCCCCCAGGGCAAAGCCCATGGTGAAGTCCAGCTGCGCCTCGTGCTGCCACGATCTGTGGAAAACGTTGCATTCAGCCGGCTCGGTGGGACCGAGGATGGATGATCCCGGAGGGACTGGCGGCTGGGTCATCAACGCGTACGACTTGCGTGCCATGGCCGTGTCCTCGGCTCTTCCGCCGTGTGGCTCCAGGACTTTGCTGCTGATGGCCATGAGTTCCTGGTCCGTGAAGACCTTGGGCGACGCCGTGGTGGGCTCTGCCAAGGGGGTCGTGCTGGATGAGTCTGTCGGGTTAGTACTGCTGCCGGTCGGCGAAGCCGTGTCAGCTGGTTGCCCGGACCCGCATGCGGTGAGGATCAGCAGTCCTGCGCCCAGCATGACGGTTTTTCCGAACTGACCGGCGCACGTGGGGTTTTGCACAGAACTCCTGGTCTGCCGATGCATCCGGATTTCCTCCTGTCTGTTATCACCTGCCGTATATCGGCGCGGCGGGCACGGGCTGGCTCAGAAGTCGATCCCCTTGACGAGGGTAATCAGCTGGTCCCTGGTCTGCTCATCAGTGGGCCCGTCCGGTGAAATCAGGATCTGCGCGGTGAAGATTGCCATGTTCTGCCCGCGGGCGACCATGAGGGACATGATCGTGACCGGAACATCGCTCTCCGGCCTGAGCGACTTCGGTCCGCCCGGTTCCGAACGGGTAACGAGAATCGCTTTGTCGCCAACGCCCTGGATGTTTTGGCCATCCGGCGGCAACGGTCCCGAGAGCGCGGCCGCACCTCCCTGGTGCAGTTCGATGGCGAACACGAGCGAGTCCGGACCCGGTGTGCCCAAGGCGCCAAAGCGGTACCGGCAGCTGCCCTCACCCGGGAGAACCTGCGCCTGGGTGGTGGCACCGAAGGCCTGCTTGAGAGCGTCGGTGCTGACCAGGGCGCATACGGGGCTGTTCGTGGAAGCCTGCGGTCCCACAGGCGGCGCATGCGGAACACGAAGTTCACTGCCGTTGCCCCACCCGCCGTCGACGGCTGCCTGGGCCAGTGCGTGCGCGGAAGCGTTGCCGTCCGGTACCGGAGTTCCTGCTGCGAGAGGCGGCATGGCCACGATGCGCAGGTCGAGGGACTCGTTGCCCCTGACGGCCTTGAGCACCGTATTTGCCGACGCCCCACCGGGCTCGCCGCGGAACCACCCCGTCCACTGCATGCAGGCGAAGTCCCCGATGCCATCCACCGCTGAGCAGTCGGCGGCCTTTTTCGTTTCGGCGATTTGGGCGGCCGATGCGGGCGACGTCAGCGATACCGACAGCGCAAGTACCTTGTCGTACTTGCTCATGTAGCTGCACAGATAGGCCGGACTGCCCGCAGGTTTGCCACTTTGCCCCATTTGGACCAGCCCGGGGTCCACCTTGGCGGCGATCGTGGGCGTAATCAGGTCACAGGCAGGGCTCCCGGATCCGGTTGCCTGGGGCTGGGTTGGCGATGAGGGGCCGCCTCCCTGTGAGCATCCAGCCAGGACGAAAGCCAGTACGGCCGGGAGGGCGAGGACTGTCCAAAAAGCGCGAATTTCGGGAGCACGCATGTTTTCCTCCGGTCCCCTGGCTGCTGTCCCGAAGCGGAACGGGACTGACGCGAAGACACTACGGATTCCCGTAGATTCCCACCAGAGGCCAAGGACCTTGCGGACGAGGTGGGGTTTCCAAAGCCTGGCTTGAGGGCTTGAGCGGAGCGCCCACGGACATGCGCCCTACCCTGGCAGGTGGGAACTTTCCGGCGCGGCGGCGGTCCTGCCAACAATGACGGCCAGCACGCCGAGCCCCGCATGGGCTGCCAGGACGGCAGGAAGCGAACTGATCTGGGCTGGAGGGCACTCTGGAAGGGCCGCCTCCAGCCGCACCGCCAGGCTCTCCGCTTCCTCAGGATTGCCGAAGTGGTGGACGGCCAGGACCACGGAGTCCCCTGGATGCGGCGCAGCCGCGGCCACAACGATTTCCTCAAGCCGCGCCACCGCCCGCGCCGCCGAACGCACCTTTTCCAGCGGGACTATCCTGCCGCCGTCGACCGCCAGGATTGGCTTGATGGCGAGCATGGTCCCCAGGAGCGACGCCGCAGCCCCGATCCGTCCGCCGCGGCGCAGCTGCTCCAGGCTGGGCACATAGAAAAAGACCTTGGTACGTCCAGCCTGGGCCGCTGCCGCAGCGGCCACTTCAGTCCGGTCACCGCCGACCGCCGCCACCGCCACCGCCGCCTGCACTGCCATGCCCTGCGCCATGCCGACGGTCCCGGTGTCAACCACGTCCACCGGAATCCCCACCTTGGCTGCAGCCAGCCGTGCAGCGTCCGCCGTGCCCGAGAGTTCGCCTGAGATGTGCACCGAAACAATTCCCTCAAACCCCCGCAGTTCCGCGGCACGGAAGGCCTGCTCGAACTGCCCGGGGGACGGCCTGGACGTTTTCACCGGTGACCCGGCGGCCAGGGCCACGGCAATGGTTTCCAGAATGTCGTCTTCGCCCTCGCCGTAGATTTCCGCGCCGACCATGACCGGCATCGGAGTCACTGTAAGGATGCCGTCCCGCGGCAGTGCGCTGACATAATCCGCCGGCAGGGCGGCCGCTGAGTCCGTGACGACGGCGGTGCGCACCACGGCGCTCCCGCCCGGGCGCCTGGTCCCGGGCCGGGCAGCAGGACGGAGGCCCGACAGCCGTGCACGGACCCACGGCCAGGCTGCGGCGTTACTGTCGGGCAAGGTGCCTCCTGGCGACGGTGTCCGGCTCGAACAGCACCGGCCGCCGGAAAGTCTCCGGCGGCCGGTGCATCACTGCGGGTGCAGCAACTATGCCGGAACGATGTTGACCAGCTTAGGCGCACGGACGATCACTGTGCGGATGCCCCGGCCGTCCATGGCACGCTGGACGTTCTCCGATGCGAGGGCCAGCTCGCGCAGCTGGCCCTCGGAGACGTCCGGGGACACCTCCAGCCGGTCGCGGACCTTGCCCTGCACCTGGACGACGGCGGTGACCGTGTCCTGGACCAGGAGGGCGGGGTCGTGGGCCGGCCAGCCTGCGTTGGCCACCGATGCAGGGTGCCCCAGCAGGTTCCACATGTCCTCTGCGGTGTACGGCGCGAACAGGCTGAGGATCACGGCAACCGCTTCGGCGGCTTCGCGGACGGCAGGATCGGCTGCGCCCGCACCCGCGTCGATGACCTTGCGCGTGGCGTTGACCAGCTCCATGAGCTTGGCCACCACCACGTTGAACTTGTTGGCATCCAGCAGTTCGGCGGCGTCGGCGATGGTGCGGTGCGTTACCGAACGCAGCCCGCGGTCTCCGGTTGCGGCGTCCACACCGGGTTCGCTGGTGACGTCCTGGGCGAGGCGCCACGCGCGGGCCAGGAACTTGGCCGAACCGGACGGCGACACGTCCGCCCAGTCGACGTCGTCCTCGGGCGGGGAGGCGAACACCATGGTGAGCCGGACAGCGTCCACGCCGTACTTGTCGAGCTGTTCGCCGAGGTCCACGCCGTTGCCCAGCGACTTGCTCATTGCCTTTCCGCCGTTGAGCACCTGGCCTTGGTTGAGGAGGGCACTGAAGGGTTCGTCGGCATCGATCATGCCGAGGTCGTGGATGACCTTGGTGAAGAAGCGGGCGTACAGCAGGTGGAGGATGGCGTGCTCCACGCCGCCCACATACTGGCCCACGGGCATCCAGTCATTGATCTTCTGCGGATCGAAGGGGCCTTCGGTGTAGTGCGGCGAGACGAAACGCAGGAAGTACCAGGACGAGTCCACGAACGTGTCCATGGTGTCCGTATCCCGCTTGGCGGGGCCGTGGCAGGTGGGGCATTCCACGTTGACCCATTCCTCCGCCGCGGCGAGCGGCGAGGTGCCCTTGGGTGCCAGGTCCTCACCGCGGAGGTCCGAGGGCAGGGTTACCGGCAGCTGTTCATCCGGTACGGGGACTTCACCGCAGGACGGGCAGTGGATGATGGGGATGGGCGTACCCCAGAAGCGCTGGCGGCTCAGCAGCCAGTCGCGGAGCCGGAAGTTCACGAACTTCTCGCCAGTACCCTGCCGTTCCAGCATGGCAATGGCGGCCGGGATGGCGTCAGCCTTGGGCAGGCCGTCCAGCTCGCCCGAGTTGATCAGGGTGCCTTCCCCCGCCGTTGCGGTGCCGGACACGGCGGGGTCCTCCTCGCCGGTGTCCAGGACCGCGCGGACCGGCAGGTCGAAGGTCTTGGCGAAGTCGAGGTCGCGCTGGTCGTGGGCAGGGACGGCCATGATGGCGCCCGTGCCGTAATCCGCCAGGACGTAGTCGGCGGCCCATACGGGCAGCTTCTCCCCGTTCAGCGGGTTGATGGCGTAGCGGCCGGTGAAGACGCCGGTCTTCTCGCGCTCTGTGGACTGGCGTTCGATCTCGGAGAGCACCTTGACCCGTTCGCGGTAGTCGTCCAGGGCAGCAGCGTGCTCGTCCGTGACAAGTTCGACGGCGAGCGGCGCGTCGGCGGCCACCACGAAGAAGGTTGCCCCGTACAGGGTGTCCGGGCGGGTGGTAAAGACCGTGACGTCCTTGGCGGGCCTGCCGCCGTCGGCTTCGATCACGAAGTTCACGTGCGCACCCTCGGACCGGCCGATCCAGTTCTTCTGCATGGCCAGGACGCGTTCGGGCCAGTGGCCGCGGAGCTCGTCCATGTCATCCAGCAGGCGGTCCGCGTAGTCGGTGATCTTGAAGTACCACTGGTTCAGGGACTTCTTGGTCACGGTGGTGCCGCAGCGCTCGCAGGCGCCGTTGACAACCTGCTCGTTGGCCAGGACGGTCTGGTCCTTGGGGCACCAGTTGACCGGGGAATTCTTGCGGTAGGCAAGGCCGCGCTCGTAGAAGCGCTTGAACAGCCACTGCGTCCAGCGGTAGTACCCGGGATCGGAGGTGTGCAGCCGGCGCGACCAGTCGGCGGAGATGGCGTACCTCTTGAAGGAGGCTGCCTGGGTGTCGATGTTGGCGTACGTCCACTCGCTGGGGTGGGCGTTGCGCTTGATGGCGGCGTTCTCCGCGGGCAGGCCGAAGGAGTCCCACCCGATGGGGTGCAGGACGTCGTAGCCCTTTTGCCGCAGGTAGCGCGCCACCACGTCGCCCATGGCGAACGCCTCGGCGTGGCCCATGTGCAGGTCGCCGGACGGGTACGGGAACATGTCAAGCACGTAGCGGCGCTCCCGCGACCCGTCGTCCACCGGGGTGAAAACCTTGAGGTCTTCCCACACCTGGGGCCATTTGGCCTCCATGGCGGTGAAACTGTAGGTGCCCTCTTCAGGCTCCGCCGATACTGTTGTTGCTGTTCCGGTCTCTGTCTCCGGCTGAACGCCCACTGCTGCCCTCTTCTGTTCTGTTACGGCATCTGTGCTGCCATAACGGCCTGATCCTCCTGCTGCCGGCCCGGCGCCATGCCCCGGACACACAAAAGCCCCTCTCCATGGAGGGGCTGCCGCTCAGCTGTCCGATAATCGGAGCCGGCGGCTAACTAAGCAGAAGGATCGCACGCATGGATCTACTTTAGCGCACCGGCACGTTGCCTGCCTCAGCCGGGCCTTACGGCCCGTTGCATTGCCCGGGGCAAGCGCGCATGATCATCCCACAACGTTGGGAGGCGGCACACGATGTCAGAGGCAACCACCGCCGGCCCTCCTGAAGGGCAGCCCCTCTCCCTGTGGCTGGCCACCGCCGGCACCACCGACTTCCCGGAATTGCACGGCACCGTGGAAGTGGACGTGGCAATCATCGGCGGGGGCGTGGCCGGGTTGACGGCAGCGCTGGCCCTGAAGCGTTCGGGCCGCTCGGTGGCGGTCCTTGAAGCCGGCCGGATCGGCACCGGCGTCACCGGGCACACCACGGGCAAGGTAACTTCCCTGCATCGCCTCGCGTACACGGAGCTCCAACGCAATCACGGCGCGTCCGCCGCCCGAACCTATGGGCTGGCGAACCAGGCCGCCCTGGAATACATCGGCGGCGTGGTGGCGGCGGAGGGCATCTCCTGTGGTTTCCGCCGGGTTGCCAATTACACGTTTACCGCAGGGCCTGACATGCTGCCGCAGGTGCGGGCAGAAGCCGCGCTCGCGGCCGGCCTCGGCCTGCCCTCGACCTTCACGGCGGATGTACCGCTGCCCTTTCCCGTGGCCGGCGCCGTCCGGTTTGACGGCCAGGCGCAGATTCATGCCGTCCAGTACCTCCAGGGCGTAGCTGGGAAAGTGGACGGAGGCGGCAGCTTCGTCTTCGAGCGGACGCGCGCCCTGGAGTTGCGCGAGGGCACCCCCGTCACCGTGGTCGCCGCCAACGGGACAGTGCTGGCCGGGGACGCGATCGTGGCCACGAACATTCCCTTCGGCGACCACGGACGGTTTCAAGCACTGTGCCTGCCGCACCGCTCGTATATTGTCGCCGCGCCGGTTGATGCCCCTCCCCTGGACGCGACCTTCATCAGCGCCGATGAGCCGATGCATTCGCTGCTGACGGTTCGGCTGAACGGGGTGACGTTCCTGCTGGTGGGCGGCCAGGGCCACCCCGCCGCCGAGCAGGTGGATCCGGCACTGCGCTATGCGGGCCTGGCGCGTTATGCCCGCGGCCAGTTCGGGGCCGGCAGCGTGGCCTACCGCTGGTCCACCCAGGACGGCTTGCCGCGCGACGGACTGCCCTACGCCGGGCCGCTGAACCCGGACAGCCGGCACGCCTTCGTCATCACCGGCCTGCGCAAGTGGGGCCTGACAAACGGTACGGCCGCAGCCCTGATGCTGGTGGACCTCCTCAACGGCACGCCCAATGAGTGGGCGGCACTGTTTGACAGCAACCGCGCGTCGTCGCCGGCCACAATGCCGGCAGCGGTGCCGGAAGCGGCAGGAGCACCGGCGACCGGGGACACCGTTTCCCGGGAAGGTACCGCACGGGGCACACCGGACCTGGGCCTGGATGACGGCACGGTGGTTGAAACGGACGGGACCAGCACGGCGTGCTACCGGGATACAGCGGGACAGATCCACGCAGTGTCCGCGATCTGCACCCATCTCGGCTGCACTGTCGGTTTCAACCGGGGAGACCGCACATGGGACTGCCCCTGCCACGGTTCCCGGTTCGACGTGTACGGCAAAGTCGTCCAGGGGCCGGCCATCGAGGATTTGCCCCCGCGCCCTGTGCCATGACGTCCCGCGCACTGCCGCCCTGGAAGATCCGCCGCACATGGCAGGGGCCGCCCTGCCTGGAAAAGGCAGGGCGGCCCCGAAAGGTTTGACGAACGTTACCTGACGTCCTCGTCCACCCATTCCATGGACTTGGTGACCGCCTTCTTCCAAAGCCGCATCTGGCGTTCCTGCTCCGCCTTCTCCATCTGCGGTTCCCAGCGCTTGTCTTCAGACCAGTTGGCCGAGCACTCGCCCAGGTCCTTCCAGAACCCAACGGCCAGGCCTGCTGCGTAGGCAGCACCGAGCGCCGTGGTCTCGATGACCTTGGGACGGATCACCGGGACGCCCAGGATGTCCGCCTGGAACTGCATGAGCGCGTCGTTGGCGACCATGCCGCCGTCGACCTTCAACTCGCTCAACGGCACGCCGGAGTCCGCGTTGACCGCGTCCAGCACCTCGCGGGTCTGGAACGCGGTGGCTTCCAGCGCGGCGCGGGCGATGTGGTTCTTGTTGACGAACCGTGTCAGGCCCACGATCGCACCACGGGCATCCGAGCGCCAGTACGGGGCGAACAGACCGGAGAACGCCGGGACGATGTACACGCCGCCGTTGTCCTTCACCGAGGCGGCAAGGGTTTCCACTTCCGGAGCGCTGCTGATCATGCCCAGGTTGTCCCGCAGCCACTGCACCAGGGAGCCTGTAACCGCGATGGATCCTTCCAGGGCGTAATGCGGTTTGGCGTCGCCCAGTTTGTAGCCCACGGTGGTCAGGAGCCCGTTCTTCGAGTGGACGATTTCCTCGCCCGTGTTGAAGATCAGGAAGCAGCCCGTGCCGTAGGTGTTTTTCGCTTCGCCGGCGTCGAAGGCGGCCTGGCCGAAGGTTGCGGCCTGCTGGTCGCCCAGGATGCCCGCCACCGGTGTCTCGCGGAGCAGCTGGGAACTGTGGACCGTGCCGTACACCTCCGAGGAGGACTTGATCTCCGGCATCATGCTGCGCGGAACGCCAAAGATACCCAGGATCTCGTCGTCCCACTGCAGCGTCTCAAGGTCCATGAACAGGGTGCGGGAGGCGTTGGTGACGTCGGTGACGTGGACACCGCCGTCGACGCCGCCGGTCAGGTTCCAGAGCACCCAGGCGTCGGTGTTACCAAAGACCAGGTCCCCGGCCTCTGCCTTTTCCTTGGCACCGTCCACGTTGTCCAGGATCCACTTGATCTTGGTGCCGGAGAAATAGGTGGCCAGCGGCAGGCCAACCTTCTGTTTGAAGCGCTCCGCTCCGCCGTCCTTGGCCAGCTGGTCCACGATGTCCTGGGTGCGGGTGTCCTGCCACATGATGGCGTTGTACACGGGCTTGCCGGTGGTCTTGTCCCACACCACGGCGGTTTCGCGCTGGTTGGTAATGCCGACGGCGGCGATATCGTGCCGCGTCAGGTTCGCCTTTGAGAGTGCTGAAGCGATGACCTCGCGGGTGTTGTTCCAGATCTCCGAGGCGTCGTGCTCCACCCACCCGGCCTGCGGGAAGATCTGCTCGTGTTCCATCTGGCCGGAGGACACAATGGCCCCGCTGTGGTCGAAGATGATGGCGCGGGTGCTGGTGGTGCCCTGGTCGATGGCGATTACGTACTGGTTCATAATGACGTCCTTGTCTTGTTGTTCAAACTGGTTGGTGGAGGCTTAGGCGGCAGCGGTGATGATGATCGGAACGATCCTTGCAACAATCCCGGCCAGGGCGCCGCCGACGAGCGGGCCAACCACCGGGATCCAGGAATAGCTCCAGTCACTGGAGCCCTTGCCCTTGATGGGAAGGACTGCGTGGGCAATGCGGGGTCCCAGGTCACGGGCCGGGTTGATGGCGTAGCCGGTGGGGCCGCCCAGGGAAACACCGATGCCCACCACGAGCAGCGCCACGGCGAGCGGACCAAGTCCCGAGGGGGTGCCACCGAGGGTCAGGATCACGAAGACCAGGACGAAAGTACCGATGATCTCGGTGATCAGGTTCCAGGGCGTGGAACGGATGGCAGGGCCGGTGGAAAAGGTACCCAGCTTGCCTGCAGGCTCGGGCTCGTCATCAAAATGCTGCTTGTAGGCAAGCCAGCAGACCACCGCGCCGAGGAACGCGCCCAGCATCTCGCCACCGAAGTAGGTCAAGGTGGAGGCGACGTCGACGGCGACCCCCGGGGCGAATTCGGGCTTGCCGTTGAGCAGCAGGCCCAGCGTTACGGCGGGATTCAGGTGGGCACCGGACTTGGCCGCGACGAAGACGCCACAGAAGACAGCGATTCCCCACCCCCATGTGACCATCAGGAACCCGCCGTTGTTGCCTTTGGTCCCCCGCAAAGCCACGTTGGCAACGACGCCGCAACCCAACAGGGTCAGCATGCCCGTGCCAAAGACTTCGGAGAGGAAGACTATTCCTAGAGACATCTTTGACTCCTTCTTTGTTTAGTTGTCGGTCCTCCGCGGGTGAAGGACCGTTGGGCCGGGGCGCTGGTGCACCCCGGCCGGCTGCCCGGCCTCAGGAGACCAGGCTGTGCGTTTCCACCCGGTGGAAACGCTGCAGCACGTCCTGTGCGTGCTTGATCTCAGCGGCGCGGGCTGCGGCGTCCCACTTGAGCGGTACAGACAGCACCTCCGCCACTTCGTTGAGGAGTTCTCCGGTGACCAGCCCGCGGAAGGCCAGTGAGGTACGGCGGATGAGGACATCCACCAGGTGCCCCACCTGCTCGTTCGCCGCCATGAATTCCAGCTCCCGGACGCTGAGCTCGCGGGTGGACCGCAGTGCCTGGTCCGGTTCGGCGTCGAGGTATTCGATCACGGCCTCAGCCCGGGTCCCGTACCGGGTCAGCAGCCCGGCGGTGCGGTCAGCGTCGCGGCCGGCGGCCATGTGCGCCTTGATCCACTTCTGGACGCCCGCCTCGTCGGCCGGGAACCCGGCGCCGCCGCCGATGGGGAGCTGCGCCGTCGAAAGCCTGCGCTGCACGCCGAGCTCGCTGAGGACGTCGTTGGTCAGGTGTTCGGCGAGGGCCCGGAACGTGGTCCACTTGCCTCCCACCAGGCTCAGCACGACGGCGCCCGTTCCGTTTGTTCCCGAGGTGCGCCGTTCAATGCGGTAGTCGCGGGACACGAAGCCCGGCTGGGTGGCATCGTGGCTCGGCAGGGGGCGCACACCGGAGAACGTGTACACGATGTCGTCAGGCGTGACGTCAATGGACGGGAAGACGTGGCCGATGAGGTCGAAGAAGTACTGGATTTCCTCGTCGGTGCAGACGGCGTCTTCCGACATGTCTGCGTCGACGTCCGTGGTGCCCACCAGCACGCGGTCACCCATGGGGTAGATGAGGACAATCCGGCCATCGGTGTGCTCAAAGAAGATTTCCCGGCCACGGCAGGCCTCGAGGAGCCCCGGGTGGTCCAGGACGATATGGGAACCCTTGGTGCCGCCCATGAAGGCAGAAGCGGCGCCCATGGCCTCATTGGTCAGGTCCACCCACGCCCCGGTGGTGTTCACGATGATGTCCGCGGTGAAATCGAACTCTTCCCCCGTGAGTTCATCGCGGAGCCGCACGGTGCTCCCCCGGCCGGTCCCCGGGTTGGGGGCGGGAGACATCGACTGCAGGGAGAGGTAGTTGCTGGCACGGGCTGTATCGCCCTGCGTGCTGGTGGTGGCCTGGGCGTTCGCTGCCCTGCCTGCTTTTTCGCCGTCCTGCAGGACGTCGAGGGTCAGCCGTTCAGGGTTGTGCACGGAGGCGTCGAAGTAGGTGGCAGTGTATTTGACGTCCGGCCGGAGGGCGGGCAGTTCCTGGAGGGCCGCCTTGTGGCTGCGGAACTGATGCCGCGGCACGGTGCCGCCGTCCCGGGAAAACGAATCGTAAAGGCTGAGGCCTGCCTTGATGAGGAACGCACCGCGCTCCTTGGGCTTGCCCTGCTGTTTGTGGGTGAGGAAGCGCAGCGGGGCGGACAGGATGCCGGAGAAAGTGCTGAAGATGGGGATGGTTGTCTGCAGCGGCTTGACGTAGTGGGGGGCGATCTTCAGCAGGCGGTTGCGTTCCACCACGGATTCCCGGACCAGGCGGAACTCGCCGTTTTCGAGGTAGCGGATACCGCCGTGGATCATGTGCGATGATGCGCCGCTTGCGCCCTGGCAGTAATCGCCGCGCTCCACCAGCGCGACGTCGACGCCCTGCAGTGCCAGATCGCGGAACGTTCCCACTCCGTTGATGCCGCCGCCCACCACCAGCACCTTTGCGTGCGGACGGCGCCGCAGGCTGTGGACCGACGGGCGCTCGGCCCGCGGCCGGGCTGCAGTTACAGAAGGTTGGACAGTTGGATCCTTGGGTCCCAAAACGACTCCCTTGGGGCTTTGTGTGATGCGGACACCGCTGGGTAGCGCCCGCCGTTCTGCTCTATTGTTTGGAGAAATGGAAAATGGAGTCAAGGACTATGCACAAACGTGCAGAAGGGAACTGAGATGGCACTTTCGCGGGACCAAGATGCCCTCCGAGCTGCACAAATGTATTACCTGCAGGACCTCACGATGGACGCGATAGCACGCGAACTGCGCACGTCCCGGTCCACCGTTTCCCGCCTTTTGTCCTCGGCGCGGGAGTCCGGCCTGGTACAGATCCAGATCCGCAACCCCCTGGACACCGGGCCCGAACTTGAGGGCATGATCCGGCGGCGGTACAACCTGGACGTCCACGTGGTCCCCATCCTGGGAACGCTCAATGAAGCCGAGACCCTGGACCGGGTTGCCATGCAGGCAGCCCGCACCATCGGGCCCCTGGTGGACTCCAATGCGATCATCGGTGTTGCCTGGGGATCAACCCTCAGCGCGGTGAGCAGGCACCTCACCCGGAAGATCACTCACGACAGCGTGATCGTGCAGCTCAATGGAGCCGGGAACATGCACACCACCGGTATCACCTACGCAAGCGACATCATGCGCAGGTTCGGCAGCGCCTACGGGGCACGGGTGGAGCAGTTCCCCGTCCCCGCCTTCTTCGACCACGCCGCCACCAAGACGGCCATGTGGAACGAGCGCAGCGTGCAGCGGGTCCTGGAGCTGCAGGCCAAGATGAGCATTGCCATCTTCGGCGTCGGTTCTGTTCATGCCGACTATCCCAGCCATGTCTATGCCGGCGGGTACCTCGACGAAGAGGATCTCAATGCGCTCGCCAACTCCGACGTGGTGGGCGACGTCGCGACGGTATTCTTCCGGGCTGACGGGTCCTCGGACGGGATCGTCCTGAACGAACGGTCCACCGGTCCCGCGCTCGCCCAGCTCCGGCAGGTCCGCCGCAGGATCTGCGTGGTGTCGGGCGTCTCGAAGATCAACGGCCTGCGCGGGGCACTGGCAGCAAGGCTCGCCACCGACCTGATCCTCGATGAAGCCACCGCACGCCGGCTGGTCGATTACGAGGGCCTGACCAGCTGAAGTGGGTAGAGTCGTTGCCATGAGAACCTCACCCCGGCTCAGCCTGAACAACGGCGTGCTGATCGACCAGCTCGGCTTTGGGCTGTACAAGGTGCCTGCAGCTGACGCGGAAGGGCTCGTGGCGACGGCGCTCGCCGCCGGTTACCGGCACTTCGACACCGCCGCCATGTACGGAAACGAAACCGGAGTGGCACGCGGCATCAGTTCCCAGTTGGACGCAGGGACCGGCAGCGGCGGCTCCGGCGAACTGTTCCCGGCCCTGACCCGTGAAGACGTGTTCGTCACTACAAAGGTGTGGAATGACCACCATGGCTATGACGCCACACTGCGTGCCTTTGACGATTCCATGGTCAACCTGGGACTGGACTATGTGGACATGTACCTCATCCACTGGCCGTGCCCGCGCCGGGGCCTGTTCCCCGAGACTTATCGCGCCCTGGAGACGCTCTACCGCGAGGGCCGGGTGCGCGCTATTGGGGTCAGCAACTTCCAGCCGGCCCACCTTGACCGGCTGATGCAAAGCGCCGAGGTGGTCCCTGCCGTCAACCAGATCGAACTGCACCCGTGGCTGCAGCAGGAGGAACTGCGCAGCAAGCATGCGGAACTGGGAATCCGCACCGAAGCGTGGAGCCCGCTGGGCCGCGGCCAGGTGCTTGCCGACCCCGTCATCCAGGCGTGCGCCGCAGAGCACCGCAGGACTCCCGCGCAGGTGATCCTCCGCTGGCACATGCAGCTGGGACATATCGCCATCCCCAAAGCCAGCTCCGAAGCACGGATCCGGGAGAACCTGGACGTCTTCGGTTTCGAGCTCTCCGAGCGGGACATGGTGGCAATCACCGCGCTGGACCGCGGGCAGCGGACCGGGTCCCACCCGGACAACGTCAACTAGGCCCGGCCATGGATACCGTAAACCCCGGGACCTCCCCTGCGCCCGCATACGTCAGCGCCGGGCTTTCCGGACGCACCTTAACCTCCACCGTCACCCTCGACGGCGGCACGGTGGCCTTCTGGACCTATGAGCCCGTGCAGGAGAACCCGGATGCCCGCACCATCCTGGTGGTCCATGGATTCCGCGGCGACCACCATGGACTACTGCGCGTCGCGGACCAGCTCCCGGACATGCGCATCATCATGCCGGACCTGCCCGGCTTCGGCAGCTCCGACGCGTTTACCCACGGCCCGCACTCGGTGGAGCGGTACGGGCAGTTCATCACTGCCTTCATGGCTGCCCTGGGCCTGGGCCCGGACACCGTACTGCTGGGCCACTCCTTTGGTTCCATCGTGGCATCGCACTTCGTGGCCAACAACCCGCAGGCCGTGCGTCCCCTGATCCTCATCAACCCCATCGCCGCTCCAGCCTTGGAAGGGCCCAAGGGCGTGATGACCCGGCTGGCGGTGCTGTACTACAAGCTTGCGGCGCGGCTTCCCAGCGGGCCGGGACTGGCCCTGCTGCGCAATCCACTGATTGTGCGGGTTATGAGCGAGACCATGGCCAAAACCCGCGACCCCGGGCTGAGGGCCTACATCCACGGCCAGCACCATGCCTACTTCAGTTCCTTCGCCGACCGGGACAGCCTCCTGGAGTCCTTCACTGCCTCCGTCAGCCACCACGTGGCCGAGGTGGCCGGACGACTGGAACTGCCCGTACTGCTGATCGCCGGCGAAAAGGATGAAATCGCCACGCTCCCCAGCCAGCACAGCCTCCTGGACCTGCTCCCGGACGGAGAGCTGAAGGTGATTCCCGCCGTCGGGCACCTGATCCACTACGAAACGCCTGAGCCGGCCGCCCGCTACATCCGCAGCTTCCTGAAGGACCATCCCGCGTGAAGATCATCATCGATGCACGGTTTACCCGTACCGACCACCACGACGGCATCAGCCGCTACGGCGCCAGCCTGATCGCAGCCACGGCAAAGATCGCGGACGTCTCCATGCTGGTTTCCGACATTCGGCAGCTCACCCTCCTGCCGGACGTTCCCTACACCCTCATCAGCAGCCCGCTCTCGCCGCTAGAGCTGTTCGTTGCCCGGAAGGTCAACGCCATCGGGGCCGACGTGGTGGTCTGCCCCATGCAGACCATGGGCACGTGGGGCCGGAAGTACGGGCTGATCCTGACGCTCCACGACCTCATCTACTACGAACACCCCACTCCCCCGGGATTCCTGCCGGCCCCGGTCCGGCTGCTGTGGCGCCTCTACCACAAAGCGTTCTGGCCGCAGCGGCTGCTCCTCAACCGCGCCGACGTGGTGGCAACGATCAGCCGGACCACGGAAGCGCTGATGGCCAAGTACCGGCTGACGCGCCGGCCCGTGCGCATTATCGCCAACGCCCCGCAGCCGGCGCAGGAACCCCGGGTCCCGGCCGCCGGCGCGGATAAAACGATCATCTACATGGGCTCGTTCATGCCATACAAGAACGTGGAAACCATGGTGGCCGGCATGTCCGGGCTGCCCGGCTACACCCTGCACCTGCTCAGCCGCATCACGCCCCAACGGCAGGCGGAACTGGAAGCCATCGTCCCTGCGGGTGCCGCCGTGGTGTTCCATAACGGCGTGACGGATGCAGAGTACGACAGGCTCCTGCGCCGGGCCACGGCACTGGTGAGCCTGTCCCGTGCCGAAGGCTACGGCCTTCCGCTGGTGGAGGCCATGGCGGTAGGTACCCCGGTGATCGCCAGCGACATTCCCATCTTCCGGGAAGTCGGCGCGGACGCCGCACTCTACGTGGATCCGGAGTCCCCCGGGCAGTTCGCGGACGCTGTGGGCCAACTGCAGGACGACGTGCACTGGCAGGACATGTCCCGCCGTTCCATTGCGCGGGCGGCGGAGTTCAGTTGGGATGAGTCGGCGCGCCAACTGGTTGACGCTGCGCATGAGGTGGTGGCGAAAAGGCGCCGGGCCTAAAGCACACCACCCCCAACGGCACGACAAACCTAGAGCACGTCGACGCCGTCCAGCCGCAGCTGCACCGGGTCCGTCACCCGCTTGGCTGCCACGGCGGCGCGGGTGACCCGCAGGACGCGGACGACGGCGGCAGCATGGCCGTATGGGAAGAACATCAGGGTCCGCACGTCCTCGGCTGAGCGCCTGCCGGAGGGCGGTGCGGTGAGCAGCAGCGGCGAGGGGCCTGCCGTCCGAACCGTGATGCCCGCGCCCGCCAGGTCCGCTTCCACAGCACCCGCATAGTGTTCGACGGCGGCCCGCGGCCCTGTTACCGATGCGATGCGTACCGCCGGGGGAAGCTGGAGTTCCATGCGCAGGGACAGTTCACGGTGGGCATAGCCGGCCGGATCCCACCGCAGCAGCGCCCCGGTAGCGGCGGCGTCCGTGGCTGTGACCACCACCAGGCCCTTGTCCGGGGCGGGGCGGACCAGGGCGGCTGCGTTGAACCAGCGGCGCACCGTGTCTTCGCCCGCGCGGAGGGTTTCCCGGCGCAGCAGGGAATCGCCGTCCAGCAGGAGTGCGGCCGCGTACCCGCCGTCTGCGACAGGTTCGGCCCCCACCGTTGCCACCACCAGGGCTTTAGCGGCGCCCACTGTGGCTTTCACCTGGTCCCCTGAGGACGTGATGACGGTCGTACCGGGAAAGGCACGGCCAAGCTCTTCCGCGGTGCGCAGGACTCCGGTGGCCCCTTTTCGAAGCCGCCGGCCGCCGCAGTGGGAGCACTTCCAGTCAGGGGCGGGGGTGGAACACCAGCGGCACTGGGGCATAGCGGACGTGCCGGCCAGCGCGAGGGGCCCCTGGCAGTGTGCGCACCGGGCGGGTTCACGGCACGTTTCACACACGAGGGAGGGCGCATAGCCTGCCCTGGCCACCTGGACCAGGACGGGGCCACGCTCCAGCCCCTCCTTGGCCGCCTGCCACGCGGCATGCGGCAGGCGGGCGATGGTGGCCAGCGGGTCCCGCCCCTGCTCGAAGCTGTCGGCAGTGCTGACCACGCGGGGAACGGTCCTGCGGACGGTGGCGCGTTCGGCTTCTATGGGGACGGCCCAGCCGGCCTCCACCAGCCGCTGGACTTCGGTGCTGCGGGCGTGCCCGGCCAGGAGGCAGGACGTACCCTCCTGTTCGGCGCGCAGGAGCAGGACTTCCCGGGTGTGGGCGTACGGTGCGCGCTGCTCAATGTGCAGGTCGTCGCCGTCGTCCCAGCAGGCAACCAGGCCCAGGTCCTGCACCGGGGCGAAGGCTGCCGACCGCGTTCCGATGGCAATCCTGGCCTGGCCGGCCAGCAGTCGGAGGAAGTTCCGGTACCGCGGCGTAGGGCCGTCGTCGGCTGTGAGCCGGGCCACCACATCCCCCGGGACCAGGCGTTCGAGCGCTTCCTCCAGCCGGTCCAGGTCCCGGTAGTCGGGTACCACCAGCAGCGCGCCCCTGCCTGAGGCATAAGCGGCGGCAGCGGCCTGGGCAAGCAGGTCCGGCCAGCCCGCAGGTCCGTATCCCTGCAGCGGATTGACGACGGCGCGGGGCGACCCCCCAGCGGCAAGGTGCCGCAGGAACGCAGCACCGGTGCGGTAGGCGGCCCACGCTGAAAGGTCGGGGGCAGCGCGAAGGCCGGGGACGCCTTCCGTTTCCACGGCGTCCAGTGACGCAGGATATTCCTTCTCCAGCCGGGCCACCCGGGGCGGCACGGCAAGGCGGAGGACGTCGCTGACGGTTCCGGCGTACCGTGCGGCGACGGACACGGCAAGGTCCCTCACGGCGGGTGTGAGGACCGGGACCGGGGACACCACCTTTGCCAGGGGCACCAGGGTGTGGCCGGCGTCGGATTCCGCCACCCGCTCAAGGAGGAATCCGCTGAGGTCCTGGCCATTGAACTTGACCTTCACCCTGACGCCAGGCTGGGCGGCCTGGTCCAGAGCGTCCGGAACGGCATAGTCGAAAGGGCGGTCCAGGTGTGGCAGGGAGGACTCAACGAGGACCCTGGCCACAGGAAGCAGCGCGGCCAGGGTAACGCCGCCGGGCGTTTTGCGCGCCGGGAAGCCCTGCAGCAGGGACGGCTGGACGGAACTGTCAGCAACCATGGCGGCTACCTCCGTTCAGCTCCCGGTTGGACACGACCAGCCAAGCACCGGGCACTGACATTGGGCCTGCGGCATGAACCATCGGGCCTCCGGCGGGTCCGTGGCTAGGCGTTGAAGAACGCCTTCAAATCGTCGACGCGGTCGAGGCGTTCCCACGTGAAGTCGGGCTCGTCGCGGCCAAAGTGCCCGTGGGCAGCAGTCTTGGCGTAGATGGGCCGCTTCAGGTCGAGGGCGTCGATGATGGCCCGCGGACGGAGGTCGAAGATTTCCGCAATGGCTTCGCTGATCCGGGCCGGATCAACGGTCTCGGTGCCGAACGTCTCCACGTAGGTTCCCACGGGCCGGGCCTGGCCGATGGCGTAGGCGATCTGGATCTCGGCGCGCTTGGCCAGTCCCGCGGCCACCACGTTCTTGGCAACCCAGCGCATTGCATACGCGGCGGAGCGGTCCACCTTGGACGGATCCTTGCCGGAGAAGGCGCCGCCACCGTGCCGTGCCATGCCGCCGTAGGTGTCAACGATGATCTTGCGGCCGGTGAGGCCGGCGTCGCCCACAGGCCCGCCGATGACGAATTCACCGGCAGGATTCAGGATGTTGGCGGCGCGGGAAATGTCCAGGTTGGCGGCAGCCAGGACGGGTTCAATCACGACGGCGGCGAGGTCGGCGCGCAGCTGGTCAAGACTTGCACCCTCGGCGTGCTGGCTGGAAATGACCACGGTTTCAACGGATACCGGAACGTCCTTGTCGTAGCCCACGGTGACCTGGGTCTTGCCGTCCGGGCGGAGGTAGGCCAGCTGGCCCTTCTTGCGGACGTCGGTCAGGCGTTCGGAGAGCCGGTGGGCCAGCCAGATGGGCGTGGGCATATAGGAAGGGGTCTCGTCGCTGGCGTAGCCGAACATCAGGCCCTGGTCGCCGGCGCCCTGGAGGTCGTAGTCGTCCACCTGGCGGCCCTCGCGGGCTTCCAGTGAGTTGAAGACGCCGCCGGCGATGTCATTTGACTGCTGGCCGATGGACACCGACACGCCGCAGCGGGCGCCGTCAAAGCCGTTGGCTGAGGAATCGTAGCCGATACCCAGGATGGTCTCGCGGACAATTTGCGGGATTTCGACGTAGGCATCGGTGGTGACTTCGCCCGCCACGTGCACAAGACCGGTGGTGGCCATGGTCTCGACGGCTACGCGGGACTCGGGGTCTGCGGCCAGCAGCGCATCAAGGATGGCGTCGCTGATCTGGTCGCAGATCTTGTCCGGATGGCCTTCAGTGACCGACTCGGACGTAAAGAGCCGGAGCGCGGAGGGCGTGGCCCCATGGGACTGGGGAAGGTGCAGCGGTAAAGTCACTCAACTACCTTACTGGTTGGAGCACGCCGGCCCGGCGGGAGATGTCTTCCCGCGAAGCAAACGTGGTGCGGAACACTCAGGTCCGGGGCGAAACCCGGTTCAGTTCAAAGCTGATGCGGGTAATGATCGCTTCGGCAACCTCAGTCTTGGTTCCCGACGCTTCCTGTGGTTCGGAGCCGGAGCGGGACAGGATGACCACCGAGTTGGAGTCCTGCCCGAAGACCTTGTCCGTTCCCACGTGGTTGACCACCAGCAGGTCGCAGCCTTTGCGCTGGAGTTTTGCCTCCGCATACTCCAGGACGTCGCCCTGGCTGTCCCCGGTTTCCGCGGCGAAACCGACGATGAGTTGCCCGGAAGCCGAATCCCCGGCATTGCGCTGTTCCACGAGCTCCTGCAGGATGTCCGGGTTGCGGACCAGGGTGATGACGGGGTCTGCGGTGTCGTCCCGTTTTTTGATCTTGGTGTCCGAGACAGCGGCCGGGCGGAAGTCCGCCACGGCTGCGGACATAATGACGACGTCGGAGTCCGCAGCGGCGTCCAGCGCAGCTTCCCGGAGTTGCAGGGCGGTCTCCACGCGCACCACCTCCACCCCCGCCGGCGGCGGAACGTCCATGTGGGCGGCCAGCAACCGCACGGTGGCGCCGGCGTTCCGGGCAGCGACCGCCAGGGCCACGCCCTGCTTGCCGGAAGACCGGTTGCCCAGGAACCGTACGGGGTCCAGCGGTTCGCGGGTGCCGCCGGCGCTGATGGTCACGGTGCGGCCTGCAAGCGGCAACTGGTAATCGGACTGTCCCTGGACCAGCGCCATGGCTGCGTCGAAGATCACCTGCGGTTCCGGGAGCCTGCCCGGGCCTGAGTCTGCGCCCGTCAACCTGCCGGAGGCGGGCTCCAGGACAGCGGTGCCGCGGCCGCGGAGCGTTTCAACGTTGGCGCGGGTTGCGGCGTGCTGCCACATTTCGGTGTGCATAGCGGGGGCGAACAGCACGGGGCCGTGCGCCATCAGCAGCGTGTTGGTCAGCAGGTCCGCGGCCTGGCCGGTGGCAGCCTTCGCCAGGAGGTCAGCCGTGGCCGGTGCCACGACCACCAGGTCCGCCTCATGGCCAAGGCGGACGTGGTTGACCAGGTGCACGTCGTCGAAGACGCTGTTGCTGACCGGGTTTCCGGACAGCGCCTCCCAGGTGGCGGTGCCAATGAAGCGGGTGGACGCCTCCGTGGGGATCACCGTGACGTCATGGCCGGCTTCAGTAAAAAGCCGGAGGAGCGATGCCACCTTGTAGGCGGCGATCCCTCCCCCGACTCCGAGGACTATGCGCACGTGATCTCCGTCAACAGCAAGTCAGTTCAGCGGCAAGATTACTCTGCGGCTTCGATCGGCGTTGAAACCAGCTTGCCTTCGTTGATCTCGCGCAGTGCGATCGAGAGCGACTTTTCGTTCAGCTTGGTGTCAACGAGGGGTCCCACGTACTCGAAGAGGCCCTCGTGCAGCTGGGCGTAGTAGGCGTTGATCTGACGAGCGCGCTTGGCACCGAAGATCACCAGGCCGTACTTGGAGTCGGCTGCCTCAAGCAGCGAGTCGATCGGCGGGTTGATGATGCCTTCAAGGTTCGTGGACACGAATTCTCCAAATTCCTAGCGGGCTGACGGTTCCGGCAGGTGTGGATGCGGTGTCAGCCCCATGAGTGAAACAAGCTCGTCCGCTGCCCGGCGGACGTCGTCGTTGATGACGGTGTGGTCGAACTCCGGTTCAGCAGCAAGTTCCAGTTTAGCGGTTTCCAGGCGCCGCTGCTGTTCTTCGGGGGTTTCGGTGCCGCGGCCCACCAGCCGGCGCACCATCTCGTCCCAGGTGGGCGGGGCGAGGAAGACGAACTGGGCGTCCGGAACGGCCGCTTTGACCTGCCGCGCGCCCTGGAGGTCGATTTCCAGCAGGACCGAACGGCCCTCGGCGATGGCCGCGTTGACGGTGCTCTTCAGGGTGCCGTACGTGTTCTGGCCGTGGACCACGGCCCACTCCAGGAGTTCGCCATCGGCAATGAGCTGCTCAAACTCCTCCTTGGTCTTGAAGAAGTAGTGGACGCCATCCACCTCCCCCGGCCGGGGCGCGCGGGTGGTGGCTGAGACGGAAAGCCAAACCTCGGGGTAGTTGTCCCGGATATAGGTGGACACGGTGCCTTTGCCAACAGCCGTCGGACCTGCGAGGACTGTCAGTCCGGGTTTCTTGCTCACGTATTCCTTTTGCCACGGTTGGGGGAAGAGCAGGCGCCGCCTGCCTCAGTGCTCGTCTATAAAATCTACCAGCGCCCGGCGCTGGTGGACGCCCAGGCCCCGGACCCTGCGCGACGCGGCGATGCCCAGCTGCTGCATGATCGCGGCGGCCCGCACCTTCCCGATGCCGGGGAGGGCTTCGAGCAGTTCCGAAACCCGCATGCGGGCCAGCGCGTCGTCCTCCAGCGCGGAGCTGATGATGTCCGCCGCGGACCTGTCACCGTTCCGGAGGCTCTCCTTGGCAGCGGCACGGGTGGCCCTGGCTGCTGCCGCCTTGCCCAGGGCGTCCGCCCGTTCAGACGCAGATAGAGGTCGCAGGACCATCACGGACACCCCCGAAGTCGGCGGATTCATCCAAGGGCGGCCGCCCTTGGACCTGTCCTGAAACTACCCTCTGGTGCAGCCTGAATCAATGCATCCGGGCAATTGTGGGCCTATTCGCCCCGCAGTCCGTCCAGCGTCCGCAGGGCGGCCTCGCGCAGGCTTCGGGTTTCCGGTCCGGCCGACAGGATGTCGCGGCTGGAGGTTCCCAGGACAAGTTTGTAGGCAGCGCCGAAGGTGGCCCGAAGGTCAGCCGGCGTTGCCCCCTGGGCGCCGAGCCCCGGCGCCAGGATGGGGCCGCGGACGGCAGCCAGGTCCAGTTCCAGGTCTGCCAGGGCGCTGCCGACGGTGGCGCCCACCACCAGGCCCACAGACCCGAGGCTTCCGGGGTACCGCGAGTTCTCCGCTGCCGCGGACTCCGTGATCCTGCGGGCCACGGAATCCTTTCCGCCCACGTGCTGGACCGAGGCGCCCTCCGGGTTGGACGTCAGTGCCAGCACGAATACGCCGCGCCCGGTTTCCGCCGCGAGGTCCAGCGCGGGGCGCAATGACTCGAAGCCGAGGTAGGGGCTCAGCGTGACGGAGTCCGCCGCGAGCGGAGACTCGTCGCGCAGCCAGGCGTCCGCGTAGGCGGCCATCGTGGATCCGATGTCGCCGCGCTTGGCGTCGGCGATGCTGAGCACGGACTCGTCCCGGGCCGTGGCGAGGATTTCCTCCAGCACCGCCATGCCGGCAGAACCGTGGCGCTCGTAAAGTGCCACCTGCGGCTTGACCGCGGCAACGAGCGCAGCCACTGCCTCCAGGACGGTCAGCGAGAAGCGCCGCAGCCCGGCGGCGTCGTCGTCCAGCCCCCAGCTCTTCAGCAGCGCCGGGTGCGGATCAATGCCCACGCAGAGGGGACCACGGGCGGCCATGGCCGCGCCGAGCCGGGAGCCAAAGGACTCCCGGCCGGCGCTGGCTGCAAGGATACCGGGTACCTGCTCAGGCATGCTGCAGGGCCGCCTTCTGCGATTCCGCCAGAGCCGCGGCGTGCTCCTGCAGGCTGGTGACGGACCACTCGTACGTGCGCATGGCCTCAATGGCCTGGACGGCGGCGTTGAACTCAGCCACGGTGGTGATGCAGGGAATGCCGATTGACGTTGCCGCGGCACGGAGCTCGTAGCCGTCGCTGCGGGCTTCGCCGCCGGAGGGCGTGTTGAAGACCATGTCGATCTCGCCGGCAACGATGAGGTCGGCGATGGTGCCCTCGCCCTCGGCGCTGCTGCCCTCGGCAACCTTGCGCACCGGGGTGGCCTGGATGCCGTTGCGGCGCAGGACGTCGGCGGTGCCGCCGGTGGAGATGATCTCGAAGCCGAGGTCGGAGAGCCGCTTGACGCCCATGATCACGGAACGCTTGTCGCGGTTGGCCACGGAGACGAACACCTTGCCCTCGGTGGGCAGGGCGTTGTTGGCACCGGCCTGGCTCTTGGCGAAGGCGGTGTCGAAGTGCTTGTCGATGCCCATCACTTCGCCGGTGGAGCGCATTTCCGGGCCGAGCAGGGAGTCCACCACCTTGCCTTCGAGGGTGCGGAACCGGCTGAACGGCAGTACGGCTTCCTTGACGGCCACGGGGGCGTCCAGCGGAAGGGTTGAGCCGTCGCCGGTTTCCGGCAGCATCTTGTAGGCGCTGCGGAGCTGGTTGATGGTCACGCCGGTGCCGATGAGGGCTGCGGCCTTGGCCATCTGGACGCCCGTGGCCTTGGACACGAACGGCACGGTCCGCGAGGCTCGGGGGTTGGCTTCCAGGACGTAGAGCACGTCGGAGGCCAGCGCGAACTGGATGTTGATGAGGCCGCGCACGCCCACGCCTTCAGCGATGGCGCGGGTGGCCACGCGGACACGTTCGACGACGTTGCTCCCCAGGGTGATGGGCGGCAGGACGCATGCGGAGTCGCCGGAGTGGATGCCGGCTTCCTCGATGTGCTCCATGATGCCGCCCAGGTACATGTCGGTACCGTCGAAAAGGGCGTCGACGTCGATTTCGACGGCGTCCTCCAGGAACCGGTCGATCAGTACCGGGTGGTCCGGGGTGATTTCCGTGGCATTGGCGATGTAGCGGGAGAGGTTGGGCTCGTCGTAGACGATCTCCATGCCGCGGCCGCCCAGGACGTAGGACGGGCGGACCAGGACCGGATAGCCGATCTCGTCAGCAATCGTCTTGGCATCCTCGAAGGAGACGGCGGTGCCGTTCTTGGGCGACACCAGGCCGGCCTTGTCCAGCACGCGGGAGAAGGCGCCGCGGTGTTCCGCCAGGTCGATGGCTTCCGGGGAGGTGCCCAGGATGGGGACGCCGGCGTCGGCCAGCTGCTGGGCCAGCTTCAGCGGGGTCTGGCCGCCGAGCTGGACGAACACACCCATGACGCCGCCGGTGCGTTCCTCGGCCGCGATGACCTCCAGGACGTCCTCGAGCGTGAGCGGCTCGAAGTACAGGCGGGTGGAGACGTCGTAGTCGGTGGAGACGGTTTCCGGGTTGCAGTTGACCATGACGGTCTCGTAGCCGGCCTTGCGCAGCGCCATGGAGGCGTGGACGCAGGAGTAGTCGAACTCGATGCCCTGGCCGATGCGGTTGGGGCCCGAACCGAGGATCAGGATGGACGGCTTGGAGTGCAGCGCAACCTCGTCCTCCTCGTCGTAGGCCGAGTAGTGGTAGGGCGTGTACGCGGCGAACTCCGCGGCGCAGGTGTCCACGGTCTTGTAGACGGGGCGGATGCCCAGGGCCTGGCGCACGCCGCGGACCACTGCCTCGGGGTTGTGCGTGAGGGTGCCGATCTGCTCGTCGGAGAAGCCGTGGCGCTTGGCGCGCTGCAGCATCTCCTTGGTGAGGGCGCCGGCATGGCGGATCTCGTGCGAAATCTCGTTGAGCAGCTGGAGCTGGTCGAGGAACCAGGGGTCGATCTTGGTGGCTTCGAAGAGCTGTTCCACGGTGGCGCCGCCCAGCAGGGCGCGCTGGACCTGGTGCAGGCGTTCCGTGGTGGGGCGCTTGGCCTTCTCGATCAGCTCCTCGACCTCGTACTCCGGCACGGAGCTGAAGTCCAGCTGTGATCCCTTCTGCTCGAGGGAGCGGAGGGCCTTCTGCAGGGCTTCGGTGAAGTTCCGGCCCATGGCCATGGCCTCGCCCACGGACTTCATGGTGGTGGTGAGGGTGTTGTCCGCCGCCGGGAACTTCTCGAACGCGAACCGCGGAACCTTGACCACCACGTAGTCCAGGGTGGGTTCGAAGGACGCGGGGGTCTTCTGGGTGATGTCGTTGGGGATCTCATCCAGGGTGTAGCCGAGGGAGAGCTTGGTAGCGATCTTGGCGATGGCGAAGCCGGTTGCCTTGGACGCCAGCGCCGAGGAGCGGGAAACGCGGGGGTTCATTTCGATGACCACCACGCGGCCGGTGGCGGGGTCGATGGCGAACTGGATGTTGCAGCCGCCGGTGTCAACGCCCACCTCGCGGATGACGGCGATGGCAACGTCGCGCAGCTTCTGGTACTCGCGGTCAGTCAGGGTCAGCGCCGGGGCAACAGTGATGGAGTCGCCGGTGTGCACGCCCACGGGGTCGAAGTTCTCGATGGAGCAGACGACAACCACGTTGTCGTTCTTGTCCCGCATCATCTCGAGTTCATATTCCTTCCAGCCCAGGATGCTCTCTTCGAGCAACACCTCGCTGGTGGGGCTGTACTGCAGGCCCTGGCCGACGATGCGGCGCAGGTCATCCTCGTTGTAGGCCAGGCCGGAGCCCAGGCCGCCCATGGTGAACGACGGGCGGACCACCATGGGGTAGCCAAGGTCCACGGCCGCCGTGAGGGCCTCGTCCATGGTGTGGATGATGTGGCTGCGGGCGGACTCGGCGCCGCAGCGCTCAACAACGCCTTTGAACTTCTCGCGGTCCTCGCCGAGCTCGATCGCGGCGATGTTGGCGCCAATGAGTTCCACGTTGTACTTCTCCAGGACACCGTTCTTGTCCAGCGCGATGGCGGTGTTCAGTGCGGTCTGGCCACCCAGGGTGGGCAGCACGGCGTCGGGACGTTCCTTGGCGATGATTTTCTCCACCACCTCGGGGGTGATGGGTTCAACATAGGTGGCGTCGGCGAACTCGGGGTCGGTCATGATGGTGGCCGGGTTGGAGTTCACGAGGATGACGCGCAGGCCTTCCTCCTTGAGGACGCGCAGGGCCTGGGTGCCGGAGTAGTCGAATTCGGCGGCCTGGCCGATGACGATCGGGCCGGAACCAATGACGAGGACGCTCTTGAGGTCTGTACGTTTCGGCATTACTTCTTGTCCTCAGTCTTGTTGTCGTTTTTGTGTTCAGCGCCGGCGGGGTGGGCGGAGTCCACCGATTCCTTGGACAGGTTGGCGTTCCGGCCGTCCCGCGTGCCCTCCATGAGGTCGATGAACCGGTCGAAAAGGTAGGCGGCGTCGTGCGGACCGGCTGCCGCTTCGGGGTGGTACTGGACGGAGAAGGCCGGGATGTCCAGGCAGGCGAGGCCTTCCACGACGTCGTCGTTCAGGCTGATGTGGCTCACTTCCACCCGGCCGTAACGTGCCTCCGGAGCCTGGGTGGCGCCGTCGAGCGGTGCATCCACGGCGAAGCCGTGGTTCTGGGAGGTGATTTCCACCTTGCCGGTGCGGCGGTCCATGACGGGCTGGTTGATGCCGCGGTGGCCGTAGCGGAGCTTGTAGGTGCCAAAGCCGAGGGCACGGCCCAGGATCTGGTTGCCGAAGCAGATGCCGAAGTAGGGCAGCTTCTCATCCAGGACGGAGCGCAGGAGCTTGACCTGGGCGTCGGCGGTGGCGGGGTCGCCCGGGCCGTTGGACATGAAGAAGCCGTCCGGGTTGACGGCCTTGACGTCCTCGAGGGTGGCGGTGGCCGGGAGCACGTGGACGCGGACGCCGCGCTCGGCGAACCGGACCGGAGTCATGGCCTTGATGCCGAGGTCGATCGCCGCGATGCTGAAGCGGGGCTCGCCCTCCCAGCCGTGGTCCTTCGGTTCCACCACGTAGGCTTCGTCGACGCTGACTTCTTCCGCCAGGCGCGAACCCTCCATGGGGGCACTGGCCAGGACAGCGTCGAGCAGTTCCTTGTCCGTTCCCTGCGCCGCCTCACCGGAGAAGATACCGGCGCGCATGGTCTTATGCTCACGCAGGTGCCGGGTGATGGCACGGGTGTCCACACCCTGGATACCGACGATGCCCTGGGCCACGAGCTCCTCGTCC
This sequence comes from Arthrobacter sp. SAFR-044, assembly GCF_059414985.1. Taxonomy (NCBI): domain Bacteria; kingdom Bacillati; phylum Actinomycetota; class Actinomycetes; order Micrococcales; family Micrococcaceae; genus Arthrobacter; species Arthrobacter sp. SAFR-044. The sequence goes on along the minus strand of NZ_JBPFDN010000004.1, from coordinate 233,852 downwards.
AGCGACCGCTCGGACCGCCAGTTGGAGGGGCGGCGCGCGGCGTCGCGGACAATGTAGCCGGCCACCCAGATGCGCCGGGACTCGGCGTCGTCATCGTTCACGCCGGTGTTGCCGATGTGCGGGGCCGTCTGCACCACCAGCTGGCGGGCGTACGACGGATCGGTGATGGTCTCCTGGTAGCCGGTCATGCCGGTGGCGAAGACGGCCTCGCCCAGGGCAGTGCCGGTGGCGCCGTAGCTGGTGCCGCGGAAAATGCGCCCGTCTTCGAGCACCAGCGCAGCTGGGGCCGATACTGGAGCGGAGGTGGTTGCTGTCAATGTATTCGCTTTCACTGTCTTACTTTCCACTGGTGGCACCAGCCGCTGGGGCTGACGAAATCAAATCCTGAAGGGCCTGGTACAGCACGTCCTTGTCCGCGGCGCGGCGGGTACGGAAGCCGGTGTCCAGGTCATGCGTGCCGTGCGTCCATCCGAGCACCAGGAGGCCGTCCTTTTCAACGAACTTCCCGGCCATGCCGCTGTCCTGCCGGACTTCCGTGAGGGATGCTGCGGGGATGTACAGGGCAGGGGCACCGGAGCGCCCATAGAGGACGCCGTGCGGGTACACCTCAAGGGTGGAGTTGGTGCGGATGCCCAGCCCGTGCACCGCGATCCGGTCAAGCCAGTCGCCGGCCGTCGTGGTGGCCACGTATTGACCCTCGGCGGTTGCGGTGGGCTCGCCCGGGGCGGCAGGCACCTGGGGCAGCTGGTCGACGTCGGACTGGCGCTTCAGGCGGTTGCGCCAGCCGACTGCGAGGAGGACAAACACGACGGCGACCACCGCCAGCATGGCAAGTCCGGGAAGGATCTTGTCCATCAGGCAGCGCCTGCGGGGGTTGCGGCGGAGTCCGGGTGGGGGGTGTTGAGGGCTCCGGCAAGGACGGTGGGGTGCCCCTTGAAGAAGGTGGCCACTACCTTGCCCGGGAGTTCCCTGCCTTTGAACGGCGAGTTGCGGCCCATGGTGGCCATCTGGAAGGGGTCCACGGTCCAGCGTGCGGCAGGATCCACCAGGATGAGGTTGGCGGGTTCCCCGGCTTCGAGGGGCCGGCCCTGGTCGCTCAACCGGCCAATCTTCGCGGCCGCGGTGGACGTGACGCGCGCGAAGTCCGCCCACGTCATCAGGCCGGTCTCGATCATGGCGTGCTGGACCACTGACAGGGCCGTTTCCAGCCCGGTCATGCCCATGGCGGCCTGCGCCCACTCACATTCCTTGTGCTCGCTGGGGTGCGGTGCGTGGTCGGTACCCACAACGTCGATCGTTCCGTCTGCCAGGCCTGCCCGCAATGCCTGGACGTCGGCGTCGGTGCGCAGGGGCGGGTTGACCTTGAAGACGGGGTCGTAGCTGCGCACCAGGTCGTCGGTCAGCAGCAGGTGGTGCGGGGTGACCTCGGCCGTGACGTCGATGCCGCGTTCCTTGGCCCAGCGGATGATCTCCACCGAGCCTGCCGTGGACACGTGGCACACGTGCAGGCGGGAACCGACGTGCTGGGCCAGCAGGACATCGCGGGCGATGATGCTTTCCTCGGCCACGGCGGGCCAGCCGGTGAGGCCCAGGACGGCGGAGACGTCGCCCTCGTTCATCTGTGCCCCGGCGGTGAGGCGCGGTTCCTGCGCATGCTGGGCCACCACGCCGTCGAACGCCTTGACGTATTCCAGCGCGCGGCGCATCAGCACGGGATCGTGGACGCAAATGCCGTCGTCGGAGAACATCCGTACCCGGGCGCGGGAGTCGGCCATGGCGCCCAGCTCCGCCAGCTGCTCCCCCGCGAGCCCGACGGTGACTGCCCCTACCGGGCGCACGTCAACCCACCCGGCCGCGCGGCCCAGCGTGTAAACCTGCTCCACGACCCCCGCGGTGTCGGCCACAGGGGTGCTGTTGGCCATGGCGTGGACCGCGGTGTATCCGCCCAGCGCTGCGGCACGTGTGCCGGTCTCCACCGTCTCGGCGTCCTCGCGGCCCGGTTCGCGGAGGTGGGTGTGGACGTCCACCATGCCGGGCAGGGCCACCAGGCCGGCGGCGTCGATAACGGTGGCACCGTCAGCGGACAGGCCATGGCCGATCTCGGCGATGATGCCGTCGCGGACCAGAAGGTCGGTGGGGTCACCGCCCAGGATGGCGGCGCCCTGGATGAGGTACGTTCCGGTGTTGCCTGCCATCAGTTGCTCTCCTTGGTGGACGGGGCGGCGGCGTAGGCCGGTGCCCGGGTTGCGGCTGGTTCCCGGGTATCCCCGGAGAGCAGCAGGTACAGTGCGGCCATCCGCACGGACACGCCGTTGCGGACCTGGGCCAGGACGGTGGAGCGGGGTGAGTCCGCGGCTGCTGAGCTGATTTCCAGGCCACGGTTCATGGGGCCCGGGTGCATGATGATGGTGTCCGTCATGCCCAGGTCGTCGAGGGCGCGGAGCCGGTTGTCGTCAAAGCCCCAGCGGCGCGAGTATTCGCGGGTGCTGGGGAAGAACGATGCGTTCATGCGTTCGCCCTGGACCCGAAGCATCATCATGGCGTCAACGCCGTTGGCCAGGGTTTGGTCCAGGTCGTAGCTGACGCTGCAGGGCCATTTGTCGACGCCGACCGGCAGCAGGGTGGGCGGGGCCACCAGGGTGACTTCCGCGCCAAGGGTCCGGAGCAGCCACACGTTGGAGCGTGCCACGCGGGAGTGCAGGACGTCGCCTGCGATGGCCACCCGCATGCCCTTGAGGTCCGTTCCCTCGGAACCGGTGCCGGAGAGACGGGCCCAGTGCCGGCGCATGGTGAAGGCATCGAGCAGGGCCTGGGTGGGGTGCTCATGGGTGCCGTCGCCCGCGTTGATGACGGCGGCATCGATCCAGTCGGTGGCAGCCAGCCGGTGAGGCGCGCCGGAGGCCCAGTGCCGGATGACGACGGCGTCTGCGCCCATGGCGGACAGCGTCTGGGCAGTGTCCTTGAGGGACTCTCCCTTGGAAACTGATGATCCCTTCGCCGCGAAGTTGATCACATCGGCGGACAGCCGCTTGGCCGCGGCCTCGAACGAGATGCGGGTGCGGGTGGAGTCCTCGAAGAAGAGGTTGACCACGGTGCGGCCGCGCAGCGCCGGGAGCTTCTTCACTTCCCGCTCCCCCACCGCCGACATTTCCTCGGCGGTATCCAGGATGCGGATGGCGTTGGAACGGCTGAGGTCTTCTGTGGACAGGAGGTGTTTCATGCGCCGCCTTCGATCACGACTTCGTTGACCGGTGTTCCGGCGTCGGACATGTCCGTTTCTTCCAGCCGGACCCGGACCTTTTCGGCCGAGGATGTGGGCAGGTTCTTGCCGACGTGGTCTGCGCGGATGGGAAGTTCGCGGTGGCCCCGGTCAATCAGGACAGCGAGCCGGACGATCCGGGGACGGCCCAGGTCAACGAGGGCGTCAAGGGCGGCCCGGATGGTCCGCCCCGAGTACAGGACGTCGTCGATCAGCACCACTACCTTGTTGTCGATGCCGGTCCGGGGCATCCTTGTGGGGTACGGCGGCCGCGTTCCCTGGTGCGAGAGGTCGTCACGAAACATGGTGACGTCAAGCTGGCCAACGATGGCAGCGGCATCAACAGTGTTGTCTGCGGCAGCAATTTTTTCAGCCAGCCGGACAGCCAGCGGGTAACCGCGGCGGGGAATGCCCAACAGGACCAGGTCCCGGGATCCCTTGTTGGCTTCGAGGATCTCGTGGGCGATACGAGTGAGGGCCCGGTCAATGTCCGCCTGGCTGAGGACAACCCTGGCTGGAACCGGTGCGCTGGTGACAGATGTCAACGCTCGTCTCCCCTTTCCCCGCCTCACAGGACGGAATTAAAAAAGGAATGTTTGCTCTTCAAAATTACCACACGGTTCCTGCCGGGCCCGTGCCCGGACAACGCGGTGCTGATCACATTCGTGAGGCCTGGACACCGCGATCCTTGGTGGCGCGGCAGCACCCGCTTAGGCTTTCGGGTATGCCGACGTACCCGCAGCAACCTCCCTCCGGGCTCCCCAACGACCCCTACCGCGGCGACAACCGCCCCCTGCCCCAGCAGGCCAACCCCACCTGGATGGGCCACGTGCACCCGGAACATTACCGGGCTGCCCCGGGTCACCAGGGCCAGCCGCTGGCCGTCATGGTGCCTGCCCAGGCCCCGGGAACGGTGCTCCACGCGTCGCGCACCCGCGGCGGGCTGGTGGGGCTGTCGCTGGCCGGCGGCGTGCTTGCCTTCCTGAGCCTGTTCCTGGTGGTGCCGTTCCTTCTGTCCAATACCGGGGCCGCAGGGTTCCTGATTGGTTTCCTGGCATCCCTGGTCCCGCTGGCGTTGGTCCTGACGGCGGTCCACATCATCGACCGGTGGGAGCCGGAGCCGAAACGCCTGTTGTTCTTCGCCTTCACGTGGGGCGCGGCGGTCTCCGTCGCCGTCACCCTGCTGATCCAGCCATTCTTCGTCATTGCATTCCAGTTCACCGACCAGCCCGACCTGCAGACTTACATGGCAACAGTGCAGGCCCCCGTCGTCGAGGAATTTGCGAAGTCGCTTGGCCTGCTGATCCTCCTCCTCGCGGCGCGGCGGCAGTTCGACGGCCCCGTGGACGGCGTGGTGTTCGCATTCACCATCGCCGGCGGATTCGCCTTCACGGAGAACATCCTCTATTTCGGCCGGGCCATTGCGGAGTCCGCGTCACCGGCCAGCGACTTCGCCCAGGTCTTCTTCCTCCGTGGGGTCATGTCCCCGTTCGCACATGCCATCTTCACCGGCACCACCGGCCTTGTCATGGGTTTCGCCGCCCGGCGCTGGCACACCGGCGCCTCCGTGGGCGCGTTCTTCGTGGGACTGCTGCCGGCCATGTTCCTGCACAACAGGTGGAACAGCATGGGCCAGGGCTTCCTGCTGGACTACATCGTGGTCCAGGTGCCCATCTTCGTTCTGGCCGTGGGCGGCATCATCTTCCTGCGGGTGGCCGAGAAGCGGCTGACGCGCCAACGGCTGATGGAGTATTCGGCGGCGGGCTGGTTTACGCCGGCCGAGGTCCAGCTGATGGCCACTGTGGGCGGCCGGAGAACTGCCCTGGCCTGGGCTGCGAACTCCGGCCGGAAGCGGCAGATGAAGCAGTTCCTGAAGGCAGCCACCCAGCTTGCCAATACCCGGCAGCGCATCCTGAGCGGACGGGACGTGCCACTGCACCAGGCCGAGGAAAGGCAGCAGCTCCAGCGCATCCTCTCACTGCGGGCGGCCGTTGCCGGCTGAACCGGAACCCGTGGGAACGCGAAAGGGCCCCGCCGGCGGCGGGGCCCTTTCGCGTTGACCTGCGGGGAGGCTAGGCGAGCAGCGAAGGCTTCAGCTGCTGCAGCCGGCCCAGGAGGCCGTTGATGAACTGCGGAGACTCATCCGTGGACAAGGTCTTGGCCAGCGCAACAGCCTCGCTGACCGCCACGCCGTCAGGGACGTCGTCGTTGTACAAAAGCTCCCAGGTGCCGATGCGCAGGATGATGCGGTCTACGGACGGCATGCGCTCCAGGGTCCAGCCCTGTGAGTAGGTCTCAAGGAACTCATCGATGGCCGCCTGCTGGGACACGACCCCTTCGACGATTTCCAGGGTGTAGGGGTTGACCACCTGGTCGGTCTTTTCCCGGCGTGCCCGGAGCACGTCGAACGCCGAAACAGAGCGCTGCTCCGCTTCGAAAAGAACATCCAGTGCCCTGCTGCGGGCTTTACCGCGGGCGCTCACTACTCAGAAACCCGGCCCAGGTAGCTGCCGTCGCGGGTGTCCACCTTGACCTTGGTGTTGTTCTCGATGAACAGCGGGACCTGGATTTCGTAGCCGGTTTCCAGGGTGGCGGGCTTGGTGCCGGCCGAGGAGCGGTCGCCCTGCAGGCCCGGCTCCGTGTAGGTGATTTCGAGGACAACGCTCGGCGGCAGTTCGATGTAAAGGGGGTTGCCGTCGTGGATGGCGATGTTGACCATCTGGTTCTCGAGCATGAAGTTGGTGGCGTCGCCAACCGTGGCACCGGACACGGTGATCTGGTCATAATCGGAGGTGTCCATGAAGACGAAGTCCGCGCCGTCCTGGTACAGGTACTGGTAGTCGCGGCGGTCAACGGTTGCCGTTTCGATCTTGAGCCCGGCGTTGAACGTCTTGTCAACAACCTTGCCGGACATCACGTTCCGCATCTTGGTCCGGACAAAGGCACCGCCCTTGCCGGGCTTGACGTGCTGGAATTCGATGACGTTCCAGAGCTGGCCCTCGAGCTTCAGGACCGTTCCGTTCTTAATGTCGTTAGTGGTTGCCACTGGTTTCCTCTGGTTTCTTTGTCTGGCCGCGTGGTCAGATGCTGTATACCGGGCGGGCACGCCGAAACGGCCCGCCTGCACGTGTTTGTCAAAAATCGCGTGGATGCAAAAATTCCACAACCATTCTACCGGTAAATCCCGGCCGGCCTTTCCGGGCACACTGCCCGCCGGATCAGCAGGCCAGGTCCAGGACGTCCCGGGCCCGCTGCAGGGCCACGGTGGAAGAGTAGATCTGGGCGGCATCTGCGGACTGCGCCACCCTCAGGTCCAAGGCCTTGGAGAAGGACTCAACGGCCGCGGCGGTCTGTCCCGCGGCATACTGCGTCCGCCCCAGGTATTGCAGTGCCAGCGCTTCCCGTGAGGTTCCATGCACCTCGGCCACCAGCTGCCGGAACAGTTCGATGGCGCGGTCCATCCGGTGGGAGACGCTCAGCACCTCCGCCTCGAACACGCGCAGCCGGAATGACTCCGGATCCTTGAACCGGGCTTCGGCCAGCAGTTCGGCAGCGTCGGACGCGTGGCCCTCAACCAGCAGCACGAAGATCGGGTCGGCGGGATCAGTGGAGGCGGCCAGGGCGTCCCGGACGGCGTCCTCGTTCACGATCTGCGGCCGCAGGGAATCCGGGTTGATCCGGATGCCCGGGAACCCGGCCTCGGGCCAGTCGGCGGTTCCGCTTATATCGCCCTGCATCAGGAAGCAATTTCCTGGTAGGCCGCAAACAGCAGCGACGTGTCCGGGACGTCGAGGATTCCCGGTTTGGCGATGCCGTCCAGGACAACGAAGCGCAGCAGGTCGCCGCGGGACTTCTTGTCGCGGCGCATGCCGTCCAGCAGCCCCTGCCAGCGGTCCCGCCGGTAAGTGACCGGAAGCCCCAGCCCGTCCAGGATGCTCCGGTGCCGGTCGGCGTCGGCATCGCTGAGCCGCCCCACGCTGCGGGCAAGTTCCGCGGCGAACATCATGCCCACGGACACCGCGGCGCCGTGCCGCCAGGAGTAGCGTTCCACCAGTTCGATGGCGTGGCCCAGGGTGTGGCCGTAGTTCAGGATTTCCCGCAGCCCGGACTCCTTGAGGTCCTCGGAGACCACCTGCGCCTTCACGGCGATGGCCCGCTCGATCAGCTCGCGGAGCGCCTCGGACCGGGCGTCCACCACTGCGGCCGGGTCCTTTTCCACCAGGTCCAGAATGGCCGGATCAGCGATGAAACCACACTTGATCACCTCGGCCAGGCCGGAAATGATCTCGTTCTTCGGCAGCGTGTCCAGGGTGTCCAGGTCCGCCAGGACGGCGGCGGGCGGGTGGAAGGACCCCACCAGGTTCTTTCCTTCGGCAGTGTTGATGCCGGTCTTGCCGCCCACGGAGGCGTCCACCATGCCCAGGAGGCTGGTGGGCATGTGGATGACCTTGACGCCGCGCAACCAGGTGGCGGCGACGAAGCCGGCAAGGTCGGTGACTGCTCCCCCGCCCACGGCAACAATGGCGTCCGAACGCGTGAAGTCGTTCTGGCCCAGGACCTGCCAGCAGAATGCGGCCACCTGGATGTGCTTGCCCTCTTCCGCGTCCGGAATTTCGGCGGTGAGGGACGTGAAGCCGGCGGCGGCGAGTTCGTCGCGGACAGTATCACCGGTGAGGCGCAGGGCGCGGGGGTGGATCACCAGGACCCGGCGGACCCGCTCGCCCAGCAGCCCGGGAAGGTCACCAAGCAGGCCGCGCCCGACGACGACGCCGTAGTTGTTGCCGGCACCTTCGCCGGTGACGTTGATGACTGTTGATTGCGTGTTCACTTTTCAACTTCCTGTTTGGCAGCTGCGTGGTTCCGCAGTGCTGCTTCCAGCCGGCCGCCGAGCTCGGATACCGAGCCGTGGCGGACGTCCAGGGTAATGTCGGCCAGCCTCTCGTAGACCGGCCTGCGGGTGGCGAACATGGCCGTCCACCGGCCCATGGCGTCGCCCGCGAGGAGCGGACGGCCGGAGTTCCGGGCGATCCTGTCAACCACGGTATCGGCGTCGCACTCCAGGTACACAACGGTGCAGCGGCTGATGAGCTGCTGCGTGCCCGAGTCAAGTACCGCGCCGCCGCCCAGCGAGATAACGGTGGAGGTCCCTTCTGCTTCCTCTACGGCATCAGCCACGGTCCGGGCCTCGATCTCCCGGAACGCGTGCTCGCCGCGCCCTGCGAAGATATCGGCGATCGATCCATGGCCGGCAACGATCACCGCGTCGGTGTCGATGAACCGGGCCCCCAACTGCTGGGCGAGCTGCTGGCCGATGGCCGATTTGCCCACGGCCATGGGACCGATGAGCACTATCGGCCGGCCGCCGAGGGGCCCGGGACTGCTGCGGTGGGGCACTACTGGCCGATCGAGTCCAGGGATGCCGGGATGTTGTCCAGGTAACCCTTGATGTTGCGCGCGGTTTCCACCACTGAGTCACCACCGAACTTCTCGATGACGGCCTCAGCGAGTACCAGGGCCACCATGGCCTCGGCCACCACACCGGCAGCCGGAACCGCACAGACGTCGGAGCGCTGGTGGTGTGCCTTGGCCGGTTCGCCGGTGCTGACGTCGATGGTCCGCAGGGCACGCGGAACGGTGGCGATGGGCTTCATGGCTGCGCGCACCCGGAGGACGTCACCGATGCTCATGCCGCCCTCGATGCCGCCTGCGCGGTTGCTGGCCCGGACAATGCGGCCTTCGCCGTCCCTGACGATCTCGTCGTGCGCGGCGGAGCCACGGCGGGCGGCAGTGAGGAAGCCGTCGCCGACCTCCACCCCCTTGATGGCCTGGATGCCCATGAGTGCCGCGGCCAGCCGGCCGTCCAGCCGGCGGTCCCAGTGCACGTAGCTGCCCAGTCCCGGCGGCAGCCCGTAAGCGAGGACTTCCACCACGCCGCCCAGGGTTTCGCCTTCTTTGTGCGCGGCGTCCACCTCGGCCACCATGGCGTCCGAAGTTTCGCGGTCGAAGCAGCGCAAAGGATCAGAGTCCAGGGCAATGACGTCACCGGGCACAGGCAGCGGGCGGCCCTCCGGGACGGTCACGCTGGCGATGGACACGGTGTGGCTGACGAGTTCAATGCCGAGGTGCTTGAGGAACTGTGCGGCCACCGTGCCGAGCGCCACGCGGGTGGCCGTTTCGCGGGCGCTTGCACGCTCCAGCACCGGCCGGGCCTCATCGAAGCCGTATTTCTGCATGCCCGTGAAGTCGGCGTGCCCAGGACGCGGCCGGGTCAGGGGCGCGTTCCGTGCCTGGTCGGCGAGGAGTTCGGGCTCCACCGGGTCGGCGGACATGATCTGCTCCCACTTGGGCCATTCGCTGTTCGCCACCTGGATGGCGACGGGACCGCCCTGGGTCAGGCCGTGCCGGACGCCGCCGAGGATCGTGACCACGTCCTGCTCGAATTTCATCCGCGCACCGCGTCCATAGCCAAGCCGGCGGCGTGCCAGGGAGTCTGCGATGTGGCCCCCGGTGATTTCAACACCGGCGGGGACGCCTTCAATAATTCCCATCAGAGCCGGGCCATGGGATTCACCGGCAGTCAACCAACGCATAATTTCCATCCTGCCACGTAGGGCGGTCACAACGCCCGCCGGGCAAGGCCGACTGCGTCACACATCACATCTATGACAGCTGCATTAACGTCTTCCCCGCGCCGGGTGAAGAGCCGCACCTGTTCCACCGCCTGGTACAGGAGCATTTCCAGACCGGGCACCACGGCGCCGCCACCGGCCTGCCATACGGAGGCGATGAGGCTCGGCCACGGGTCGTAGGCGACGTCGAGGAGGACGCCGGGCGTCCTGGTCTTCAACGCCGCAATTTCCGCGGCGAGCCCGTCTGCCGCGCGGGGCGGCAGTGTGGAAATGACGACGTCGGCCTCCGCCGTGGGGCCGGCGGCACCTGCCAGCGGACGGACGTCGAGGTCCACGCCCAGGCTGTCCGCGGCGGAGCGGACGTCTGCTGTCCGGGAGGCATCGCGGACAAAGACCTGCACGGTCCCGGTGCCCAGCTCCTTCAGGGCTGCAACGGCTGATGCCGCTGTTCCACCACCGCCGAGGACGACGGCAGACGGTGCTGCCTGCGTGCCGGCGTGGCACAGGGCGTTGACGATGCCCGTCACGTCCGTGTTGGAGCCCACGGTCTTCACGCTGCCGGCGGATTCCTCGAACGTGACGGTGTTCACCACGCCGAGGGTGCGTGCCACACCCCGTACCTCGTCCACCTCGCCCAGCATGGCCGTCTTCAGCGGCATGGTCACCGAGAGCCCCCGCCAGCCCGGCTGGTTCCGTATCTGGCGCATGAAGGACGGCAGCAACGCCTCCGTCACGTCGATGGCTGTGTAGCTGATGCCCGCGCCCAGCTTCCCATAGGCTGAGAGGTGCAGCGCCGGGGACTTTGAGTGGCTGATGGGGTGGCCCAGGACGGCGGCCCGCAGGCTCATGTGCAGCGGCCCGCGTTGGCCTGGCACCACGCGTTGTACTGCTCCACGTAGGCGTTGTGTTCGGCAAGCGTCTTGGCGAACTTCGTTTCCTTGGTGTCCAGGTTGATGGTCACCCAGTACAGGTAGTCATTGGTCTTTGGCCGGGCGGCCGCGTCGATGGCGGTCTTGCCGGGTGAGCCGATGGGTCCTGGGGGCAGGCCGGGGTTTGCGTAGGTGTTGTACGGGTTGGACTTGTCCTGCCGCTGCTCATCGGTGAAGTTGAAGCTGCGGGTGCCAAGGCCGTAGGTGACGGCGGAGTCAACCTGCAGGAAGCCGCCGGTCTGGTCGTTGGGCTTGAGGCGGTTGTAGATGGCGCCGGCCACGTCGCCGTAGTCGGCCTGGCCACCCTCGGCTTGGACGATGCTTGCCACAATGACGGCCTCGTACTGCTTGGCAGGGTCGGTGATGCCCTGTGAAACCAGCTCATCGGTTGTGGCCTTCACCAGGGCCTGCAGGATGTCCTTGGCGGGGGTGCCGAGGGGGAACCGGTACTCGCCGGGCGCCAGGTAGCCTTCAAGGTTCTTGGCATTGGCGGGCAGGCCGAACTGGGCGGGTTGGTTGCTAAGCGCCTGCAACTGCTGCATGGACACTCCGGATCCCTCGGAGATCGCCTGCAAGGACTCGCTGATGCGCAGGCCCGCGCTTAGGGCAAAGTAGATGACTTTGGTCTTGTCCTTGCCAACCAGGATATTGACGGCATCCGCGTTCTTCATTTCGTTCTTGAAGACGTAGTCGCCCGGAGACAATGTTGCCCCTGAAGCGTGGAATGCCTGCATGAAAGTGTCAGCGTTGGCGACGACCCGCTGGTTTTCCAGTTCGGTGGCTACGGACCTGGTTCCTTCGCCGCTGGCTACGGTCACGTGCACCTCACCGGAGCCGGGACCGGGGAAGTCAGAGGGCTTGCCGCTGCCCAGGAGTGGCTTGAGGAACTGGGCGCCCACGGCTACTGCGGTCACAAAGACGGCCAGTGTCAGGAACAGTGCCAGCAGCCTGCGGCGGCGCCGCACCTTTTTGGACGGCCGCACTACCGGCGCTGCCGATGAACCTGGAAGCAGTTCGTGGCCCGCGTCCTGGTGCGGGCCGTGCGCATGGGGATCCTCGTGGTACCCGGCAGAGTGGTACGCATGGTCGTCGTGCACGCCTTCCTGGTGGTGCATGACGGGCTCGTGGTGAAGGTGCGCGTCGGCATGGTGTTCTTCCGGGACGACGTCGTGGTGCGCCAGGTCGTCATGGTCCACAAGGTCGTGGTGCTCAACGGTGTCGTGGTGCGCCAGGTCGTCGTGGTGCCCAACGGCGTCGTGGTCCACCAGGTCGTGGTGCCCGCCTGCATAGTGGACGTCGTCCGGGTGGTGCTGGACGCCGTCGTGCTCCTGGATGGACGGGGGCGCTTCCGGCGCGGCCGGAACATCACCGGCGGCGGGAAGCGGAGCGTATGTTGATTCGGCTGCGGGAGACGCGGCAGCCGGGGGCGATGCGGGCTCCGGCGGGACATCGCCGGATTCATAGGCCTGCTCGGGCACGGCATCGTGGCCTCCGGTATTGAGGCTCTTCTCCCGGGCCCGCAGTTCCTTGCGGGTCAGCGGCCTTGCGGCCCCGGGATCCAGCGGTCCGGAGGTGTCGTCAATGTTGGCAGGGCTCACTGTTGCCTTCCATTATCTGAAGATTGGGCCGTGTCGGCGGGGACGGCGCGGACGGGCTGGTCCACCCCACCGGCCCCCAGGTCCACGGACGGGGATGGCGCTGTCACGCGTGAGCCGACATCCGCTCCCCTGGCTTTCTGCATGTCGATGGCGTGCTGAAGAATACCGGCCGCCGCGACCTGATCAACTACTTTACGGTGATCCCTGCTGCTCATGCCAGCTTCATGCAGGTTCCGGTGGGCCGAAACGCTGCTGAGGCGTTCGTCCACCAGGTTGACCGGAACTGCCAGGCCACGGCCGGCAAGCTCGGCCGCAAGGAGCAGGGCGTAGTCCGTGGCCATCCTGGCCGAGGCGTGTTCCTCGCCCTTCATGGTCCTGGGCAGGCCAACAATGACCTGCACGGCGCCCAGCTCCTCCGCCAGCTTGGCGATGACGCGCACGTCCGAGTTTTTCCTGGCGTTCCGGTCAAGGGTCTTGTAGGGCGTGGCCAGGATCGAGTCCCGGTCGCAGATGGCCACGCCCACGCGGACGGTGCCGACGTCTACCCCCAGCTTCACGCCCTGGGGGTAGCCGCCGGCAGCAACAGCATCGGTCATGGCTGGATTATCGCCTGGAGATGGCGTCGACGACGGCGGCCAGCGCAGCGCCGACCTTTCCGGCATCGGTTCCGCCGCCCTGGGCAACGTCATCCTTGCCGCCGCCACCGCCACCGAGCACGCCGGCAGCAACCCGGACCAGGGCACCGGCCTTGACGCCGGCCTCCCTGGCTGCCTCGTTCGTGGCCACCAGGATCAGGGGGCGGTCGTTGGCGACGCCGGCCACGGCCACGGCGGCAGCCGCGGAACCGAGGCGGTTACGGAGGTCAAGGGCCAGGCCGCGCAGGTCGTCGGCCCCGCTGACGTTTCCTGCATCGTGGGCCACCACCCGGACGCCGGCGGCATCCTTGGCGCTGTCCACCAGCTGGGCGGCAACAGCGGCCAGCTGTTCCTTGCGGAGGCGGTCCAGTTCCTTTTCGGTGGCCTTGAGCTTGGCCAGGGTGGCGGAGATCCTGTCCGCGAGCTGGCCGGACGGAACCTTCAGCAGGTCGGTCAGCTCGGTCACCAGGGCGCGCTCAGCCGCAAGGTGGCGGAACGCCTCCATGCCAACGAACGCCTCCACGCGGCGGTTTCCTGAACCTACGGACTGCTCGCCCAGGAGGGACAGGCTGCCGATCAGCGAGGTGTTGGCGACATGCGTGCCGCCGCACAGCTCGCGCGACCACGCGCCGTCGATCTCCACGACGCGCACTTCGCTGCCGTAGTTCTCGCCGAAGAGCGCCATGGCACCCATGGCCTTGGCCTCGGCCAGCGCCATGATCTTCGTCTCCACCGTGTAGTGGTTGCGGATGGCAAGGTTGGAAACCTCTTCGATCTCGGACCGCGTGGCCGTGCTCAGGCCCTCGCCCCAGGCGAAGTCGAAGCGCAGGTAGCCGGCCTTGTTGAAGGAACCGCGCTGGGTGGCTTCCGGCCCGAGGATCTGGTGCAGGGCAGCGTGCACGATGTGCGTGCCGGTGTGCGCCTGCTCCGCGGCGTGCCGGCGTTCACGGTCGACGGCGGCGCGCACCAGGGAGTCGGCGCCGATTTCACCTTCGCGGACGATCGCCTTGTGCACGCTCAGTCCCTTCACGGGGCGCTGGACGTCGAGGACCTCGACGACGAAGCCGTCGCCGGTGATCAGGCCGGTGTCCGCGGCCTGGCCACCGGCCTCGGCGTAGAACGGGGTTTCGGCGAGCACGAGTTCGATCTCGTCGCCGGTGGCCGCCTGCTGGACCTGCCGGCCGGCGCTGAGCAGCCCGCGGACGCGTGACTCGCCTTCGAGTTCGGTGTAGCCGGTGAAGACGGTCTCGCCCTGGCCCAGGATCTCCTGGAAGACACTGACGTCGGCGTGGCCGCCCTTCTTGCCCTTGGCATCGGCCTGGGCGCGCTGGCGCTGTTCCTGCATGAGGCTGCGGAACGCTGCTTCGTCCACCTTCAGGCCGGCCTCTTCGGCCATCTCAAGGGTGAGGTCGATCGGGAAGCCGTAGGTGTCATGCAGGGTGAAGGCATCCTCGCCGGACAGCGGCTTGTTGGCTGCCTTGGATTCCTTGACTGCGTCCTCAAGCCGGGCAGTGCCGGACGCAATGGTACGCAGGAACGCCTTCTCTTCGGCGTAGGCAATGCGGCTGATCCGGTCGAAGTCGGTGGCCACCACGGGGTACACGCCCTTCATGGCGTCGCGGGAGGCCGGCAGCAGCTCCGGCAGGCAGGCCTGCTCAACGCCCAGGAGGCGCATGGAACGGACGGCACGGCGGATCAGGCGGCGCAGGACGTAGCCGCGCCCCTCGTTGGAAGGGGTCACACCGTCGGAGATCAGCATCAATGCCGAGCGGATGTGGTCGGCCACAACGCGCATCCGGACATCATCCGTGTGGTGGGGGTCGTCCTCGGTTTCCGCCGAGGTGTAGTCCTTGCCGGAGAGTTCCGCAGCCTTGTCGATCACGGGACGGACCTGGTCGGTCTCGTACATGTTCTCGACGCCCTGCAGGATCATCGCGAGGCGTTCCATGCCCAGGCCGGTGTCGATGTTCTTCTTGGGCAGCTCGCCCACAATGTCGAAGTCGACCTTGGAGCGCACGTTTTCGATCTGGTACTGCATGAACACCAGGTTCCAGATTTCGACGTAGCGGTTCTCGTCAGCCAGCGGCCCGCCTTCGACGCCGTAGGCCGGTCCACGGTCGTAGTAGATCTCGGAGCAGGGACCGGCCGGGCCGGGCTGGCCTGTTGACCAGTAGTTGTCCGACTTGCCCATGCGCTGGATGCGCTCAGCGGGGACGCCGGTGTTTTTCAGCCACAGTTCCTCGGCTTCGTCGTCCTCCTCGTAGACCGTCACCCACAGCCGCTCGGGCGGAAGGCCGTAGCCGCCGTCGTCAACGCTCTTGGTGAGCAGCTCCCAAGCGAACTTGATGGCGTCTTCCTTGAAGTAGTCGCCGAAGGAGAAGTTGCCGCACATCTGGAAGAAGGTGCCGTGGCGGGCAGTCTTGCCCACTTCCTCGATGTCGCCGGTGCGGATGCACTTCTGGACACTGGTGGCGCGGGAGTAGGGCGCTTCCTCGCGGGCGGTGAGGTAGGGAATGAACGGGACCATCCCGGCCACCGTGAACAGCAGCGAGGGGTCGCTGGAGACCAGCGATGCGGAGGGAACCGCCGTGTGGCCCTTGCTGACAAAAAAGTCCACCCAGCGCTTTGTGATCTCCTGCGACTTCATGAGCTGTTTACTTACCCTTCTTGGTCCGCGCCGCCGGGCGGCACGGGAATTTCGTTCAGGTGGCGGGATCCCGGGTAGGGGGTCCTGCCGGTTGTCGGCTTGCTGCCAGTGACATGCCCGTTCGGGCTTAGCGGCGGACCACTTCCGCGGACTCGATGCCCAGGGCGGTCCTCAGGTCGGTTTCCCGTTCCCGCATTCCTGCGCGGACGGCGTCGGCGAAGTCGTAGACCCCGTCGGCCAGCCGTCCCACCGTGCGGTTGAGGCCCTCCGGCCCTAGGGTGGCCTGCGCCTGGCTCACTTTTCGGAAGGCAATGACGCCGATGGCCACGCCGATTCCCATCCAGACAATTCTTTTCATGTTTATTCTTTTCGGATCTAGCGGCTGCGGCGCCCGGCGGCGGGCTTCCGGCGGTTGGCGAAGGCACTGCGGACGCCGTAGCTGAAGGCGGCAACCTTGATCAGCGGCGAACCAACGGTTGCAGCGACCAGCGAGGACAGTGCGGAGATGTTGGCGGACGCATCCGAGACGTTCGACGAGATGCCGTCCACCTTCTTCAGCTGCTGGTTGGTGGTGGAAACGGTTGCCGTGACCTCGTCCATCAGGGGCGTCGCGCCGTCGCTGAGGGACCTGATGGTGGTCCGTACCTCATCGAGGACTTTTCCAAGCTTCAGGATGGGGACCGCAAGCAGCAGGACCAGGAGCGCGAACACCCCGGCAGCGATCAGGCCGGCAATATCGCCACCAGACATAGACGTTCATCTCCTCGAAATTCCGTGGGTGGGTTCCATCCTGCGTACGCCCGCAAGGGGCGCTGCGCAGATGTCCCCCAAGTACCTTACATACAAAGAAGCCCGCGGCGCTTGCCACGGGCTTCTTTGGGTACGCTGCTGGGATTTAGCGTGCGTAGAATTCGACGACGAGCTGCTCTTCGCAGGTCACCGGGATCTCGGAACGCTTGGGGCGGCGGACCAGGCGGGCCTGCAGGGCTTCCAGCTTGACGTCCAGGTAGGCCGGAACGGCAGGCAGGACGTCGCGGTGGGCGCCGGCTGCGGCAACCTGGAGCGGAACCATGGTCTCGCTGCGGCTGTGGACGTGGACCAGCTGGCCCTCGCCGACGCGGAACGACGGACGGTCAACGCGGACGCCGTCAACCATGATGTGGCGGTGCACAACCAGCTGGCGGGCCTGGGCGATGGTGCGGGCGAAGCCGGCACGCAGGACCAGGGCGTCAAGGCGCATTTCGAGCAGTTCGATGAGGTTCTCACCGGTCAGGCCCTTGGTGCGGCGGGCTTCCTCGAAGGCACGGGTCATCTGTGCTTCGCGGATGCCGTACTGGGCGCGCAGGCGCTGCTTTTCGCGCAGGCGTACGGCGTAGTCGGAGTCCTGCTTCTTGCGGGCACGGCCATGCTCACCGGGGCCGTACGGGCGGCGCTCCATGTACTTGGCGGCCTTGGGGGTCAGAGCAATGCCGAGGGACCGCGAGAGGCGGGCCTGACGGCGAGCACGAGTGTTGTTAGCCACTTGTGTCCTTCCAATATCTGCGGTGTGTCAGTGTTACTGGCCTCCACGATGGAGAGCATCGGCCAACCGCTGCCTTTTGCTACTGGGCACAGGGCATAACCTTGCCAACCTGAATTGGGGAGATTGTGCGTCCGCGCCTTGCCAGACAAAGATTCAGCTTACCACGCCCCTACTTGCCCCGGACAATTCTCCGCAGGCGCTCCAGCCGTTGGGCAATGTCCCGTTCAGCGCCGTTGCCGGTGGGCTGGTAGTAGTCCCGGCCCACCAGGTCATCCGGCGGGTACTGCTGGGTGGCCACCGCGTGCGGCGCGTCGTGGGCGTACTTATAGCCGACGCCGTGGCCCAGTTGCTTGGATCCCGGATAGTGGGCATCGCGAAGGTGCGCTGGAATTCCGACGCCGAGGCCGGCCCGCACGTCCGCGATCGCTTTGTTGATGCCCATGTAGGCGGCGTTCGACTTCGGGGCGGTGGCGAGGTGGACCACGGCCTCGGCCAGGATGATCCGGCCCTCGGGCATGCCGATCAGCTGCACCGCCTGGGCTGCTGCCACGGCGGTCTGCAGCGCCGTGGGGTCTGCCATGCCTACGTCCTCCGCCGCGGAGATGACGATCCTCCGGGCCACGAACCGGGGGTCCTCCCCCGCCTCGAGCATCCGGGCCAGGTAGTGCAGGGCCGCGTCCACGTCCGATCCCCTGATTGATTTGATGAAGGCGCTGGTTACGTCGTAATGCTGGTCGCCGGCGCGGTCATAGCGGACGGCGGCCGCATCCAGGGCGCGCTCGGTGTGGCGCAGCTCCACGGTGACCGGCTCCTCGGAGGCAGGTTCGGAAGGTGCGCCTTCCTCCCCCACTGAACGTTCGACGTCGTCCGCGTCACCAAAAGCGACGCCGGCCGCGGCCTCCAGGGCGGTAAGCGCCCGGCGGGCGTCGCCGCCGGACAGCCGGACCAGGTGTTCCAGCGCGTCATCGCTGAGCCGGACCTTGCCGCCCAGCCCGCGCGGGTCCTCCACGGCCCGCACGAGGAGGCCCTCGATGTCGGCGTCGGTCAAGGGCTTGAGCGTGAGGAGCAGGGAGCGGGACAGCAGCGGCGAGACAACAGAGAAGGAGGGATTTTCGGTGGTGGCAGCCACCAGGACCACCCAGCGGTTTTCGACGCCGGGCAGCAGGGCGTCCTGCTGTGCCTTGTTGAAGCGGTGGATTTCATCGAGGAACAGCACGGTGGTCGTTTTGTACAGGTCTCGGGCCGTCAGGGCGTCGTCCATGACGCGGCGGACGTCTTTGACGCCGGCGGTGATGGCGGACAGCTCAACGAACTTCCGGCCGGGCCCGCGCGCAATCACGTGCGCCAGGGTGGTCTTACCGGTGCCGGGAGGGCCCCAGAGGATCAGGGAGCTGGGTCCGGCCGGACCGGCGGCATCAGCGCCTGCCCCGGCTGCCAGCTGCCGCAGCGGCGACCCCTGGCCAAGCAGGTGCTGCTGGCCCACCACTTCGTCCAGGGTGCGGGGCCGCATGCGTACGGCAAGCGGACTCCGCGGCGAAGCCGCACCGCGCGAACCCGGACCCCGGGCACCCTGCCCCCGGGAACCGGGGGTTTCCCCCGCGACGGGACCATCGTCGTCGTCGTTTTCTGGCCCGTTGCCGAAGAGATCATCCACATAGATAGGCTACTTCCAGTCCACCGCTGCTTTTCCCCAACGCCCCAAGGAAGGCCCCATGCCTGCCTCTGCTTCCGCCGGGAGCCCGACCTCGGTCCGGACTGCCTTCGTGTCCGGTCCCCGGCTGTCCGGCTGGGCTGAGCGTTTCGGTTCTTCCCACGGCGGCTACCGGTTGCAGGATGGCGAAGACGGCCTCCGCCTTGTGGCAGGCGACGGCACCGAGGCGC
The DNA here is from genome assembly GCF_059414985.1 of Arthrobacter sp. SAFR-044. Classification (NCBI taxonomy): domain Bacteria; kingdom Bacillati; phylum Actinomycetota; class Actinomycetes; order Micrococcales; family Micrococcaceae; genus Arthrobacter; species Arthrobacter sp. SAFR-044. Next base: position 214,752 of record NZ_JBPFDN010000004.1, on the reverse strand, counting down.
TCCTGCAGGCGCCGTGGCGGGCAGACGGACGTCCTGGCCGGGGCAGCGGTCCGCTGGAGCGTCTCGCATCCCTGGCATCGCAGCCGCGCCGGCTGGGGCTGCTCCTGGTGCGCCGGGGCGGTTACGGCGTCGCCGTGGCAAGTGAAGGCATGCTCCTGGCGTCCAAGGCAGGGACCCGGTATGTGCAGTCCCGCACTGCGGCGGGCGGGCAGTCCCAGCAGCGGTTTGCCCGCCGCCGTTCCAACCAGGCGGACGCCCTGGTGGCGGCCGTGGCACAGCAGGCGGCGGAAGTCTTCCGCACGGCAGCTTTCGAGTACGTGGTGCCCGGCGGCGACAGGGCCCTGGCTGACCTGGTCCTCCAGGACCCCGCCCTGCGTGATTACGCCCGCCTGCCCCGCCTCCCCTACCTGGACGTCGCCGAGCCCCGCGCAGCCGTGTTGAAGAAGGCCGCGGCAGATGCCTGCTCGGTGCGGGTTACGGTGACGGATCCGGCGGTTTAGCCGGCCGTCCTTGTTGTCAGCAACCAGTGGGTGCGCGCCGGGGGCGTTCCTGCCGGTACAGGTAGCGGCAGGTTTCTCGGAAACCGGCCTTCGCATAAAGTTCCTGGGCGCCATGGTTCGCCGCTGTGACCAGCAGCCAGAAGCCGTCTATGCCCTGCTCGCTACCGGCCTGCAGCAGGGCCTGAACGATGACAGCCGCAAAGCCCTGCCGACGGGCTTGCGGCAGGGTGGCCATGCAGTACAGGCCGCCCTTCCGGCTGCGGGTGGGAAGGGCAAGGCGCCCGACGGCGGCGGCCCGGCCATCGCCGTCACGAACCAGGGCATACACCGAGGGACAGCCCTTGAGGATGGTTTCGGCGACGGACAGGGAGTCCTCCCCGCCGCGGCCGTCCACTTGCCACCAGACCCGCAGCCATTCCCCTGACGGCTCCGATGAGAGTTCCACCGCCGGCCTGGCGCCTGCGGGAATCCGTGTGTCCATCGCGCTGCGGGTCATGACCAGGGTTTCGGACTGGCGGCTGAAGCCCTCCAAGTCCAGCAGCTGGTGAAGCGCAGACGCTGCTGGGGTGTCGAAGAGCTGGAAGATGACCGGCAGCCGGCGGCTGCGGTACCAGGCCCTGGCATCCCTGAGCAGGCCCGGGAGGTCGTCGCTGCACTGTTCGTCACTGCACTGTTTGTCACTGGAAGGTGCACTGCGTGGCCAGATGGAGTTGGCCCTCTGGGTGACGCCTGCGGCGGCCCGAAGCATCCAGCCTCCGGCATCATGGCGTTCCAGAGCGGGCCACGCTGCGTCCATGGCGGCTTCAAGGCCGGAGGGTACGGGCTGGACCCGGTTCGGTGTGGCCACAGGGCTGTCCTTCCTTAACGGCAGGAGGTCCCCCGGGCGGACCGGGGAACCTCCAATGATTGCGGCCTGGGGCCGCTGGCCGTGTACTACTGCTTGTCTTCGGGTTTCTTCGCGTCCGGCTTTTTGGCCTCGGGCTTGAAGTCCACGCCGGCCTCCTTGCGCTGCTGGGGCGTGATGGGGGCCGGAGCTTCCGTGAGGGGGTCGTGGCCGCCGCCGGACTTCGGGAAGGCGATGACGTCGCGGATGGACTCGACTCCTGCCAGCAGCGACACCACACGGTCCCAGCCGAAGGCGATACCGCCGTGCGGGGGTGCGCCGTACTTGAAGCCCTCCAGCAGGAACCCGAACTTGGTCTGCGCGTCTTCCTTGTCCAGGCCCATCAGTTCGAAGACGCGCTCCTGCACGTCGCGCTGGTGGATACGGATGGAACCGCCGCCGATTTCGTTGCCGTTGCAGACAATGTCGTAGGCGTAGGAGAGTGCCGACTCGGGATCCTTGTCGAACGTGTCAAGGAATTCCGGCTTGGGCGAGGTGAAGGCGTGGTGCACGGCGGTCCACTGGCCTCCGCCGACAGCGACATCGCCGGAGGCAACGGCAGCGGCGGCGGGCTCGAACATGGGCGCGTCCACCACCCAGCAGAAAGCCCAGTCGGTGGGATCGATCAGGCCGGTGCGGTGGCCGATTTCCACCCGGGCAGCACCCAGGAGGGCCCGCGACGGGGTCTTCTCCCCCGCGGCGAAGAAAATGCAGTCGCCGGGCTTGGCGCCCACGGCGTCGGCCAGTCCCGCACGTTCGATCTCGGTGAGGTTCTTCGCCACCGGGCCCGCGAGCTCGCCGTCCTCCTTGTACAGGACGTAGGCAAGGCCCTTGGCGCCGCGCTGCTTGGCCCATTCCTGCCAGGCGTCCAGGGCGCGGCGTGCCTGGGAAGCACCGCCGGGCATGACCACGGCACCCACATAGGGGGCCTTGAACACGCCGAAGTTGGTGTCTTTGAAGAATTCGGTGAGCTCGGTCAGTTCCTGGCCAAAGCGGAGGTCCGGCTTGTCCGAGCCGTAGCGTGCCATGGCGTCGGCGTAGGTGATCCGCTGGATGGGGGTGGGGATGTCGGCGCCGATGAGCTGCCACACTGCCTTGACGATGTTCTCGCCCAGCCGGATGATGTCGTCCTGGTCAACGAAGCTGGCCTCGATGTCCAGCTGGGTGAATTCCGGCTGGCGGTCCGCACGGAAGTCCTCGTCCCGGTAGCAGCGTGCAATCTGGTAGTACTTCTCGAACCCGCCCACCTGCAGCAGCTGCTTGAAGAGCTGCGGGGACTGCGGAAGGGCGTACCAGGAACCCGGCGCCAGGCGTGCCGGAACCAGGAAGTCACGGGCGCCTTCCGGCGTCGAACGCGTCAGCGTGGGCGTTTCGATCTCCACGAAGCCCTCCTGGTGGAGCAGGTCGCGCGCCACCCGGTTGGCTTCGGAGCGGAGGCGCAGGTTGCGGCTGGGGCCGGGACGGCGCAGGTCCAGGTAGCGGTGCTTGAGGCGGGCTTCCTCGCCCACCTCGACGTGTTCGTCAATCTGGAACGGCAGGGGGTCGGAGGTGTTGAGGATGGTGACGTCCTCGGCGATGACCTCGATCCCGCCGGTGGCCAGCGCGGGGTTCTCGTTGCCTTCCGGACGCTTGGACACGGTTCCCGTGACCTGCAGGACGTACTCGTTGCGCAGTCCGTGGAACACTTCTTCCTCGCGGACCACCACCTGGGCCACGCCGGAAGCATCGCGAAGGTCAACGAATGCCACACCACCGTGATCACGACGGCGGCCCACCCAGCCGGCCAGGGTTACGGTTTGTCCAATGTGCTCGGAACGAAGGGATCCGAGGTCATGTGTGCGCAGCACAGCACGCCTTTCTGCGGGAAAACAGTGGGAAGTTCAATATGATCGTTGCGGGAACGATCCCGTCCGAGTTTACCCGCTGGAAGGAGAATGCCGCCGCATGGGCGAACCGCAGCAGCTGCAGCGCAGGCTCGGGACCTTCGACGCCACCGCCATCGGGCTCGGGTCCATGCTCGGCGCCGGGGTATTTGTGGTCTTCGCTCCGGCCGCCGCGCTGGCCGGAAACCTGCTGGTCCTGTCGGTACTTGTCGCGGGAGTGGTGGCATACTGCAACGCCGTGGCGTCTGCCGCCCTCGCCGCCAGGTATCCCACCAGCGGCGGAACCTACGTGTACGGCCGGAAACAGCTCGGCGAGTGGCCGGGCTTCTTGGCCGGCTGGGGTTTCGTCACAGGCAAGACGGCCTCCTGCGCGGCCATGGCGTTGACGTTCGGCAGCTATGTGTCCCGGGATTATGAGGTCCCGGTCGCTGTGGCCGCCGTCGTGGCGCTCACAGCTGTTAATCTGCTCGGTATCACCCGGACCGCCCTGCTGACGCGGATCCTGCTGTGCATGGTCCTGGCAACGCTGGTGTTCGTTGCCATCGCCGCCGTGCTGGGCCCGCACGCCGGGGCGGAACTTGCCGGGCCGCCGTCGGGTAATCCGGCGGGTGTCCTGCCGGCGGCCGGCCTCATGTTTTTCGCGTTCGCCGGTTATGCCCGGATCGCCACGCTGGGCGAAGAGGTCAGGAATCCGGCGCGGACCATCCCCCGGGCCATTTTGGCGGCCCTGGCGGGCGCTTTTGCGATATATCTGCTGCTGGCAGTGCTCCTGTTGGCCCACCTCGGAGGGCGGCTTGCCCTGTCCGGAACACCGCTGCTGGACGCTGTTCTGGATTCCCGCCTGGCCGTTGCCGCGCCACTGGTGCAGGCGGGCGCAGCCGCCGCGTGCCTGGGCGCCCTCCTCGCGCTGATCACGGGCGTGGGGCGGACCACCCTCGCCATGGCGCGGGAAGGTGACCTTCCAGGCCCGCTGGCAAGGCTGGGCGGCACCCATACCGTTCCGTTCGTGGCGGAACTTGCCGTGGCCGCCGTCGTCATCCTGCTGCTGCTGACCACCAACGTGATGACGGTGGTGGGCTTCTCAAGCTTCGGCGTGCTGGTGTATTACGCAGTGGCGAACGCGTCCGCCTTCACCCTGGCGAGCCACCCCGGCTACGCTCCCCGCTGGCTGAACGCCGTGGGTTTCCTGGGATGCATCGTCCTGGCCTTCACCTTGCCGGCGGCCTCGGTCCTGACCATGGCAGCCGTTCTCGGGGCCGGTCTGGCCGGGCGCTGGCTGGTGCTGCGTTTCCGGCAGCACCAGCCCAGGCCCTAAGTGTCCGGCTAGACCGAAGCTGCTGCGGTCGCGGTTGTCTCCACCTGCACCGTCAGGTCCTCCACCGGCGGCATCCAGGTTTCGGGGGCGGCCAGCACCTGTTCGCCGGTGCGGATGTCCTTGACCTGGTGCGTGCCGTCCTCGTCAGTGAACCAGACGAACGGGATCCCCCGCCGGTCGGCGAACTTGATCTGCTTGCCGAACTTCTCGGCCTTGGCCGCCACTTCGGTGGGAATCCCCCGGCTGCGCAGCAGGGCGGCGACGTCCTGGGCACCGCCCCAGCTGTCGTCGTGGTTCAGGGCCACCAGCACTGCGGTGGGAACCGAGCGGGAGGCTTTGGCCAGGTCCTGGCTCAGGATCCGGGAAACCAGGCGGGTGACGCCGATGGACAGGCCGACGCCCGGGAACTTCCGGTTGCCTTTGGACGCCAGGGCGTCGTACCGGCCGCCGGAGCAGATGGAGCCAAGCTGTTCGTGGCCCACCAGCACGGTTTCCACCACGGTGCCCGTGTAATAGTCCAGTCCGCGGGCGATGCTGAGGTCTGCCAGGACCTTGCCGGGAGCCCGCTGGACGGCGGCGTCGATGACCTGTTCGAGTTCGTCCAGGCCTTCATCCAGGAGATCGTTGCTGACGCCCAAGGCCCGGACCTGCGCCACGAAGGACGTGTCTTCCGTGCGGATGGCTGCAAGCTGCAGCGCCTTGGCGGCCTGGTCATCAGAAGCGCCCAGTTCGCTCTTCAGCAGTTCGGCCACCTTGGCGGGACCGATCTTTTCAAGCTTGTCGATACTCCGGAGCACGCCTGCAGTGTCATCGAGGCCGATGCCGCGGTAGAACCCTTCGGCGAGCTTGCGGTTGTTGATCCGGAGCCGGAAGTCGGGGATGGGCAGGGCACTGAGGGCCTCGGCGATGACCAGCGCAATCTCGACGTCGTAACGGAACGGAAGCTCGCCGTCGCCCACCACGTCGATGTCCGCCTGCGTGAACTCGCGGGCCCGGCCTTCCTGGGGCCGCTCGCCGCGCCACACCTTCTGGATTTGGTAGCGGCGGAACGGGAAAGCGAGGTAGCCGGCGTTTTCCACGACGTAGCGGGCAAAGGGAACCGTCAGGTCAAAATGCAGGGCCAGCGCGTTGGGATCCGCCTTGCCGCCCTTGACGGGGTTGTCGCTCTCGTCCTCCTGGAGCCGGCTGAGTCCGTACACTTCCTTGTCGATCTCCCCCTTGCGGAGCAGCTGGCCCACCGTCTCCACTGCCCGGGTTTCGATCGAGGTGAACCCGTGCAGCTCAAAGATCCGGCGCAGGGTATCGAGCACATGCAGCTCCACCAGCCGCTCCTCGGGAAGCCACTCGGGGAATCCGGACAGGGAGGCTGTGCGTGCCATGGGGAAGGTTCTCCTTAGGGATGGAAGGCGCGGCGGCACTGGCGGCCACACCGTTCAAAGACGGGGTTCGGCGGCAGCACAGCCAGCCATGCATAAACTATGTGCGGCAGCCAGTTTATGCGTCATCCGTGTGCATCTCTAATGCGGCGGACCTGCACGGCCTGGCTTGTATTTCCTGCGCGCCGCGGCCAACCCCGGGGCACCAGCAGCCCGACGATGAGGAGGACCCTTGCCGGCCAGTCCACGCAGTGCCCGCGAAACGAGACGGCGCATCCAGCAAATGGAAGCCAAGCGTGACCTCCGGCGCGACCAGGAGAAGCGGCGCAAGCGCGACAACTTCGTGGCCGCCGGTGCGGGAACCGCCGCCGTTGTGCTCGCCGTCGTCCTTCAACTCACGGCGTTCGCCGGGAACCCGACCGAGGACGAGTATGCGGCCGCGCAGGCAGGGCTGACGGAGCCATCCGCTTCGGCCAGCGCGTCCGCCACTCCATCCGCTGCGGCAACCAACGGGCCGAACATCCCGGCCGCGGACACCGCCGCGGGCAAGACGTTCACTGGCCAACTGCTGCTGAACGGCAGCCCGCTCGGCGTGGAGGTGGACGGAACCAAGGCTCCGCAGGCCGCCGCCGTCTTCAAGTCCCTCAGCGACGAAGGCTACTTCAACGGCAAGACGTGCCACCGCCTCACCACCGGGGAACAATTCGGCGTACTGCAGTGCGGTTCACCCACTGGCGACGGCCAGGGTGACCCCAACTACACATGGGGTCCGCTGGAGAACACCCCCGCTGACAACATGTACCCCGCCGGCACCATCGCCGTGGCCCGTACCGGCAACAATGCCTACGGCAACGGGACACAGTTCTTCATTGTCTACAAGGACACAGCCATCCCGGCAGACGCTGCGGGCGGCTACACCGTGGTGGGCAAAGTGACCTCGGGGCTTGACGTGGTGGCGAACATTGCTGCCGCAGGCATCACGCCGGGAGCCAGCGACACGGACGGCGCGCCAAAACAACCAGTCACGATAGACTCGTTTTCTCTGAAGTAGGAGCCGGGCCGGCAAGGCCGCGGTGCAGTACGTGAGTATTTCCCTCCAAGCGAAAGACTTTTAGCGGTGACAGACAGTCAGAAATCCGACGAAACAGCAACAGGCGCAACCGACTCAACGGTTCCGGCCGCCAGCGACGCTACCGATACTGCTGCACAAGCCGAGCAGGCACCTGTGAACCCCGAAGCCACCGCTTCCGAAGAGGGCGCTGCGCAAGAGGGTGCCCCGGAAGAAGGTGCCCCGGAAGAGGCCGGCGCCGGTCATACGGCAGAAGACCAGGCCGGTGGAACCACTGCCGCCGAACCGTCCGCGTCAGCCCCAGCAGCCCCACCGGCTCCCGGGCCCCGGCCGTCCGCCCCGTCGCCTGCTGCCTTCGCGTCACGTCCCAAGCCTGCAGCCGCTGCCCCCGCTGCCGCTCCGGTTCCCGCCGCGCCCAGCACGTCGGTGGCCGAGGCCTCCAAGTGGGCCCGGGTGGAAGGGGACGGCCACGTCTACCTGAATATCGACGGCGGCGAGCACCCCGTGGGACAGTACCCCGGTGTGAGCGGCGATGAGGCGCTGATCTACTTTGCCCGGAAGTACGACGACGTCGTGGCCCAGATCGTGCTCCTCGAGCAGCGCGTCAGCTCCAAGGCTCCCAGCACCGACATGCAGAAGACGGTCACGCACCTGCGCGAGCAGCTCGCTGAACGGAACATGGTGGGCGACCTCCGCGCAGCCGAGGCGCGCCTGGACAAGCTTGCCGGCGAGATCGCCGAGCTGGAGAGAGTCGAAAAGGCCGAGCACGATGCCGTGCGCGCTTCCGAGCTTGCAGCGCGTGAGGCGATTGTTGCCGAGGCAGAGCAGATTTCCGGCCAGGATCCCGCCCAGACCCAGTGGAAGACCTCCAGCGCCCGGATGAACGAGCTCTTCGAGAACTGGAAGGCAGCCCAGAAGAGCGGCGTGCGGCTGGGCCGCAGCAACGAGGACGCCCTCTGGAAGCGCTTCCGGGCGGCCCGCACCGTCTTCGACCGTCACCGCCGGGCGTATTTCTCCCAGCTGGACAGCAACAATTCTGCGGCCAAGACTGCCAAGGAAAAGCTGATCGCCGAGGCCGAGGCCCTGTCCACGTCCACGGACTGGGGCTACGCCGCCGGCGAGTACCGCCGCCTGATGGACCAGTGGAAGGCATCGCCGCGGGCAAGCCGCAAGGATGATGACGCCCTGTGGGCACGGTTCCGCGCCGCGCAGGATGTTTTCTTCACGTCCCGGCAGGCTGCCAACGACGAGATCGACCAGGAATACGCTGCGAACCTCACCGTGAAAGAGTCGCTGCTGGCCGAGGCCAACGGCATCCTGCCGGTGAAGGACCTGGCAGCCGCCAAGAAGGCACTCCAGTCCGTCCGCGACCGCTGGGAAGAGGCCGGCAAGGTACCCCGCGCGGACATGGGCCGGATCGAGGCCGGGCTCCGGAAGGTGGAAGACGCAGTCCGCCATGCCGAGGAAGAGCAGTGGCAGCGGTCCAACCCGGAGCGCAAGGCACGCACCAACAGCGCGCTGTCGCAGCTGGAGTCCGCCATTGCCGGACTTCAGGAAGACCTCGCCGAGGCCGAGAAGAGCGGTGACCAGCGGAAGATCAAGGCTGCGCAGGAAGCCCTCGAGGCCCGCCAGGCGTGGCTGGACCAGATCCAGCGTTCTGCCAGCGAGTTGTCCTGACCTTCCTTCCCTGAAGTGATGGTCGCAGGCCCGGTCCGGTTATCCACATAACCCGGACCGGGCCTGTGCCTGTTAACCACGGTCCGGGCAGGATGGATGGATGGGCACACCTCCATCTTCCCCGGCCGCCGGCCCGGGCCGGGAACCCTCCGCCGCCATCCCCGGGCCGGGCTGCCCGGCAAGTGGAGCGGAGGCGTCCGCGGTGCCGCGCTTTCCCGAACTGTACGCACCTGGGATGCCCTTCGCCGGTCCGGAACTCCAGTCACTGGCAGCCGACGGACTGCTGGCCCGCTTCCACCAGGACGGCTACACCCTTCCAGGTTTACCGGCATCCCCGCAGCTGCGGGCAAGGGCCGCAGCCGGGGCTGTGCCGGCGGCCATCCGGCAACGCGTTGTGGCGGGACGGATGACGGCGGCATGGATCTACGGCTGCGCTGCCGAACCGGACAGGCTGGCCCTGCTGGTGGACGCGAAGCGGCGGGTGTCCAGCCTGCGGAATACGCGGGGCTGCACGCTGCACGAAGTGAAGCTGGGGCCGTTCGATGTGATCAGCCTGGGCGGTCTGATGGTTTCCAGCCCCTTGCGGACCGCCCTTGATATCGCCCTGCACGTGGAATCGCAGCGGGCCGTGCCAGCCCTCGCCGGTTTGCTGGCCCGCCCGCAGCAGGACGTGCGGTTGCGGCTGCTGGTACGGGCTATCGAGGCGACACCACGGGTGCCGCACAAGCGTGCTGCGTTGGAGAAGCTGGCCCTGCTAGCTCCGGCGTTTGTTTCCGGTGGTGCGGTAGACGTCGAAGACTCCGTCGATCCTGCGGACGGCGCTCAGGACGTGGCTGAGGTACTTGGGGTCACCCATCTCGAAAGCGAACTTTGAGATGGCCACCCTGTCCGTGGAGGTGTGGACGCTGGCCGCGAGGATATTGACGTGGTTGTCCGACAGGACCCGTGTCACGTCCGAGAGCAGGGACTTGCGGTCCAGGGCCTCCACCTGGATTTCCACCAGGAAGACGCTCGACTGGGTGGGGGCCCAGTCCACATCCACAATCCGGTCCGGCTGGTCCTTCAGGTCGGAGATGTTGGTGCAGTCCGTGCGGTGCACGGAGACGCCGGATCCCCTGGTCACAAAGCCAAGGATCGGGTCCGGTGGAACGGGCGTGCAGCAGCGGGCCAGCTTCACCCAGACGTCGCCCACGCCGCGGACCACAACACCGGAGTCGGAGAAGCGGGCCTTGCTGACCTGGGTGGGGATACTGATCTCTTCGACGTCATCATCGGCGCTCTCGTTGCCGCCCAGGCTTTCGATGAGCTTTTCCATGACCGACTGCGCCGATGTATGGCCGTCGCCCACGCCCGCGTACAGGCCGGAGATGTCCGCGTATTTGAAATCCTCAGCCACGGCGGCCAGTGCCTCATGCGTCATCAGCCGCTGCAGTGGCAGGTTCTGTTTCCGCATGGCACGGGTCAACAACTCCTTGCCGCGGTCAATCGCCTCCTCGCGGCGCTCCTTGCTGAACCACTGGCGGATCTTGTTGCGTGCCCGGGCGCTCTTGACGAAGTGCTGCCAGTCCTGGCTGGGCCCGGCGCCCTCGGCTTTGGAGGTGAAGATTTCCACCCAGTCGCCGTGGTTCAGCTCACTGTTGAGCGGGACCAGTTTGCCGTTGACCCTGGCGCCGATGGTGCGGTGGCCCACCTCGGTGTGGACCGCGTAGGCAAAGTCCACGGGCGTTGATCCCGCCGGCAGCGCCATGACTTCGCCCTTGGGCGTGAACACGAACACTTCACGGGCGTTGATTTCGAAGCGCAACGAATCCAGGAACTCGCCGGGATCCGAGGTTTCCTGCTGCCAGTCCACCAGGGAACGCAGCCATCCCATGTCGCCGTCGCGGGGGCTTCCGGGACCAACGGCGGTGCGGTTGGGCTGGTCCTTGTATTTCCAGTGGGCCGCCACGCCGTACTCAGCCCGACGGTGCATCTCGTGCGTGCGGATCTGGATCTCAACCGGTTTGCCGCCGGGGCCGATCACGGTGGTGTGCAGGGACTGGTACATGTTGAACTTGGGCATCGCGATGTAGTCCTTGAACCTGCCGGGCAGGGGGTTCCAGCGCGAATGCATGGTGCCCAGGGCGGCGTAGCAGTCCCGGACGGAGTCCACCAGGACACGGACACCCATGAGGTCGTTGATGTCGTCGAAGTCCTTGTCGCGGACAATCATTTTTTGGTAAATGGAGTAATAGTGCTTGGGCCGTCCGGTGATGGTGGCCTTGATCTTGGCGGCCCGCAGGTCCTCGGTGATCTGGTCGCGGATGACGCCCAGGCTCTTTTCCCGCTCGGGGGTCCGGTCCCCCACCATTCTCACGATTTCTTCGTACACCTTGGGGTAGAGAGCCGCGAAGGACAGGTCCTCGAGCTCCCACTTGATGGTGTTCATGCCCAGGCGGTGCGCCAGAGGAGCGAAGATTTCCAGGGTTTCACGGGCCTTGCGGGCAGACGATTCTGCGGAGACGAAGCGCCAGGTGCGGGCGTTGTGGAGCCGGTCGGCCAGTTTGATCATGAGGACACGGATGTCCTTGGCCATGGCCACGACCATCTTGCGGACCGTCTCCGACTGGGCGGCCTCGCCGAAGCTGACCTTGTCCAGTTTGGTCACGCCGTCCACCAGCATGGCCACTTCCGGCCCGAAGTCCCGCTTCAGGTCAGCGAGGGTGTAGGGGGTGTCCTCAACGGTGTCGTGCAGCAGGGCCGCCGCCAGGGTGGTGCCGCTGAGGCCAAGTTCGGCGAGGATGGTGGCCACGGCCACCGGATGGGTGATGTACGGGTCGCCGCTCTTGCGCTTCTGTCCGCGGTGGCTCCGCTCAGCTACGTCGAAGGCGCGCTGGATGAGGTCAAAGTCCTCTTTGGGATTATTGGCGCGGACAGTCCGCAGCAGCGGCTCAAGGATGGGCGAATAGGTGGCCGCTCCACGTCCGGTCAGGCGTGCGAGCCGGGACCGGGTCCGCTCCCTGCGGCCGGGAAACGTGGCTCGGGACCCTGTATTATCAACAGGAACCAGGGAACCCGGGCGCGCGGGGGATGCCGCACCGGCTTGTACACCGGCAGGACTTTTTTCTTCCTGTGCCGTTGGCGCCGACGCCGAACGTTCTTCCAATGAAGCACCCCTCACCACCGTTTAATTACTCCAGTCTATTCCCCCGGCCAGCCACTTTTATAACCGGGCGCGGACAGCCGAAGGCCGGGCAACGCAGAGTCTGCGTTGCCCGGCCTTCGATGGGCTGAGGACTGGCTGGTACTGCCCGTCAGGCTTTAGCCGGCGATGCCGGAACTGCCCGTTCCGCTGATCCGGCACGCCGCTGCTGGACACGCCGGGCCTGCTTGACCAGGTCCGGTTCGCCCTGGCGGAGCCAGGCGTACATCGGCGCTGCGACGAAGATAGTCGCGGCGGTGCCGATGAGGATCCCGACGAACAGTGCCAGGGACAGGTCCCGCAGCGTTCCGGCGCCCAGGAGCCCGGCACCGATGAACAGGATGGCGCCCACGGGGAGGATTGCCACCATCATGGTGTTAATGGAACGCACCAGGGTCTGGTTGACGGCGAGGTTGACTTCCTCGCCGAACGTCCGGCGTGTGGATGCGTCGATTCCGGTGGTGTTTTCCCGGATTTTGTCGAAGACCACCACGGTGTCGTACAGGGAGTAGCTCAGGACCGTCAGGAATCCGATGATGGCCGATGGCGTGACCTCGAAGTCACTGAGCGCATACACGCCGGCCGTGATGAACATGGTCGCAGCCATGCCGGCCAACGCCGAGAGGGACATTTTCCAGGTGCGGAAGTACAGGGCCATCAACACGGCCGCGAGCAGGACGAACACCACCAGGCCGATCAGCGCCTGCTTGGTCACGTCGGCACCCCAGGTGGGGCCAACGAACGTCGAGGTCACCTCGTTGTCGGTGACACCGTAAGCGCCCGTGAGGCCCTGCTTGATCCGGAGGGTCTCGTCGTCCGTCAGCTTGTCCGTCTGGATGCGCATGGTGTTGCCGGCCACGTTCGCAACGCGCGGAACACTGCCGGCGACCACGTCAGTCACGGCTTTTTCGCCGATGGTGGTGTCCGTGGTCTTGACGTTCGAGACCGTGAATTCGGAGCCTCCGCGGAATTCGATGCCGAGGTTGAAGCCGCCTTTGGCCACCGGGATGAGGATGGACAGCGCCACTCCCACCGCGGCGATGATGAACCAGATCTTCTTGGCCCCTACAAAGTCGTAGGAACGCTTCCCGGTGTAGAGCTCGTTGCCGAACGTAGCGAAGCCTGACATTACTTGTTCTCCTTCGCGGAGGTCTTGGACGAGCCGGCCAGCTGTTCCTGCTTCTCTGCCAGGCGCCGTTCAGCGATGGTCAGGCGGCGTTCGGCCTCGGCCGCTGCTCCGGTGTTCTTGGTACGGACCACCACGGGCTTGTCATCGGGAGTGCGGACCCGGCCGGCACCGCGGTAGAGCGGCACGGCGCCCAGCCGTTCGGGGTCCAGGCCGGAGAACTTGTGGCCTTCACCGAAGAACCGGGTGCGGGCCAGCAGCTGCAGCGTGGGGTGGGTGAACATGAACACCACGATGAGGTCGGCGATGGCGGTCAGGCCCAGGGTGAAGGCAAAGCCACGGACGTTGCCCACGGCCACGAAGTACAGGACCAGGGCGGCCAGGAGGTTGACGGCCTTGGAGGCAAGAACAGTGCGCTTGGCGCGCTTCCAGCCGTTTTCGACGGCGGACACCAGGCCGCGCCCTTCGCGCAGTTCATCACGGATGCGCTCGAAGTAGACGATGAAGGAGTCTGCGGTCTGGCCGATGGCCACGATGATGCCTGCAACGCCTGCCAGGGACAGCCGGTAGTTCTCCGTCCAGCCCAGGATCGCGATGGCCAGGTACGTCAGGGCACCCGCCACCACCAGCGAGGCAATGGTGACGAAGCCCAGGGCGCGGTATTGGAACAGCGAGTAGACCACCACCAACAGCAGGCCGATCAGGCCGGCCAGCAGGCCCATGCGCAGCTGTTCACCACCGAGCGTGGCGGAGATCTGCTGTTCGCTCTGGATGTCGAAGCTGATGGGAAGGGCGCCGAACTTCAACTGGTCGGACAGCGCCTTGGCGGTCTGCTCGGTGAAGCCGCCGGTGATCTGCGGACGTCCGTCGGTGATGACGGCCAGCGACCGCGGGGCGGAGATGACCTGGTCATCCAGCACAATGGCGAACTGGGACTTGGGGTCGGTGCCCGACTCGCCGCCGGCGGCCACGTAGAACTGGTTGAGGCGTTCGGTGACCGCTTTGAACTTGGCCGTGCCTTCGGCGTCGAACTGGATGTTGACGGCCCAGTCGTTGGTCACGGCTCCCTGCGCACCCTGCTGCAGCTGGAAGGACGAGGTGACGATGTTGCTGCCCTTCACCTCCACGGGACCCAGGATGTACTTGATGGCCGGGGACTTGTCCGTGGCAGGCTCGCAGGTTACCAGCGGCTTGGTGGGATCTGACCGCTGCGATTTTTCGGCCGCGGGGCTGTTACAGTCCAGGGCCTCGAACTGCTTGTAGATCTCAGGGGTGATCCAGTTGGTGTCACTGCTGTTGGCCGGCTCAGCTGTCGGCTTGGGCAGCTGGTCCTCCGGGGTCCGCGATTCCGGGGGCACGGCTGCCCCGTCGCCGTTGAGGAGGACGGGGCGGAAGTTCATGTCCGCGGACGCCTGGATGAGGTTCCGGGTTTCGGCAGAGGGCGTGCCGGGGAGGCTGACCACCACGTTGCGCCCTGACTGGGTGCTGATTTCCGCTTCGGAGACGCCGGAGCCGTCAACGCGCTGGCGGATGATCGCCACGGCCTGGTTGAGCTGCTGTTCGTTGATGTCCGAACCGCCCTCCACCTTGGGCGCCAGGATCATCTGCGTGCCGCCCTCAAGGTCCAGGGCCAGTTTGGGCGCCCAGCTGGCCTGCCCGGCGATGGTGCCGCCGGCCAGGACGGCAGTCAACGCTGCCAGGAGTACGCCAAGCCAGACCAGGACGCGGAGCCCTGGTTTCTTGCGGCCAGTTCGTGCCATTGTCGATCTTTCTCTTATTCGCGGAAGAACCGCCGGCGCGGGTTGTTACCTGCGCCGGCGGTGGTCCGCAGCGGTAGAGGGAGGAAAGGGGCCGGCGGGCCTAGCTGTCCTTCTTGCCCTCGTCGTTGAGGCGCTTCAGGGTTTCTTCCGGAGTCTCGGCGCTGGTCGCGCTGCTGCCGGTCTCCGGAGTGGTCAGTGAGGACGCGTCGTCCGGTACAACCGGGGAATCAGCGGCGGGCTCGGCAGTAACATCCGCGGCAGGCTCGACGACCTTGGTGACGGCCTGGCGGTGGACGGTGGCCAGGTTGCCGGGGGAAAGTTCAAGGGTGACCTTGTTATCGGCGTCGTCGATGTCCACGATCCGGCCGAAAAGGCCAAAGCTGGTCATGACCTCCACGCCCGGGCCAAACTTCGACTGGAGCTCTGCCTGCTGCTGCTGCGTCTTCTTGTTGCGGCGGAACATCATGAAGATGAACACGCCGAGCATGACGAACAGGAGAATTGACATTGGATCCAAGGGGAATTCCGTTCTTTTGCGTGGTGCAGCTGGTTTTCCAGCGACGTTGGCTTCGCTTCGGCCGGGGCGGCTGGTGGCGCAGGCAGAACGCCTGACATTTCCTTCCCCAAGCGACGGGGGCGTCAGGGCCACCCGCGAAACAAAGACCCGAACGTGCCGGGCGTCATACCAGTCTAAAGGGAAAAGCTGAACGGAGCCTGCTATTGGCTCTCCGGGGCCCAGTCCCCTGCCTCGGAGGTCTCCGCGCCGGGCTCGAAAAGGTCCAGCTGCTCCTGCGCGAAGACTCCGGACGGGATGGCATACCCCATGTGGGCCCAGGCCGGCGCCATGGCGATCCTGCCGCGGGGCGTGCGGCCCAGCAGTCCTTCCCGGACCAGGAAGGGCTCCGCCACGGTTTCCACCGTTTCGGTTTCCTCGCCCACGGCGATGGCTAGGGTGGACAGGCCGACGGGGCCGCCGCCGAACTTGGTGATAAGGGCGTCGAGGACGGCGCGGTCCAGCCGGTCCAGCCCTTTCTTATCCACTTCGTACATGTCGAGGGCGGCGGACGCGGTCCTCGCATCGATTTGTTCGACTCCGTGAACCAGTGCCCAGTCCCGGACCCGGCGCAGCAGGCGGTTGGCGATGCGTGGGGTGCCGCGCGAACGGCCTGCGATTTCGGCGAAGCCGGCGGAGTTGACCTTCAGGTCCAGCAGCCCGGCTGAACGGCGCAGGACCAGTTCCAGCTCCGGGACGGAGTAGAACTCCAGGTGCCCGGTGAAGCCGAACCGGTCACGCAGTGGACCCGGAAGCAGCCCGGCACGGGTGGTGGCGCCCACCAGGGTGAACGGCGGCAACTCCAGGGGAATGGCCGTGGCCCCGGCGCCCTTGCCCACCACGATGTCGACGCGGAAGTCCTCCATGGCCATGTACAGCATTTCCTCGGCCGGGCGGGACATGCGGTGGATCTCGTCAAGGAACAGGACCTCGCCCTCGGACAGCGAGGACAGGATGGCCGCGAGGTCGCCGGCATGCTGGATGGCGGGCCCGCTGCTGAGGCGCAGCGGAGCGTTCATCTCGGCGGCCACGATCATGGCGAGGGTGGTCTTGCCGAGGCCCGGCGGACCGGAAAACAGGACGTGGTCTGCGGTGCGTCCCCTCATGCGGGATGCCTGCAGCACCAGCGACAGCTGCTTGCGCACCCGGTGCTGGCCAACGAAGTCATCCAGGTTCTTGGGCCGCAGGGCCGCCTCGATGGCACGCTCCTCCGGCTCCTCCCCCGCGGCGACCAGTGACGGTTCAGCCACGGGTACCTACGCGGTTGCCTGCGCGTGCGCCGTCCTGGCCCAGCCATCGGAGGGTGGTCCGCAGGATTTCCGGGACGTTGCCGCGGAAGGATACTTCCGGGTCGTCGGCAAGGGCCTTGTCGATGCTGGCAGAGGCATCTTTCTCGGACCAGCCCAGGCTGGTCATGGCCGCCACCACCTGGGGTTTCCAGGAGGCTTCGGCAGGAGTGGCGGCACCGGCTGCTGCAGGGGTCCCCTGCGGGACGAGCTTCCCGGCCAGCTCCAGCACGATCCTCCCTGCCACTTTGGGCCCGATGCCGGGAACCTTGGTGAAGGTCTTGCTGTCGCCGGTGTGCGCTGCCACCCTGATCGCTTCGGGATCGTGGACAGCAAGGACGGCAAGGGCCAGCCGCGGACCAACGCCGCTGACGCTCAGGAGGATGTCAAAAACCTCGCGTTCGTCATCGGAGGCGAAGCCAAAGAGCGTCAGCGAGTCCTCCCGGACAATCAGTGAGGTGAACAGCTGGCCTTCGTCACCCACGCGCAGCCGGCTCAGGGTCTGCGGGGTGGCGTTGACGCTCATCCCGGCACCGTTGAGGTCTATCACGGCCGTTGACAGGCCAAGGTGCGCTACGGTTCCGCGGAGGAAACTGATCAAGGCCGGGCTCCCGTTGTACTGCGGGCCTCCAAAGTGAGAGCCCGGCTATCCGAA
The DNA here is from genome assembly GCF_059414985.1 of Arthrobacter sp. SAFR-044. Classification (NCBI taxonomy): domain Bacteria; kingdom Bacillati; phylum Actinomycetota; class Actinomycetes; order Micrococcales; family Micrococcaceae; genus Arthrobacter; species Arthrobacter sp. SAFR-044. The sequence continues at coordinate 197,488 of NZ_JBPFDN010000004.1, read as the reverse complement.
CATATCTACGAATACCCTAGCAAGCGGCAGCGACAATCAGCGTGCGCGGCGCGCTTTCGCTTCTGCTTCCGCCCATGCCCGCTGGGCAGGCGTCAGGGATGAACTGCCCGGTCCCGTGGTGGCCACGGCAGCGCCGCTCCCGGCCCGCCACGCATGGGTGATGGCCAGCGCCAGCGCATCGGCTGCGTCGGCGGGACGCGGCGGAGCGTCAAGGCGGAGGATCTTGGTCACCAGTTTGGTCACGGCGTCCTTGTTCGAGGACCCGCTTCCGGTCACCGCGGCTTTGACTTCCGACGGCGTGTGCAGCGCCACCGGGATTCCCCGGCGGGCCGCCGCGGCGATGACCACACCTGACGCCTGGGCGACGCCCATCACCGTGCTGACGTTGAGCTGCGAAAAGACGCGTTCGACGGCGAGGACCTGCGGTTCGTAGCGGTCCAGCCACTCGTCGATGGCCGTGGCGATCACCAGCAGGCGCCGGTCAAGGGTCTCGTCCGGCGATGTGCCCACCACCCCTACCGCCACCATGCTGGCCCGGCGGTTGCGCTCAACATCCACCACGCCGATGCCGCAACGGGTGAGGCCGGGATCAACGCCAAGGACGCGGAGCGTCACTTGTGCTCCGCCCCGGCCCGGAACCCCGGCTTCAACTCCTGCGGACTAGCAGGCAAGGCGGGACGTCACTCGGATTCCAGGGCGGCCTGGACTTCGTCGCTGAGGTCGGCGTTGCTGTAGACGTTCTGCACGTCGTCGAGTTCCTCCAGGGCGTCTGCCAGCTTCAGGAACTTCCGGGCGCCGTCGACATCGAGTTCCACCTGCATGGAGGGAACGAACTCAACTTCATCCGTGTCGTATTCAATGCCGGCTTCCGCCAGCGCTTCACGGATGGCCTGGAGGTCGCCCGGTTCCGAGTGGATCTCGAAGGTCTCGCCGTTGTCCTTGACTTCCTCCGCGCCCGCATCCAGGACGGCCATCAGGACGTCGTCCTCGCTCAGGCCGTTCTTGGGCAGGTTCACCACGCCCTTGCGGGTGAAGAGGTAGCTGACCGAACCTGGGTCGGCGATGGTTCCGCCGTTGCGGGAGATGGCGAGGCGGACTTCGGAGGCGGCCCGGTTTTTGTTGTCGGTGAGGCACTCGATCAGCAGGGCGGAGCCCTGGGGGCCCCTGGCCTCGTACATGATTTCGGCGTAGTCCACCACTTCGCCGGTGAGGCCGGCGCCGCGCTTGATGGCGCGGTCGATGTTGTCGTTGGGGACCGAGGTCTTCTTGGCCTTGGTTACGGCAAGTTCCAGGCCGGGGTTGCCGGCGAGGTCCGGTCCGCCCATGCGGGCGGCAACTTCGATGTTCTTGATCAGCTTGGCGAACGACTTTGCGCGGCGGCTGTCAATGATCGCCTTTTTGTGCTTGGTCGTTGCCCATTTGGAGTGGCCTGACATGCTTTACGCTTCTCCTCTGATCATGCGGATAAAAAGTTCGTGTACGCGTTTCTCGCCGGTCACTTCCGGGTGGAAGGAGGTGGCCAGCAGCTGGCCGGAACGCACTGCGACAATTCTAGCCGCCCCGGGGAGCGGTACGGCGTGCGACGCCTGACCGGGTTCTGCCGGTTCCACCTGCGCGAGGACCTCCACGTCCGGGCCCACCCGCTCCACCCAGGGGCCGCGGATGAAGACGGCGTGCACTGGTTCCACGCCTGATTCGGTGGCGCTGAAGTCAAGTCCCTTGAAGTCCAGGTCGGTTTCGAAGGATTCGCGCTGCCGGCCGAAGGCATTGCGCCGGACGGTGATGTCCAGGCCGCCGAACGTTTGCTGGGGGGCGCCGGACAGGTCGGTGGCCGGATCTGCGATGTCCGCCGCAAGCAGGATCATTCCCGCGCAGGAACCATAGACGGGGAGCCCCTCGGCGATGTACTTGCGCAGCGGGTCGGCCAGGTCGAAGGCCCGCGCCAGTTTATCGATGGCGGTGGATTCGCCGCCGGGAATGATGAGGCCGTCCAGGCCGTCCAGCTCCTCCGGGCGGCGGACGGCAACGCCCTGCGCGCCGGTGGCTTCCGCGGCACGCAGGTGTTCGCGGAAGTCTCCCTGCAGGGCCAGGACACCAATCCGCAGGCCTGAGCCCACGCGCGCAGGATCAGCAGAAGAGGGATTTGTCATCCCTCCAGCATACGGTCCCGGCCCTCCGGCTGCTGCCGCACCTGGGCCGCGGGCAAAGGTTGCATGCCGCTGCTGGGATATATTCGAAACATGGTCTTCTTCAGTGTTCCGCTCGGCAAGCTGGTCCGCAGGGTATCCCGGCTGCGGGGCGGCGGCTCCGCACTTCCGGGCCTGGTGGTCGAGAAAATCGACCCCGGCTTCATGCGGCGGACGCTCACCACCCTGCCCCACGGCGTGGCCGTGGTCAGCGGCACCAACGGAAAGACCACCACCACCAAAATGGTGGTCGAACTGCTGGAAAGCCAGGGCCTGAAGGTCTTCACCAACCGGACCGGCAGCAACTTCACGCGGGGGGTGGCGGCCGCACTCCTGGGCGAGGTGGACTGGCGCGGCAGGCTGGACGCGGACGTTGCCGTCCTGGAACTTGACGAGGCCCACGCCGTCCATTTCGTGAACAGCGTTCCGCCCCGCTACTGCCTGCTGCTCAACGTGCTCCGCGACCAACTGGACCGCTTTGGCGAGATCGACAAAACGGCACAGCTCCTGCAGCACATCGCGGCGAAGACCACCGGAACGGTGGTCCTGAACCGTGAGGACCCGCGGGTTGCCAGGATCGCCGACACGCTCACTGGACAGGAAGTCAGGTACTTCGGCCTGGACGATTCCTTGCTGGGCACCTTTCCGAACGACGACGACATGCGCGCCGCTCCCGGCAGCCCCGCTCCGGCGGGCCTGCCCGCAAAGCCGCAGGCCGACGTCGTCCTCCGCAAGGTGGGCGCTGACAGCGCCGAGTTTGAGTACGACGGCGGTACGGTCACCACGGCGATGAAGCTGCGCGGCGTCTACAACATCTTCAATGCAGCCGCTGCCCTCACGCTGGCCCGCAGCATTTGCGGTGGCGGCGCCGCCACCGCGAACCACGAGACCCTGCTGCAGGCGCTGTCGCAGGTGGCGCCCGCCTTCGGCCGCGGCGAAAGCCTGACCGTGGACGGCCTGCCCCTGGACCTGGTGCTGGTCAAGAACCCCAGCGGTTTCCGGCTGGGGCTGAAGTCCTTCCCCGCCGGCGGCTACGCCACCATGATCGCCATCAACGACAACTACGCCGATGGCCGGGACATGTCCTGGCTGTGGGACGTGGAATTCGATTCGCTCCGCGAGGGCGGGGTGGAGCTGCTGACCGGGTCCCGGGCCTACGACATGGCGCTGCGGCTGCAATACGACGAAGTCCCCGTTGGCGCTGTGGATACCGACATTCCCGACGCCCTTGCCGCCTTCATCCGGGAAGGGCGCGGCAAACCCAAGCGGATTTTCTGCACCTACACCGCCATGCTTGCCATCCGCCGCGAGCTGTCCAAAATCACCACCGTGGAGGTTGTCTCGTGAGTCCGGCAGAAGCAGCGGAAGCTGGCCACCAGTCCAAGGGCACCCTCCGCGTGGTCCAGCTGTACCCGCGCGACATGAACATCTATGGCGACTGGGGCAACGCGCTGGTCCTGCAGCGCCGGATCCAGTGGCACGGGTACACCCCCGAACTGCTCGAGTACAACGTGGGCGATCCCTTCCCTGACGGCGTGGACATCATTGTGGGCGGCGGTGGCCAGGACAGCGGGCAGCTGGTGATCCAGGACGACCTGCAGGCCCGCGCCGGCCAACTCAAGGAACTGGCCGAGGACGGCGCGCCCATGCTGGTCATCTGCGGCCTTTACCAGCTCTTCGGGCGGTTCTTCAAGACCCGCACGGGCGCCGTCATCCCGGGTATCGGCGTACTCGACGTGGAAACCCACGGCACCGATGAGCGCCTGATCGGCAACGTCAAGGTGTCAACCACGGAGTTCGGCGACGTCCTCGGCTACGAAAACCACAGCGGCCAGACAACCCTGGGCAGCGGGGTTCGGCCGCTTGGGGCCGTGGCCAAGGGAACGGGAAACAACAGCAATGACGGCCATGAGGGGGCACGGTACCGGAACATCGTTGCCAGCTACCTGCACGGCTCGCTGCTTCCCAAGAACCCTGCCATCGCCGACTTCCTCATCCGTACAGCTGCGGAGCGCAAGTTCGGCAGCTTCTCCCCCGGCACCCCGGACGACACTTACGCAGTCCTGGCACGGGAGCACGCCGCGCGCCGGCCCCGCTGAGCCCTGCCGGCAGGATCAGCGCCACTGGAAGTACTCCCGGTGGATGTTGAGCCTTCGGACACCCGCTGCCCGAAAGGCTTTGCGGAACTGCCGCAACATGGCGTCCGGACCACCCATGAATACCGACAGCAGGCGTGGCTCGGTGCCCACCGCGGCCAGGACCATGTCCGGGGTCAGCCGTCCGTCCCTTTCGGTGTCAACCAGGTGGACCGTAAGCCGCGGCTGGTTCCCGGCGATGGCGGTGATTTCATCGGCAAAAGGCGACGGGCCCGCCGAGGTGACGAAGAAGTGGACATCTTCGTGCAGCCCGCCGGCCGGCCCTTCGTCCAGTGACCGCAACCAGCTCAGGAAGGGAGTGATCCCCACCCCGCCGGCGATCCAGACCTGGTGGGCAGTGCCCTTGTTCCGGTCAAAACGGCCGTAGGGGCCGCCGACTACAGCAGGCATGCCGGGCTGGACCACGTCGGGAAGCCTTGTGGTGTGGTCCCCGAGTGCCTTGACCGTGATGCTGATCCCACCCTCCCCTGCTGGACCCGAAATGGAAAAGGGGTGCCGCTGCCAGCCTTGGGCTGTTTCGAGGTAAACCATGGCGAACTGGCCGGGTTTGAACGCCAGCGGGCGGCCCAGGGGACGTAGTGCAACCTCCACCAAGTCCGCCGCAACCGGACGGACCCCTGCAACCTGGTAGTCGTGATGGGGCAGGAAACGGCGCGCCAGCAGCTCCCGGTAAACGTAGAACGCCAGGCCCGTTCCGCCGATGGCCACGTAGCTCCACCTCAGGACGGGCGCAGCCTCAAACGCACTGGCATCGAGCAGCCCGTGCAGGAAGCCGGCGGCCACGAACAGGCCGGTGAGGCGGTGAAAGCCGCGCCAGCGCTCATAGCCACCCAGCAACCGCGCCGCCAGGCGGACCCCCTTTGCCTGCAGCGCGGCAACGACCACGCGGCGGACCGGCGCCGGAAGCATGGTCCGCCAGCGTGGCAGCACCGCCCACACCACCAGCGCGGCAAGGCCGGAAATGGCCGCCACTGCCAGCGTCTTTCCCACGCTGGTTGCCTCCGGGTTGGACGCAAGTTCGATGTGCGGCAGCAACAGGACGGTTGCCGTGACGGCAGCCCTGCGGTGCCAGATGGCGGCGTGGTCAATGCCGCCAAACACCGGCTCAACGTGCGGGAGGGTACTGACCAGGACCAGGGCGATCGAGTACAGCAGCACCGACTCCCCGCCGAACAGCTGGCCCACATGCCTGAGGACGGGTTCACCCTGCGGCCGCGCCACATACCAAAAGATGCCGTATGCCACCACCAGGACCACGACAGCGCCCGGTCCCACCCACCGGGACGGTACTCCCAGGAAAGCAGCTGCCGGCGTCGTGCCTTGCTTGCTCATGGACCAGGGCCCCTTCGTCGCTGCCGTACCGTGCGCGTTCCATGCAGTGCGCGCAGAATGCGGCCCGGACCGGACCCCATAGCGGCAATTGTAGGGATGTCGTCTGGGAGCCAGCACCATTTCCTTCGTTGAGAACCGCGCCCTGCTGTGAAAGGTTTACCCCATGACCAACCCCCTCCTTGCCGCCAGTCCCCTGCCCTACGGCCTTCCACCTTTCGAGGGCCTCGCAGCAGGCCAGTACGGCGCCGCCATCGAAGCAGGACTGGCTGAGCACCTGAGTGAGATCCAGGCCATCACCAGCAACGCCGAACCGGCCACGTTCGACAACACGGCACTCGCCATGGAGCGCTCCGGGCAACTCCTCAACAGGGCCGCGGCGGCGTTTTATACCGTGGTGTCGGCGGATGCGTCCGCCGAGATCCGGAAACTTGAAACGGAGCTCTCGCCGCGCTTCCCGGCCCATCAGGACGAGGTGTTCCTCAACAGGGTCCTATATGAGCGGTTTGCGGCCATTGATACGGGTGGCCTGGATCCCGAGTCGGCCCGCCTGGTGGAGGAATACCTCAAGGAGTTCCGCCAGTCCGGCATCCAGCTCGATGCACCGGGCCAGGAGCGGCTGCGTGCCATCAACGCCGAGCTGGCCCGGTTGGGTACTGAGTTCGGCCAGCGGGCCAAGGAAGGGATGAAGTCCGCGGCGCTGCTGCTGGAGGACGCGGCCGACCTGGCCGGCCTGACGGCAGACGACGTCGCCAGTGCCGGGGAAGCTGCACGCGCCGCCGGGCATGACGGCAAATACCTGCTCACCCTGGTCCAGCCCGGCAACCAGCCGGCACTGGCGGCGCTCGAGAACCGGGACGTCCGCCGTCGCCTGTTTGAAGCATCAGTGGCCAGGGGCAGTGGCGGCGGCAGCCTGGATGTCCTGGACCTGGCCAGGGAGATGGCGGGGCTGCGGGCCGAGAAGGCCCAACTGCTGGGTTTCGCCAACTACGCGGAACTTGTGGCCGACCGGCAGACGGCGCCGGACTTCGAGGCAGTCCGGACAATGCTGAGCCGGATGGCGCCGGCGGCCGTGCGCAATGCCGACGCCGAGGCGGCAGCCCTGGCCGACGTCGCCGGGCATCCGCTGGAAGCATGGGACTGGGCTTACTTTTCGGCAAAGGTGCGGCGGGAGAAGTACGACGTCGACGAACAGGCCCTGCGTCCCTTTTTTGAACTGGACCGGGTCATCACGGACGGAGTGTTCTTTGCAGCCACTGCCCTCTATGGGGTTACCTTCCACGAGCGGCCCGACCTCAAGGCCTATCACCCGGACGTTCGCATCTGGGAGGTCCGCGACGGGGACGGAACCGGCCTGGGGCTGTTCCTGGGCGACTACTATGCACGCGAGTCCAAGCGCGGCGGAGCGTGGATGAACTCGCTCGTGGACCAGGCTTCGCTGCTGGGCACCCGGCCCGTGGTGACCAATACGCTCAACATCTCCAAGCCGCCCGCGGGTGAACCAACCCTCCTCACCTTGGACGAGCTGCGCACGCTTTTCCACGAGTTCGGCCATGCACTGCACGGCTTGTTCTCCAATGTCACCTATCCGCGCTTTTCCGGTACTGCGGTGCCCCGGGACTTTGTGGAGTATCCGTCGCAGGTGAACGAGATGTGGATCATGTGGCCGGAGGTGCTGTCCAACTACGCACGCCACCACATCACCAGTGAGCCACTGCCGCAGGGCGTTGTGGACCGGCTGGAGGAGTCCCGGCTCTGGGGTGAAGGGTTTGCCACCACGGAGTACCTGGGCGCAGCCCTCCTGGATCTCGCCTGGCACACGCTGGAGCCGGGCGACGTTCCCGACGATGCCCTGGAGTTTGAGGCAAAGGCGCTGGCCGCGGCAGGGATTGCCCACCCGCTGATCCCACCCCGCTACCGCACGGGCTACTTCCAGCACATCTTCGCCGGGGCCGGCTACGCGGCGGGCTACTATTCCTACATCTGGAGCGAGGTCCTGGACGCGGAAACCGTGGACTGGTTCAAGGAAAACGGCGGCCTGTCCCCCGCCAACGGGGAACGCTTCCGGCAGGAGCTGCTCAGCCGCGGCAACAGCCGGGACCCCCTGGAATCCTTCCGCATCCTGAGGGGCCGCGAAGCCAGGTTGGACCCCCTGCTAAAGCGCCGCGGCCTCGAGTAAAACCCCATCGATTGCTGAGTAAACGTCGTTTTGAGGCCCGAAAACGACAGGTACGGAGCAATCGATTTAAAAGAACGACGCCGGTCCCCCACCAAGAAGGTGAGGAACCGGCGTCGTGGTCAAGTCAGTGAAGCCAAAACCGAAGCGCCGGACGGTGCGGTCCGGCAGCGTGCGTAAAAGGGGCCCCGCGCCCCGACCAGCGACAAAGCCGCCAACGGGGCGCGGGGAATAGCACGCAGAGGATCGCGCCGTCCGGCGCGTCACAGAAGGCGGAAATTACCAGCCGCGCTCAGCGAGACGGTGCGGCTGGGGGATCTCATCGACGTTGATGCCCACCATGGCTTCGCCCAGCCCGCGGGAGGCCTTGGCGATGACGTCGGGGTCGTCGAAGAAGGTGGTGGCCTTAACGACGGCGGCGGCACGCTGGGCGGGGTTGCCGGACTTGAAGATGCCGGAACCGACGAACACGCCGTCGGCGCCGAGCTGCATCATCATGGCCGCGTCAGAGGGGGTCGCGATGCCGCCAGCGGTGAAGAGCACCACGGGGAGCTTGCCGGCCGCGGCGACTTCCTTGACCAGTTCGTACGGGGCCTGAAGTTCCTTGGCCGCGACGTAGAGCTCGTCCTCGGGCAGCGCGGCAAGCTTGGCGATCTCGGAGCGGATCTTGCGCATGTGGCCGGTGGCGTTGGAGACATCGCCGGTGCCGGCTTCGCCCTTGGAGCGGATCATGGCAGCGCCCTCGTTGATGCGGCGCAGGGCCTCACCAAGGTTGGTGGCACCACAGACGAAGGGAACCTTGAAGTTCCACTTGTCGATGTGGTTGACGTAGTCGGCCGGGGTGAGGACCTCGGACTCGTCGATGTAGTCAACGCCGAGGGACTGCAGGACCTGGGCCTCGACGAAGTGGCCGATGCGGGCCTTGGCCATGACCGGGATGGACACGGCGTCGATGATCTGGTCGATCATGTCGGGATCGGACATGCGGGACACGCCGCCCTGGGCGCGGATATCGGCCGGAACACGCTCCAGCGCCATGACCGCCACGGCACCGGCGTCTTCGGCGATGCGGGCCTGCTCGACGTTGACGACGTCCATGATGACGCCGCCCTTGAGCATCTCGGCCATGCCACGCTTCACGCGGCTGCTGCCCGTGACGCTGTTCGCGGACGAACCGGCCTCGTTGCTTACATCAGGTGTAGACACAAAAACCCCTATGGGTAGACAGATGATCTTCGCCGGGCATGCGGCGGCAGCTGCCGGAGGTGCACGCACGGGTTGCCGGGTCGCTTGACCGGGCACTTATATACTAGACCCCCGCCGCGCGGCAGGCTTAATCATGCTTAATCAGCGGGCGTTGGCTCCGCAAGGGCCTGCCGGCGCACCGAAAGCACGCGCTGCACCACGGTGACCAGGCTCGCCGCTGCCAGGAGGACAAGGGTGGCCAGGAGCACCACCGTCGGCAGCCCCAGTCCGGTCAGGCCGGTGATCACCAGCACCGAGACCAGGCGTTCGGCCCGCTCAGCGATCCCGACGTTGGCGGTGAACCCGAGCGATTCTGCCTTGGCGCGGGCGTATGAGACAACCATGCCCAGGACCAGGCACAGCAGGGCGCAGACGGCGATGGCGGTGTCGTTTCCACCCGTGAAGAACCACACGGATACGCCGGCGAAGAGGGCGCCGTCGGCGATGCGGTCCAGGGTGGAATCGAGGAAGTTCCCCCAACGGCTCTTTACATCCTGCATCCGGGCCATGATGCCGTCCAGGACATCGGAAAAGATGAATGCGGTAATGAAGACGGTTCCCCAGAAGAGCTGGCCCAGGGGGTAGAAGATGAGGGCTCCCGCGGCAACCCCGGCGGTTCCAAGGATGGTCACCGCATCCGGGGAGACACCGATCCTGAGTAGCCAGCGGGCCAACGGGGTAAACAGTGCGGTGAAGAAGCCGCGGGCATGCCTATTCAGCATCCGACTCCCCGGGCCAGGCGTCAGCCACCTGCTGCCGGACCTCATCAAGGGTCTGGGTGATGGCTTTGGTCTGGGCGATGATGGGGAAGAAGTTACCGTCCCCGCCCCAGCGCGGCACAATGTGCTGGTGCAGGTGGGCGGAGATTCCTGCACCGCCCACCACACCCTGGTTCATGCCCAGGTTAAAGCCGCCGGGATTGGACACCTTCCGCAGGACCCGCATGGCCGTCTGGGTCAGCTCGGCGAACTCTGCTGTTTCTTCAACAGTGAGGTCTGTGTAGTCCGGAATGTGCCGGTAGGGGCAGACCAGCAGGTGGCCCGGGTTGTAGGGGAACAGGTTCAGCACCACGTAGCAGGTCCGTCCGCGGTGGACGATGAGCGCCTCTTCGTCAGTGCGGCCGGGGCCGACGCAGAACGGGCAGTCATTCTCGTTCTTGAACTGGTGCTGCCCGCCCTTGATGTAGGCCATGCGGTGCGGAGTCCACAGGCGCTGGAAGGCGTCCGGGACACCGGCGAGGGCAAAGTCGTCGGTAACGCCGGCATCGCCTGGATATCCTGCGCCTGTGTTCTCCTGCACTGTGCTGCTTCCGTTCGGCTAGCTGGTCCGGTTGCGGACGGCTTCGGTGATTCGCTTGACCGCTTCCGCCACGGGCACGCCGTTGTCCTGGCTTCCGTCGCGGAAGCGGAACGAAACAGCACCGGCCTCTGCGTCGTCGCCGCCGGCGATCAGCACGAACGGGATCTTGTCCTTGCTGGCGGTGCGGATCTTCTTGGGGAAGCGGTCCGAGGACGTATCCACCTCGGCACGGATGCCCGCCGCCTTAAGCTGGCCAACGACGTCGAACATGTAATCGTTGAACGCCTCCGCGACGGGGATGCCCACCACCTGTACCGGAGCCAGCCATGCGGGGAACGCGCCGGCGTAGTGCTCGGTGAGGACGCCCATGAAGCGTTCCACCGATCCGAAGAGCGCGCGGTGGATCATGACCGGACGCTGCCGGCTGCCATCGGCGGCCTGGAATTCCAGCTCGAAGCGTTCCGGCAGGTTGAAGTCCAGCTGGATGGTGGACATCTGCCAGGTACGGCCCAGGGCGTCCTTGGCCTGCACGGAAATCTTGGGACCGTAGAAGGCGGCTCCGCCCGGATCGGGCACCAGTTCCAGCCCTGACTCTTGGGCTACTTCGGAGAGGGTCCTGGTGGCTTCCTCCCAGGTGGCGTCGTCGCCGACGTACTTCTCGGGGTCCTTGGTGGACAGCTCGAGGTAGAAGTCGTTCAGCCCGTAGTCCTTGAGCAGGTCCAGGACGAAGTTCAGGGTCTTGGTGAGTTCGTCCTTCATCTGCTCACGGGTGCAGTAGATGTGGGCGTCGTCCTGCGTCATCCCCCGGACCCGGGTGAGGCCGTGCACTACGCCGGATTTCTCGTACCGGTAGACGGAACCAAATTCGAACAGCCGCAGGGGCAGTTCACGGTAGGACCGGCCGCGGGCGCGGAAGATGAGGTTGTGCATGGGGCAGTTCATCGGCTTCAGGTAGTAGTCCTGGCCGGGCTTGCGCACGGTGCCGTCCTCGTTGAGTTCGGCGTCCACGTGCATGGCGGGGAACATGCCGTCCTTGTACCAGTCAAGGTGTCCCGAGACCTCGTACAGGTGGCCCTTGGTGATGTGCGGGGTGTAGACAAACTCGTAGCCGGCCTCGACGTGGCGTTGGCGCGAGTAGTCCTCCATCTCCTTGCGGATGATGCCGCCCTTGGGGTGGAAGACGGGCAGGCCGGAACCCAGCTCGTCCGGGAAGGAGAACAGGTCCAGCTCGGAGCCCAGCTTGCGGTGGTCGCGGCGCTCGGCCTCGGCAATGCGCTCCTGGTAGGCCTTCAGGGCTTCCTTGGTGGGCCAGGCGGTTCCGTAGATGCGCTGCAGCTGCTGGTTTTTCTGGTTGCCCAACCAGTAGGCCGACGACGAGCGGGTCAGGGCGAAGGCGTTGGAGATGAGCTTGGTGTTGGGCAGGTGCGGGCCACGGCAGAGGTCGCACCAGACGGTGGTGCCTTCCTTGCGCTCCACATTGTCGTAGATGGTGATGTCGCCGGCGCCGACCTCAACGTTCACGCCTTCCCCGGCTTCGGCGGCATCGTTCTTCTTGCCCAGCAGCTCAAGCTTGTAGGGCTCGTTCTTCATGGCTTCGCGGGCCTCGTCCTCGCTGACCACTCGGCGGACGAACTTCTGGTTCTGGTTGATGATCTTCTGCATCATCTTTTCGAGGGTCTTGAGGTCCTCGGGGGTGAACGGTTCGGCAACATCGAAGTCGAAGTAGAAACCGTCGGTGATGTAGGGTCCGATGCCGAGTTTGGCGTCGGGGCGCAGCTGCTGCACAGCCTGGGCCATCACGTGGGCGGTGGAATGGCGCAGGACATTCAGGCCGTCGGCCGAATCAATGGTGACGGCTTCCACCTCTGCGCCTTCGGGAAGTTCCTGGTCCAAGTCCTTCAGCTCGCCGTTGACGCGGGCAACAACAACGTCACGGCGCTCAAAGAAGAGTTCCGCACCGGTGGTCCCGGTAGTCACCTTGGTCTCTTCGCCATCGACGAGAAGGGTGATCTGCTGGGCATCTGACACGGGTGTCTCCTATTCAAAGTTAAGGCTTCATAGCTTGTGGCATACGGGGACCACAGCCAGCCACCGTCAATGCTATCGGTTCAGGTAAGGGCCGACCAACGCGGCACACGGGGGCAGGGGAACAGCAGTCACCCGTTGAAACCGGTGATCGCGAGCGTCCTGCTGATGCCGTCCAGGGGATGCGGACCATCCCCGGAGGCCTCCGGGCTGAACACCGGCGTGGACTCCCGGGGGAACTCCGGGAAGGGCAGGCTCTCCGTCCGGGCCAGGTCCCACGCCATGCTCGCACTGATGCTGATGCCCCGCGGACCAGTCCTTCGGGTGGTCCCGCGGATCAGCAGCAGGCGGGTTCCAAACAGGAGCGGCCCGGCGCTTTCCTGGGCCTCGTGGAAGAAGACCGAATCCACGCAGCCGGTGCCGTCGTCGATGCTGATGAACACCACCCTCCTGCCGCCGCGCATGGGAGGAGTCTGGGTGGCCACCCGCACCCCTGCCACCAGCACTTCGGTCCCGTTGCGCAGGTTGAGGAGCTTATCGGCGGTGGTGACACCGAGCCTTTCCAGCAGGGGCCGGTGGCTGTCCATCAGATGGGTGCTGACATCGATGGCCATGAGGTCAAGTTCCGCCCTGACATTCTCCACCACTGTTGGAGCGGGAAGTCCAGGTTTGATATTGCGCAGTTCAACGTCACCCAAGGGGAGGGACAACTGCCCCTCCAGGACCTCCACGCCTTTCCGCGCGCCATGGGCTGATTGAAGCTGCTGCAAATGGTGCACCAGGTCCGCGCGGTTGGCAGGGCCTCCGGCTTCGCGGTGCAGGGAATCAAAAGCACCCAACTGCGCAAGGCGCCTGATGCTTGGTTTACTGAGCCGCGAGCGCGCCCGGAGATCCGCCAGTGAATCGTAAGGCTGTCCGACGACGATCCGCTTCAGTTCTGCAGCAGACAGGCCGTAGATCCCGTTCAGGCTGAGCCGGATTCCCAGCTTCCCTGAGTCCTTTCCTGATTCAATCCATTCCACCCGGTATTCGGCTTTGCTCCGGTTGATGTCCAGGGGAAGGATGGGAATGCCCAGCCGGCGCGCTTCGGCCACCAGCAGCCGTTTGGGGTACATACCGGGGTCGTGCTCCCAAAGGCCTGCAAGGAAGGCTTCGGGGTGGTGTGTCTTGAGCCAGGCGGACTGGTAGGTGGGGACGGCGAAAGCCGCACCGTGGGCTTTGCAGAAACCGAAGCTGGCAAAGGACTTCAACGTCCCCCAGACCTTGTCCACCACCTCAGGGGTGTATCCCTTGGCTTTGGCGTGGCGCCGGAAGTACTCCTCCACCTGCGCTTCTCCGGCCTCGCTGCTGAGCGCCCGGCGGAACTCGTCGGCTTTGGCCAGACCGCAGCCGGTCATGACGTGAAGGGTTTTCAGGATTTGCTCGTGGAAGACGGTGACCCCATGGGTTTCCTGCAGCACCGGTTTGAGGTCCGGGTGCGGGTAGCTCTCAGGGGCGAACCCATGCCGGTGTTCCAGGAAGGGGCGGACCATGTCCGACTTCATCGGTCCCGGGCGGAAGAGTGAAATATCGATGATGAGGTCGTTGAACTCCCGCGGCGCCATCTTGCCGATCAGTTCCCGCTGTCCGGGGGATTCGATCTGGAAGCAGCCAAGGGTGTGCGTGCTTCTGATCAGCTCATAGGTTGCTTCGTCGTCAAGGGGGACGGCGTTGAGGTCTATCTGGCCATTGGCGGCAATGTAATCCGGGCCGGAACCTTCCGGACCAGCCGGGTGGTTCCCTGCCTTGACCACTTCTTCTTTGGAGGGGTGGATCCTGATGATTTCCCTGACCGCAAAAGCCATGGCGCTTTGCATGCGGACACCCAGGACATCGAGTTTGAGCATGCCCATGGAGTCCATGTCATGTTTATCGAACTGGCTCATGGGCAGGCCCAGCCCACTTGGCTGTACCGGTGTACGGTCCAGGAGGGTGGCATCACCCAGGATGACGCCGCAGGGGTGCATGGAAATGTGGCGGGGCAGCCGGTCGAGCCGTTCGGTCAGGTCCACCAGCAGGTCCAGTTGCTGGTTTCCATGTGCGTCGCGTTGCTCTACCCGTCCGGCAAACTCGCGCAGTTCAGGTTTTTCCTGCAGCGCTTCGCGGAATTTCCGCGCCGAGAACCGCCACAACTGTTTGGCGATCTCCCCCACCTCGCCGTCGTCCATGCCCAGCGCCAGCCCGGCGTCGCGCACTGCACCACGGGCACGGTACCCGTTCTGCATGCTCATCAGGGTGACCCGTTCAGAGCCGAAGCGTTCGAAGATCCGGCGGTAGACGTTATGGCGCTCAGCGCTTTCGACGTCGATATCGATGTCTGGAAGGGTGGCGCGGTCATTGGAGAGAAAACGTTCGAAAATGAGGTCGTGCTGGAGGGGATTCACATGGCTGACGTCGATCAGGTAATTGACCAGGCTGGACGCTCCGGACCCCCTGGCTGCCGCCCTGACCCCCATGTCCTGGATCATTCGGGATACCTCCGCAACGGTCAGGAAGTAGGAGGAGAAGCCCAGATTGTTGATAATCCCCAACTCATGGTCCAGGCGGGCCAGCATGTCCTTCTCCGCTTTGCCGCCGATTCCCGGGAACCGCCTGCCGATTCCCGCATGGCAGCGCTGGATGAGTTCAGCGTGCGGATCCTGGGTGATGCCGATAACGGATGCTTCGGGCACCACTGGCTGTTTCCATCCCATGTCTGTAGTGGGGTCAATCCGGCAGAGATCGGCGAGCGCTTCTGTCTGTGCCATCAGCTGCTTGAGGTCTGCGGCACCATAACCGGCGGCGGAAATGATTTCCTTGCCAAGCGCCAGCATTTGCCCAGGGGTTTTCAGCCACCCCTGGCCGGTGGGTTGCAGCAGTGGTTCCCCTGCCAGTTCGGGCAGGGACTTCAATGTCCGGGCAGAATCCAGGACATCAGCGGTTGGTGCTCCGTCCGCAGCGCAGTACCTCACCGCATTGGCCAGGACAGCCGGCACCTGGTGTTCCTCGGCGAGCCTGAGCATGCGCACAGCGTGCGCCGTGCTCAATGGGGTACCCGGTGCGCTGAGCTGGGAGACGATTTCCGCCACCACGGTTCCGGCGGGCATTGCGTCCAGCCACTGCTTGAACAGGGTCCGGGGCCGCAGGTAGCGCCGTCCGCCCATGGCACGGCCCACATCTGAATCAGGGCCGAGCAGTATGGTGAGCACCGGCTTAAGGGTTTGGGGGTCCAGGGTGCGGGAAGCCAGTTCGGCGCGGGTGACAGCAACGGGTACCGCTCCGCCGGCTTTCCCCGAGGTCCTGGCGTGGGCGTCGGAAACCAGCCGGCACAGCGCACGGTATCCGGCACCGTTGTTTTGGCCTCGGGCCAGCACCACCACCCTGCCTGCTACCTGCGTTCGGTGGTCGCCGTCGTCGTCGAATACTGCAAGGTCCACCCCCACGATGGGGTCGATGCCTGCAGCCATGCAGGCCTTGAGGTGCTTGATGGTGCCGTACAGGCCGTCCCGGTCGGTGCAGGCAAGGGCCGTGGCGCCGTCGGCAGCGGCAGCCATGGCCAGTTCCTCTGGCCATGAAACGCCGTAATGGGCGCTGAACGCCGTGGAAACGTGAAGGTGGGTAAAGCCCATGCTGGTCTGGTCAGGCAGTTCTGTGGCGGAGGGCGTCATGGATCCGCAGCAGCCGCCAACGGTTGCTGCGGATCTGGCGCGTCAGGTCAAGGGTGAGGGGTTCTGCGCCGGCCGGTTCTACCGGCGCTGCGGGACGGGAGGCCATCCGGGCCGGCAGGACCTGGACGCGCCAGATTTCGTGGTCCACTACGCCCTGTCCGCTTCCCAGCGGGGCCCTGCTGTCCTCCGCCCACCATTGCCGGCGTTCGTACCACCGGACTGGTTCGGCGCAGACGGTGTAGGACGCCCCTGCCCATATCAGCGATTCCGGCTGTCCGGCAGCGGAGCACACCACGTCAACGGACTCGCTGAACATGCCCATGCGCACCTCCCTACCGATACTCCCCATTGCAGGAATTCGAATATGTGTTCGAATAAAGCCAGTCTACGCCGGGTTGGCAGCAAAACATAGGCGGGGGTGGACGGGGCGTGCGGCAGGGAGCAGGATGTTGGCATGAGTACCGATGACGCACTCCTGAAGCAGGCCAGCATCAAGACCCAGGACTCCACCCTGGTTGCCACGTTCGATATCGACGGCACCATACCGGTTTCCGGCGCCTACGTGGTGGGGTTGATGGGAGCCTCGCCGGATTATTCGGCACAGCGCCGGCTGTGCATTGAGTTCATGAACGGGGAGGCCATTGCCTGCTACTCGTTCAACCGGGACCAGGGAATCGAAGAGGATTACGACCTGTCCGGAGTTTCCCATTCAGGGAACAGCATCACCGGCAGCTTTCCCCTGACGGCCTTGAACGGACTCGGGCAGGGGCATGTCCTGTCCGCCTTCAGCGAGGCGGACGGACGGGAGTTCCAGCACGGGGTGCCGGTGGAGGAAGCGCCCTAAGCTTCCTCAGCTGTTTTCTTTATGGATCCGCAGTTCAAGTTCAATGAACGCGGAGATCATGGCCCGGTAGGTTGACTCCACGATGTCCGGGTCAATGTCTTTTTTCTCGGCAGCGGCCCGCACGTGTTCAATGATCCGCTCCACCCGGCCGGGGGCACGCACCTCTGCGTCATCACCCTTCAGCGTGCCGGCGATCCTGATCAGCCGTTCACGGCGGGCGATGAGGGTGACAATCTGCTCATCCACCTCGTCAACAGCAACCCGGACGGCAGCGAGCTGTTCCCTGTCGGCCCGGGCATCCCTATCGTTTCCTTGAATTGTCGCCATCATCTGACAGTATCGAAGCATGGAGCCCAGAGTCGACTTTATCTCCCTCGGTGTCCGCAGTGTTGAGGCCTCGCGAGCCTTCTACGTTGACGGCCTTGGCTGGCCCGTCCACCGCGAGGTTGCCGGGGAAGTCCTGTTCATCCAGGTGAACCACGGGCTTGTGCTCTCCCTCTGGGACATCCACCAGATGCAGGCCGAAGCCGGTACCAGCCCTCCCGCCGGCGTCCCCGGCATCACGCTCAGCCACAACCTCGGAAGCCCGCAGGAAGTGGACAGCGTCATGGAGCAGGCAGCTGCGGCGGGTGCTGCCATCGTTGCCGAGCCCGTCACCAAGGCGTGGGGCGGCTATACAGGGTATTTTGCCGACCCTGACGGGTTCCGCTGGGAAGTGGCGTACAACCCCACCTGGGCAGTGGACGACGCCGGCAGGGTCACCGTCTGACGTGCAGCAGCCTTGGCGGCAGCTGCTAGAACAGGGCTTCCACCGGGCGGATCAGTTCAGGGCCGTTGTTGCGGACATTGCCTACTTCCTTGCCCACGGATTCGACCTGCCAGTCGGCGGCGGCGTCCTTGACCCCCGACCTCACCAGGTCCACGAGTCCGGCGGCATCATCCGCCCGGGGGTCCAGCCAGGCCTCCGTCGTGGCCTTGTCCATGGGCAGCGGCACCCTGTCATGCAGCTCGGTCAGTTTCCCGAAGATCGTGGATTCAGTCCCGGGCGGAGGCGTGTCGGCCGTGAGGATCGAGGTGGACAGCAGCCAGCGTCCCGGCTCCCCCTCCGGCACGGACGGGTCCTTCCACCACTCATAGAGGCCGGCGAAGACCAGCCCCCGGTCCGCACTCGGGTGCACGTAGTAGGGCTGCTTCGACTTCCCGGGACCTTGCTTCCATTCGTAGTAGCCGTCGGCCGGGACGGCACAGCGGCGGGACTGCACAGCCTTCCGGAAGGCCGGCTTTTCCAGCACCGATTCGCTCCGGGCATTGATCATCCGTGAACCGATCCCGGGATCCTTTGCCCAGGACGGGACCAGGCCCCAGCGCGCCACGTGCAGCTGGCGCACCTGCCGTGGCGCGGCAACGTCCTCCACCAGCCGCTCCAGCACGATGGGGACGGCGTCAGTGGGTGCCACGTTCCACGACGGCGGGATGCTCACCTCTTCTTCCAGTTCGGCGTCGAACTCAGCCAGGAGGTCCCCCACGGCACGTGCCATTACGTAGCGTCCACACATGGCACCAGCTTGCCACCGCGCGCCACAAACTGTCATCCAGGCGCCTCAACAGCCACCCGGCACCGGGGAATACCGGCGGCCACGCTACGGTTGACAGTAAGGAAACCTTTCAAGCGACGTTTAGGAGATCCCTGTGGACTTCACTCCCGAATCCGGCACCATCACCATGTTTTCCACCACCTGGTGCGGCTACTGCAACCGGCTGAAGAAGCAGCTGGACGCACAGGGCATCGGCTACACCGAAATCAACATCGAAGAGGTGGACGGCACGGCCGAACTCGTGGAGCAGCTCAATGGGGGCAACCGCACAGTCCCCACCGTCCTCTTCCCCGACGGCACCGCCGCCACCAACCCGTCCGCCGCCGAGGTCAAGAGCCGCCTGGCTGCCTGACCGGCCGCACCGCGCAACTGATGCGGGTCATGCCCCCAGGCTGCTGAAGGAAGCAGTTTCCAGGGTGGCATGGCCCGCATACGTTTTAAGGAGGGCCTGCTCGACGGCGGCGACGTCCAGGCCGGGCACCAGGTCGTTGGCGGCGCCGGCGGTGGCAGGATCCCAGTCCAGGCCCAGCGCCGCGTAGCTGTCGGTGAGAACCTTGCGGATCGGGGCGGAGTCCTCCACCACGATCACCGAGCTGAAGAGCCAGCCGCCGGAGACCACCCTCTGGGCAGTGCCCACCAGTTTCACCTTCCGGGAGCTGTCCGCCGGATCTGTTCCATGGACGCTGAATTCGCCGGGACAGTATTCACCGGGGATTTCGCCCACGGCCGCCTGCACCCCGACGCTCCGCAGTGCCTGCGCAAACAGCTCGCCAAAGTAGCCGAACCGGGCCTTGGACCCGGCCACGGCATCCGTGTCCGGTTCGATGTGGTCCACCACCAGCGTGCCCCGGTGGTAGGCGGCAGCGCGTCCGCCCGCCCTCCGGACCAAGGGTTCGAAGCCGTTCTCCCGGCAGGCCTGGGCTGCGGCCTCGAAGCCGGGCAGCCGGGTGTCCCGCTGCCCGAACGCCACGGTGGGTGCGGGCCGGTAGAGCCGCAGGGTGGGACCGATGGCGCCGTTCCTTGCCCTTGCCAGCAGCTCCAGGCCGAACTCGAGGTCGCGGCCCGCGCCCAGCGACACGTCCTGCCGCACCACGGTGAGCGTGCTGGATCCGGTACCGGTGTGGTGCATGTTGCAAAGCTCCCTGTTTTCAGTGACGGCAGGTTTCAGCGCCGGCAGGCTTACGTGGCGGCGGGTTCACAGCCCGCGGACGGGCAGGCCACCCTTAGGGTACGCCCGACGGCGGCAGCCGCCTTAACGCCCCCGGCGCCCCACCCACAGGGCGTGCAGCAGCGGC
Source organism: Arthrobacter sp. SAFR-044 (assembly GCF_059414985.1). Lineage (NCBI taxonomy): Bacteria > Bacillati > Actinomycetota > Actinomycetes > Micrococcales > Micrococcaceae > Arthrobacter > Arthrobacter sp. SAFR-044. The sequence goes on along the minus strand of NZ_JBPFDN010000004.1, from coordinate 177,652 downwards.
ACGGCCGATGCGGTCATCAGCACATTGCCCAGCACGAGGTCGTCAGGGCGGACAACAGCCCCTGCGAGCAGCACGGCACCAAAGACCAGGGCGGACGCTGAGCGGCGGACGGCCCGGTCCAGCCGTGCAGCCTGGCGCTCCAGCCGCGGGACCGCAACCTGCAGCGACCCTTCCTCCAGCCTGCCGGCCAGGGCATCCAGCCGGCCGGGAAGGCGGAAGGCAACACCGGCGGCGTCGATGGCCTGCCGGGCTACGTCCTGCACCACGTTGCCCCGCTCGTTCCGCAGCAGCTGCGCGGCGTAGGGCTCCACCGAATCCCAAAGGTTGAAACGCTCGTCCAGGGCGCTGCAAACCCCGGATGTCAGGGACATGGCACGGATGATCAGGAGGAAGTTCTCCGGCAGCTGGAACGGCAGCGACCGGACCACGTCACCGAACTCCACTGCAAAATCACGGAACTCGCGCGGGTCCACCTCGCGCAGCTCGGCAAAGCCCATGCCGCCGAACCGGGCAAAGAGCTGCGTCATGGCACGCTCCAGGCCCGCGCTGTCGGCCGATGGCATCAGGACGCCCACATCGTTGATGGCGGCCACCAGGCCCTTCCCGTCCCGGGCGGCGGCCGCAATCAGCAGTTTCCGCAGGCCGCTGCGCGTGGAGGCTGTTACCTCGCCCATCATGCCGAAGTCGATGAACGTCAGCTTCCAGGGCAGTCCCCCGCTGCCTGGGGCGGCCGGAGTGACGAAGATGTTCCCCGGATGGGGGTCGGCATGGAAGAAGCCGTTGGTAAAGAGCTGGTCGAACATGATGGCCGCGAACACCGGTGCAACCGCGGCGGGATCAATGCCGGCGGCACGGAGCGCCCGGACGTCAGTGATCTTGATGGCCGTGACATCCTCCAGGGTGAGAACACGGCGGGTGGTCCGTTCCCACACCACGCCCGGGACTTCCACGCGGCCGTCGCCGGCGAAATCCGCAGCGAAGCGCTCGGCATTGAGTGCCTCGTGCAGGTAGTCGATTTCCAGCAGGCTGATTTGCGCGAATTCCTCAACCAGCGCCGGCATGTCGGCGCGGCGGGAAACGAGCCGGATGTGGCTGAGCCAGCCGGCAACCCTGCGCAGGGCGGCAAGGTCGACGTCGACAATCCCGCCGATGCCCGGACGCTGGACTTTCAGGACCACGGCGTCCAGTCCGGTGTCCCCGGCGTCAAAGGCATTCAGGCGTCCCCGGTGGGCCTGGCCCAGGGAAGCGGCGGCTATGGGCGTGGGGTCCAGGGCGGCGAAGACGCGCTCCAGGGGCGTTCCCAGCTCCCGGGCGGCCAGGGCGGAGATGGCCGGGAAGTCGACGGGCGGCACCTCATCCTGCAGCCCCTCCAGCTCTTTGGTGATCTCCGGCGGAAGGACATCGAGCCGGGAGGACAGGAACTGGCCCACCTTGATCATGAGGCCGCCGAGCTCCACGGCCAGGTCATGGAACCGCTGGGCAAAGCGCTGCATCCGCCGTGAACGCGTCCGGGCGGCCACCCGGGCAAGTCCTATGCGCGGCAGGAACAGTTCGAACCACCACGTGGCGGCCAGGTTCCATGCGGCGAAGCGCAGGATCCGCCGGTAGCGCCCGCGGTGCTCCCGCAGGGGCAGCGGGGCATCGGCCCTGTCCTGGACCGTGGACGCCACCCGGTTCAGTCCTGGGCGAGGATGGCGTACAGGCGGCGGCGGGCCTCGTCCAGCACCGCTGCTGCCTGGTGCACCTGCTCCTGGGACCCCGTACGGCCCACCATCGCGGCGGCCTGGGCCAGCTCGATCCCGGCCTTGGGGAGGGACGCAAAGCCACCGGCCGCCGTGGCCGCCGGATCCCATGGCGCAGCGCCATGGTGCGCCGCCACTTCCTCCCGGCCGGCCTCGGTCAGCGAGTAGATTTTGCGGCCGTTCGATTCCTCGGCGGTGATCGATCCTTCGTCCGCCAGCAGCTGCAGTGTGGGGTAGACCGAACCTGCGCTCGGCTTCCAGCTGCCGCCGCTGCGCTCCTCGATCTCACGGATGATCTGGTAGCCGTGCATGGGCCGCTCAGCCAGCAAGGCCAGTACCGCCGTCCGCACCTCACCTTTCCCGGCGCGGGTTCCCGCCCGCTTTTCAAACCGGGAACGCAGCTCCTCGACGGCTTGCCACATGCCGTCCAGGTTGTTCCCGCCGAAGCCGCCAGCAGGGTATGAAGCACGCATGATGAACTCCTTCGTCAATCGCGAACGATATACAACGATACTCAGCGATACATGCCCGCACCAGAGTCGCATGGGGTGAGGATTCGCGCAGGGTCGGGACTGGTTGCAGCGTCAGGACTTGCGCAGGGTCAGGACTTTCGGAGGGTCAGGATCTGTTCAGCCCGGCCGAACGGTCCCTGCCAGTCGTGCAGCACGGTGGAGGTCAGCCCGATGCCGTCGCTGCCGAACGACACCGCGTTGTCCAGCCCCAGCCATTCCCCCCGGGGCCTGCGGTACATGTGGATCTGCAGGTCCAGGTTGGGAAACGCGTAGCTGCCCTTCCCCGGCGGAACCCGGGCGGCGATGCCGTTGGCCGTGTCCACCAGGCCCATGAGCCGCGCCAGGTCGCCGCTGTCGGCGCGGTCGGTCAGTGGGTGCTCCGTGCGCAGCCACACTTTGCCGGCCCCGGGGCGGTGCCCCTCGGCCACCCTCATCTCAAGGGAGCGGATGTAGCCACCGGGCCAGACGGCGGCGCCGTCGTACGGCTTGCACTCATCCGGCCCCGGAATCGCTGCATCCTCGACGGCGGCAACTTCAGCGGTGTCACTGGTCAGCATGCGCCACCCGGCCGCGCGGATGGCGGTGCGGCCGCCGGCCACCAGTTCCGCCTGCACCAGTTCGATGGTCCTGCCGGGCCGCAGCGTGGTGGTCTCGATCCGGAACTCCCCGCCCGGAATCAGTCCAAGGATCTCGTAGCTGATGCGGGCCATCCGCATGTCTTCCCGCGGCTGGTGCCGTTCAAGGACATCTGCCATGAGGCCCGACGCCGGGGCCATGTGCTGTTCGTGGACGTTCCAGGCGCCCTGCGCGTGGATGGTGGAGCGGAACCGTCCGCCGCCCAGGTCCTGGTAGTAGAAATTGCCTTCGGCGAGTTCAGGCATGTCTGCAGTCAAGGCTGGCCCCTTACGGAAATTCAGTGAATTGCCACTAACTCTATCCCCCGCCCACACGGCACGGCGCGGCGGCGCGGGCAACGAAATGTAGGAGGGTGCAGGCGCCAACCGGACTAGAGTAAGGAACTGGTCCTGTCAGCAACCCTCAAAAGAGGTGTTTCATGCGCGTCATCAGCTACAACCTCCGCAAGCACAACGCCAGTGGCGAGCTCCTCGCCCTGGCCCGGAACCATGACATCGATGCGCTGTGCCTCCAGGAAGTGGACGCCAGCGACCTCCCGGAAACGCTGGGTCCGCTGCACCTGGCGGATGCCACCAAGGGCAACCGGCTGGGCCTGGCCATCTACTACCGCACCAGCCGTTTCACCGCACTGGACACGCAGTCCTTCGCGCTGAAGAAATCCATGCACGACCGGGTCCTGGCCCCGGCCCATGAGCGGCTTATCGGCACCAGGGTGATGGACACCGAAACGCAGCACGAGCTGGTGATCGGTTCGTTCCATGCGGCCCCGCTGACGGCGTCGAACTCGCTGCGGCGGAAGCAGATCCATGCAGCCCACGCGGAACTGCTGAGCATGGGCAAGGGCCTGATGACCCTGATGGTGGGCGACTTCAATTACCCGTTCTTCACCAAGAACCTGGACATGCACATGAAGAACTCCGGGTACGCCCTCTCCCTGAGCAACCGGCGGACCTACACCAGGTACAAGGTGTTCAAGGGCCACTTTGACTTCGCCACGTCACTGGGCCTGGACATCGCCAGCGTGGAAACGCTGCCGCGCGGGAATTCGGACCACCTGCCCATCCTGGTGACCGCCGAATACGGCGAGGGCTACTAGCTGGAGGCTCCCCGAGGAGGCCGGCGCCGGCCTACCAGGGTTCGTCGGTGTCCAGCTGTGCCAGCAGGTCCGGCCAGGCCGCCGCGAAACCGGGGTGCAGGTCCAGGGCTTCCACCTCTGCCACCGGGATCCAGAGCAGGGCAATGCTTTCGGGGTCGCTGATCACCGGCTCGAAGGAGTTCCGTACCCGCACCACCACGGTGGTGTAGGACCAGTAGCCGTGGTCCAGGACGGAGGTGAACAGCACTTCCACGCTCTCCGACGGGACGGCTGCCTCCTCGTAGGCTTCGCGGAGGGCGCCGTCAACTGCTTCCTCGCCCTGGTGCAGGGCGCCGCCGGGCAGGCCCCAGGTTCCGCCGTTGTGGCTCCAGACCGCACGGTGCTGCAGGAGCACGCCTTTGGCGGGGTCCCAGGCAAGGACGCCGGCCGCGCCGAACCGGCCCCAGTACCGGCCGCGGTCCCCCTCCACCCACGCGTCGCCCGGGTCGCGGGGACCTGTGCGCTGCGGTGGAGTGGAGGACATGCCGGCGGCCGGAAATTGATCCATTGCTCCAGTCTGACAGGTGACGCGGCCAGTTGCAGGCCTGTCAGGTGTTGTGTGCGTGGTCGACGGCGAAATCGCCGCCGGGATACATGACGGTTTCGTGCCCGTCGTCAAAGCGGACAACGTAGGGCGGGCTTCCGCCCTCGCCACGGACCTCCAGGATCACCCCGTGCCGGTCGGAGGAACCTACCGTCCTCCCGTGCACCACGATGCGGTCGCCTTGGGCTGCCTCCATGGCAATCACCTCCCAGCCCCCAGAGTACGACTCCCCGCCGCACAGGAACAGGGCTCCGTGGCAGGATTCGGGTATGCCAATGAATCTGGTCCTGATCGCCGATACCCACGTCCCGAAACGGGCCAGGAGCTTGCCCGCGCAGGTGTGGGACGCCGTCGAACACGCGGACGTGGTGTTCCACGCGGGTGACTGGGTGGAGCCGGCACTGCTGGACGAGTTCGAACACCGGAGCAGGCGCCTGGTGGCCGTCTTTGGCAACAATGACGGCCCCGAACTGCGCCGGCGGCTGCCCGCGACTGCCACCGCAGTCCTGGATGGTGTCCGCTTTGCCATGGTCCACGAGACCGGCCAGGCGAAGGGCCGTGAACTGCGGTGCGAGGCGCTGTACTCCGACGCTGACGTCCTGGTGTTCGGCCACAGCCACATCCCCTGGGACACGGTGTCACCCAGCGGGCTGCGGCTGCTGAATCCGGGGTCGCCCACCGACCGCCGCCGCCAGCCGGCCTGCACCTACATGGAGGCCGTTGTCGACGGCGGCCACCTGGCGGACGTGCGGCTGGTGGAGGTCCACCGCGACTGACAGCACGGAACGGCTTGGCAGGGCGGGGAGCTTTTGCCTAGGCTAGGAACCGTAAGCATGCTTAGTTTTTTGGCGGTTGCCTTTCGTCGACCGCGGGCTGCTTCAAAATACGGGCGATGCACCCGCCCCTGTCCCGCACGAACAGGAGTACCACCATGACTGACCAGTACACCTTCCGTAATGCCGTGACGGCCTACGAAAAGATCTCCCCGCCCAAGCAGCACCAGCCGGAGCCGGGCCTCGATGCGGAGCTTTCGCCCAAGGCGGACCTGGGCGAAGAGACCTACCGGGGCACCGGGCGGCTGGAAGGCCGCCGGGCCATCGTGACCGGCGCGGACTCAGGCATCGGGGCGGCAACGGCGATCGCCTTCGCCAGGGAGGGCGCCGACGTCGTGCTTTCCTACCTGCCGCAGGAAGAGGAGGATGCCTCCCGCATTGCCGGAATCATTGAGGCGGCCGGCCGCAAGGCCGTCAAGGTACCGGGCGACCTCAAGGACTCCGCGGCATGCCGGGACCTGGTGGACACGGCAGTGGCGGTCCTGGGCGGGGTTGACATCCTGGTCAACAACGCAGGGAAACAGGTTGCTCAGGAGGACCTGCAGGACATCAGTGACGAGCAGTTCGACCACACCCTGAAGACCAACGTCTACGCCATGTTCTGGGTGACCAAGGCCGCGGTGCCGCATATGCCGGCCGGCTCGACCATCATCAACACCACGTCCATCCAGGCCTACAACCCGTCCCCCACCCTGGTGGACTACGCCACCACCAAGGCCAGCATCAACAACTTCACCAAGGGATTGGCCCAGCAGCTGGCGCCCAAGGGAATCCGGGTGAACGCCGTGGCGCCGGGCCCCATCTGGACGCCCCTGCAGGTCAGCAGCGGCCAGCCCAAGGAGGAGCTGCCGGAGTTCGGCCAGTCCACTCCCCTGGGCCGGGCGGGCCAGCCTGCCGAGCTCGCCCCTGCCTACGTCTTCCTGGCCTCGCCAGAGTCCAGCTACGTGGTGGGTGAGACGCTGAACGTCAATGGCGGCAGCCCCACGCCGTAGCGCGCCCCGGGCTCCCCGGACAACAGCCGGCGGTCAGCCGGCCGCGTCCTGGCCGGCCAGGAGCTCGTCAGTGGCCGGGTCCGGCTCTCCATTGAAGAACTGGGCCAGGACGGTCTTGAACACTGTTTCTCCGGGCGCCGCCCGGAGAAACAGTGTCATTGAGGAGCGGAGCTTCTTGGCGTCGATGCCGCCGAAGATCTCTTCGGCGGACTGGTCGGCGTGGTTTGCCAGGACCAGCGCGCACTCCAGGAGCCGCGGGCCCAGCACTTCATGGTCCAGATAGGCGCGGGCCTCCGCCAGGGAGGAAATGGCGTACTTTCTGGACGTGGCACTCTGCCCCAGCCCGGCGATCTGCGGGAAGACGAACCACATCCAGTGTCCGGACTTCCTGCCGACCTGCAGCTCACCCAGCGCCTGCTCATACGTTCCACCGGTGTTTTGGGCAGCAACAAAACGCTCAAGGTCAAACGGCTCATTCATGGAGATCTCCTCGGTACGTTTCCAATGGGCAAGTCCTTTTCAAGGGCAAGGGCCGCCGCCCGCAGCCGGGGATCCGGGTCTTCCTGCCACCGTGCCAGGACAACGCCCGCCCGTTGCCGTTCACGCTCCCCCAGCCCCGCCAGCAATGGGACCAGGACGTCGGCGAGAAGGGGCTCGGCCAGCTCCACTGCCTGTGCGGAGCGAAGGAAGCCCTCCAGGCGGGTCAAGTCAGAATGCCGGAGCAACTGCACCCTTGTCTGCAGGAGCACCACCGCTGCCAGGCGGCGCTCGAACACCGGCCGGGAACCGGGCCTCGGCTGACCCCATAAAGCGGAGGCCAGCATGACCGTGCCGTCATGGTCCAGGTCCTTGAATTTCCGCAGCGCATCACGGACAGTCCCGCGGACGGCCCCCACAGACGAACCATAAGAGGCCAGCATCCCTTCCAGCCGTGCCCCGACGTCGTCCGCATGGTACCAGGTGCCCTCGTTCTGCAGCGTACGGTCCACGAAATCCGCCGCCGCGGACACCACGTCCGCCGCACCCGTCATCGCCCGCGCCCGGACGCCGCGTGCAGGATGCAGAACGGGGTCCACGGCCGGGCTTCCAGCCTTCCCTCGGCGATAGGCTCCCCGCACACGGCACAGGTTCCATAGGATCCCGCCGCCAGCCGGGCAAGGGCCGCTTCAATCTGGTCCAGGCCCGCCGAACTTTGTTTCAGGAGCGCGGAGGCCTGCGAGAGTTCGAAGGCGATGGTGGCGCCCTCGGGATCGTGCTCGTCGTCGACATTGGAATCCTGGCGCGCCGAGTTCGCAGCCTCGATGTCCGCCCGCAGTGCCGGCAACAGTGCCAGGCGCCGCGCCCGCTCCTCTTCGAGCAGCGCACGGAACCGTTCGAAATCCTGCATGGAGACAGCCTAACGCGTGAGTCAGCCGGTGCCGGTTCAGGGATACCGGGTGGTTCCAGGCGGGCACGTGGGAGCGTAGCGGCAACGGGTTGCGATGGTCACAAACAGGGGCCCAGTCCCGAAGCCGACCGCCACGCGCTCAGGATGAAACAGAATTTCGTGTCCGCTTTGTTACCAGGCAGGAAGGTGAAGTATCAGCCGAGGTCGGCCCGGGAACCGGGGTAACGTCCAGACGTTTGCGCAATTCGAGAGAAGGACCTCGTATGTTATCTAAATGTGACAATGGCGTTGAGGGTGGGTTATGGTCGTCTGGTGTCCCTCTCAGACGGGACATTCCCGTCAGCATGCCGAGCCCTGCCGCTGATCATGGGATCCAACCGCTCCAGTTGGCAGGGACGGGGGAACCAAGTTTCCACGGCCACATGTTGGCCTAGGGGTTAAGTCGAAAGTCCCTCCGCTCATCGCGGAGCTGCTTCCGGCCGGGTATCTCCAGCCCGAACCCGACAGCTCACCCCGCAGGCATGGGAGAGGCGATCAACCGTGTCAAAAAATTCCATTTCAGCCCGTCACCGCGCGACTCCGGCCCGCTCCATTGTGCTCGAGGGCCTCGCCGTCACAGCCAAGTCCCAGGCCCGCTCGCTGGGCCGCCCGGCGCTCGCCGTTGCTGCAGCGTCCGGCATTGCCTTCGGAGTCGGCGCCCCGGCCCACGCAGGTGTAACCGCCCCGGACACCACTGAGCAGACCACCGTCCAGGCCGCCTCCGCACCCGTTGCCCCTGCTGCAGCCCCCGCCGCAGCGGCCGCGACTGTCCACACCGTGGTTTCGGGCGACACCCTTGGCGCTATCGCTGCGGCCTACGGCGCAGGCCTGAACGACGTCCTGTCGGCCAACGGCCTGGGACTGTCCTCGGTCATCTACCCGGGCGACCAGATCCAGATCCCCGGTGCAGGCTACACCGCAGCTCCGGCACCCGCACCCGCAGCGGCCCCCGTGCAGGCCGCAGCCGCCACCGCACCGGCGAACACCGGCATGAACATGTCCTACGCTTCCGCTACCCCCGTGGCATCAACCACCGGTACGGGCACCGGCGCAGCGATCCTCGCCTCGGCCTACGGCCAGGTGGGCGTCAAGCAGGACTGCACTGCCATGGTTGAAAAGGCGCTGCGTTCCGTCGGCAAGTCCGTGGGCGACCTTGCCCCCACCCAGTTCTTCCAGTACGGCACCGTTGTAGGCTCTCCCGCTCCCGGCGACCTGATCATCACCTCCGGCCACGTGGGCGTTTACGCGGGCAACGGCCAGGTTGTTAGCGGCGGCGTCAACGGCTTCGATACGCAAGTGCACTCCATCAGCTGGCTCGGCGGCTACTCCGCAGTACGCGTCGCCTAGTCGTCGCATTGTCCGGCGCGCTTAGCGGCGCCGACTGAAGCAGGAGGGTGGCAGCCGGGAAACCCGGCTGCCACCCTCCTGCCGTTTTGCTGAGCGGCGTCCCGCCGCGGTCAGGTCCCGCAGAAGGTCATGTAGCTGCCGAAGTCCTCGGGCGGGCCCTGCATGTAGCGTTCCAGCCCGGGCCGTTCGCTGAAAGGATCAGTGACCGCCTCCAGCAGCTGCTGCAGCGGACCCATGTCTCCGCCAGTGGCAGCGGACAGCGCCTCCTCCACAAGGTTGTTCCGGGGAATGTACGCGGGGTTTACGCTGTCCATCAGCTCCGGGTCAGGCTGGAGCGCCTGCCACCGTTCCAGCCACGCATCGAACGCGGCCAGGTCAAGGACCATGGCGCGCACGGGGCGCAGTTCCCCACGGGCTGCCTTCCCCAGGTTTCGGAAGAACAGGGTGTAGTCCACGGGACCGTCTTTCAGGATGCCGATGGCATCGTCCACCAGAGAGGAAGCAGCGGCTTCATCGCCGGTTCCCCCGCCGCTCTTCAGGCCCAGCTTGGCTGTCATTCCGCTGGTCCATGCCCGGCTGTATTGACCGCGGAAACCACGCAGCACCTCCACCGCCGGGGCAACCGCCTTCTCCTGGTCCTCATCGATGAGCGGCAGCATGGCCTCGGCGAGCCGGGCCAGGTTCCATTCGGCCAGGACTGGTTGGTTGGCGTAGGCATAGCGCCCGCCGACGTCGATGGAGCTGTAGACGGCCTCCGGATTAAAGGCGTCCATGAACGCGCACGGACCATAATCGATGGTTTCCCCGGAGATGGTCATGTTGTCCGTGTTCATGACCCCGTGCACGAATCCCACCAGCATCCACCGGGCCACCAGCTCCGCCTGGGCGGAGACGACAGAACCAAACAGTGCCAGGTAGGGGTTGGCGGCGTCAGCGGCGCGCGGGTAGTGCCTGCTGATGGCGTGGTCCGCCAGCCGTTTCAGAAGGTCCGCATTTTCGGTTGCCCGCGCGTACTGGAAGCTGCCTACGCGAAGGTGGCTGCTTGCCACCCGCGCCAGGACAGCGCCGGGCAGCATGTCATCGCGCCGGACCTGCCGCCCGGTGGCCACGACGGCGAGCGAACGGGTGGTGGGAATGTGCAGTGAGTGCATGGCCTCACTGACGATGTATTCACGCAGCATGGGCCCGACGACGGCACGGCCGTCCCCGGCACGGGCGAAAGGCGTGCGCCCCGAGCCTTTGAGGTGGACGTCCAGGAGGCGGCCGTTATGGTCCGTAACCTCCCCCAACAGCAGGGCACGTCCGTCACCGAGCAGGGGTGAGTAGCCGCCGAACTGGTGTCCGGCGTACGCCTGCGCCACGGGGGTGGCCCCGGCGGGAACGTGGTTTCCCACCAGGAGCCGCACCCCCTCAGGGCTGCGCAGGTATTGCGGGTCAAGGCCCAGGTCCATGGCCAGCTTGTCATTCAGGACGAGGAGCGCGGGGCTGGGTGCTTCCTCGGCCTGCCACGGGACGGCAAGTTCGGCCAGTTCCCGGGCAAAAAGGCCACCGAACGTGACCGTGGATTCAGCTGCTGCCGTCATGGTTTAACCCTATCGCCGTAGTGCGGACTGATGCCTCCCGTGCCGGTTGCCGGCGCCGCGGAACCGGGATCCGCTGCAGGTCGCGGGCAGTGATAACGGTAACCCCTGGAGCCCGGGCCCGCGCCTGCTCCGCCAGCAGCAGGACGTCGTCCCCGTACCGTGACGAGAAGTGGGTAAGCACCAAGGTGCGTGCCCTGCCGGACGCGGCCAACTCTCCGGCCTGCCCGGCGGTAAGGTGCAGGTATTGATGCGCCAAACCGCCGTCGTCGTCACTGAACGTTGACTCGGCAACCAGCAGGTCTGCCCCGTCTGCCAATTCCTCGGCGCCCGGGCACGGCGCGGTGTCCATGATGAAGGCGAAGCGCTGGCCCGGCCTGGGAATGCTCACGTCTTCCAGCCTGACTGCCCCGAGGACGCCATCGCGCTGCAGCCTTCCCACGTCCGGGCCTCCGATTCCTGCCGCCCGGAGCCGCTCCGGCAGGAAGGTGCGTCCGTCAGGCTCTGTAAGCAGGTAGCCGTGCGTCTCGATGCGGTGTTTCAAGGGCCGGACCTCCAGGCCCTCCGCCACGGGACCGGTGCCGGAATGCGGGTGGAGCCGCAGGTCGATGCCGGGTGAGCTGACCGCCACAAGGGCGCGGACCACCGGGTCACCGGACGCCGGATAGTGCAAATGGACAGGGTGGGCCACACCGTCAAGGGCCATCCTGGACAAGACCCCGGGCAGGCCGTAGCAATGGTCTCCGTGCACGTGGGTGAGGCAGATCCTGGTGATGTGGCTGGCCGCCACCCCGGCGTGGATCATCTGGCGCTGGGTGCCCTCGCCGGGATCGAAAAGCAGGCCCTCGCCGTCCCAGCGCAGGAAGTACCCGTTGTGGTTCCGGGTCCGGGTGGGTACCTGGGAGGCGGTGCCCAGCACCACCAGTTCACGCACCGCTGGTATCTGCCGTCCCGGAATGCAGCCCCTTGGCGTATGCGGCCTGGCCGACGTGCTGAAGGCAGTCCCCCAGGATACTGACCAGCCGTACACCAAGTGTGACCGGCGGATTCCAGTGCCTGTCCACCACGCGGTCCAGGCCCGGATCGTCGACGTCGTCCAGGACCTTCACGGTCTGCCGGTGCACGGCCTCGTAGTACTCCTGCAGGAGTTCGCGGGGCGCCCTGACGGCGTCCACCTGCTCACTGGAGTGCCCGTAGCCCGTGTCACGCTCCCCCAGCTGAAGGCCGAACCTATTAACGAACCCTTCCGCCGTCCAGACCTGTTCGAGGCCCGCAGCGGACGCAACCTGCGCATCCTCCACCCGCCCGGTGTGCCAGATCAACCACGCGATGGAGTTGCCGTTGCCGGCCGGACGGTGCTGCAGCCGCGCGGGGTCGAGCCCGTCGAGCACCTGCCGTACCAGGCCCGGGATCCGGTCAAAGGCCTCCAGCAGCAGTTCTTTGGATTGCATGGGTCTCCCTCCCCTGCCGGCCGGGCCAGTCCGGCCCGGCCGGCAGGGTTGCTAGCGTTCCAGGTCGTCAGGCTCGAACTCACTGAGCGGCGAGCCGCCAAAGTTTTCCTCGTCGTCGCTGGCGTCCGCCTCGAGGCCGGTGGGGGCTTCGCCAAAATCGACATCCGCTGCGGCTTCGCCCAGAGTAGGGGCGTCCGGAGGCACCTGCTCATCACCGGAGCGGTACCGCGCCTCGGCGGTTTCGTCCCGCAAGGTCTGGTCGCTCAGGAAGTCTTCCTCTTCACCGGAGAGGGCTTCATCCTGCAGCAACGGGTCCTCCTGCCAGCGGTCGGGGTTGTTTTCGGCGGCGCCAGGGTAGCTGTCCGGCTCCCCCGATACGGGGTCCAGTTCCAGGGACGATGCTGCGCCGGGAGTCTCGTCGAGAAGCACGTCTTCCTGCTCCACAACTTCCAGCTCATCGTCGGGGACGTTCTGTTCAGTCATGATGGTGCCTTTCTCGTTGGCCGTTGGACAGATATTAGTAAGCATACTGACGAAGCGCGGTGAATGTGAACCTTGACCAAGCATTCTGCGATTTCCCGGCTGACCACCGCTGACGTTATTCATCGCGGAAAATCAGAAGTCCAGTGCGCACCATAACCAGCGCGCACTATAAGGGGTAACAGAGACCGCAAAGACGTGCTGTTCGAGCCGGCTTCGAGCGGCAGGCAAGGAGAAAATCCATGGAACGCAATGTCCCCGCGAACGGCGGGGCGGCAGAACCGTCCGGTCCCCGGTCCCTGGCGGGAAGAATGTCCCTCCTTTTGACCGACGGCCTGGGCCGGGCAAGCATACGGGCGGTCCAGACGCTCTCCCTGCTGGCGCTCGCCTGGGCAGTGGTGACGGCGGCCACCCGGGTTCCGCTGGTCACCATCCCGGTTCTAGTGGCGATGATCCTGGCCTCGGCGATGGCTCCCGCGGTCCGCTGGCTGGCGGCCCGGGGGTGGCCCCGCGCGCTGGCCGTCCTGTCGTCTTTCCTGCTGATCCTGGCAGTAGCGGCCGGCGTCGTGGGAGGCATCATCGCACTGGTCAGGCAGCAGGCCTCCGTCCTGGCAGCGCGGGCTGAAGCAGGAGTCGGCCAACTGCAGCAATTCATCACCACCGGTCCCGTGGCGCTGACAAACGACCAGATCAATGCCGCCCGCAGCGAGTTCCAGAAATTCCTTGCAGGCGGCAGCCTGGGTGCGGACGCGCTGACAGGGCTGAGGACTGCCGGAGAGATTGCGGCCGGTTCAGTCCTGACGGCCGTCATCCTGTTCTTCTTCCTCAAAGACGGCGAGAAGATCCGGTCCTTCCTGATCGGATTCCTCCCCGCAACCCGCCAGGGCAAGGCGCGGCTCGCGGCTGAACGCAGCATAGTGGTGCTGGGCGGTTACGTCCGCGGGACGCTCATCATCGCCGCCATTGATGCCGTGCTTGTCCTGATCGGGCTCCTGGTCCTGCGGGTCCCCCTGGCAGTTCCGCTGGCCGCGGTGGTCTTCCTGGGCGGCTTCATTCCCATCATCGGTGCAACCACCGCCGGCAGCCTCGCCGTGCTGGTGGCCCTGGTGGAAAACGGTCCGGTTACCGCGCTCATTGTCCTGGTGATCCTGGTGGCCGCAAACCAGTTTGAGCACCACATCCTCCAGCCCCTGTTCATGGGCCGGGTCCTTCGGATCCACGGACTGGTCATCATCCTCGCCCTGGCCGCGGGGGCCACCCTGGCGGGCGTCATCGGTGCGCTGCTGGCGGTGCCGCTCACCGCCGTCGGCTGGACCATCTACAAGACCCTCGCGGGAAGGGACACCCCTGGACCAGGCCCCTTGCTCCGGCCGAACCGGGGGCGTAAAAGCGCCTGAACAGCGCTTCCGTGACTTTTGGCCCTACAGGGCCGCCGGAACCCGGGCCAGTCTTGAAAGGCAGGAAAACCAGTTCACGACGAGCAGGAAGTGCGGCCATGACATCCCAGAAACCCATAGGTGTGGGCACCAACGACTCCGCCCAAAGCCAGGCCGCGGTCCTGTGGGCAGCCCGCCGCGCCCACCGGGCCGGCCTGCCTCTCGTGGTCCTCCATGTGGTGGACGACCGCTGGGTTGCCGAGCCCTATCCGTGGTTCGGAACACTCCAGCAGGCGGGCGAGGAACTCCTCAAAACCGCGGCCGGCCGCCTGGAGGGGTCCGTTCCAGTCACCCCCGCCACGGAACTGCTCACCGGAAGTGTCGGCGGTTCCCTGGCCAAGTACTCCAAGAAGACCTCGATGATGGTCATTGGTTCCGGAAGCGGCCATCTCGGCGGCGCCCTTGCCGACCGCGCACTGCAGGTGGCCACCGCCGCCAAAGTACCTGTCGCCGTCGTTGGAACCCAGGACCTCGAGGGCCGGTCAGGAGTGGTGGTGGGCGTCGACGGGTCACCCGAGGCCACCCAGGCCGTTGCCTTCGCAGCCGCCGAAGCTGACCGTGAAGGAGATGAACTCACGGTGGTGTACGCCGTCAGCGTGCCGGACCCCATCATCGACGCCGGATTGACGCCGGGCGCGCTCGCGGACCTCATCGTGGATGAGGACCGGGTTGTCCTCTCCGAAACCGTGGCAGGGCTGAAGGAAGACTATCCAGACCTCACCGTGCACCAGCGGCTGGAAACTGACAAAGGCCCCGTGGACGCCCTCGTCGACGCCGCCGCAGGCGCCCGGCTCCTGGTGGTTGGCAGCCGGGGCCGGGGCGCCTTCAAACGCCTCCTGCTCGGTTCCACCGCCCACGGCGTCCTGAAGCACCTGCCCTGCCCCACCATCATCACCCGGACCCAGGCCGCCACGAACGCCATCTAGGCAGCCGCACCTGCCGCCCCTCCCACCGCCCCGCCCCGCCTCCCCGCGGAAGGTTCAAAGCCATGAAGAAGCCCGCAGCCATCATCCTGCTGATCCTCGGGATCCTGATAACGCTCCCTGGCCTGGCCGCGTTGGCGGGCGGAGCCGTGGCGTCAGCAGTCGGAACAGTCCAAGGGGACGGGTACCTGACGTCGGGCACATCGCGCTTCTCCGTCAGTTCCTTCGCCCTGACCTCGCCACGGGCGGACGCCATTGGCGAGGATGTTCCCGGCAGGCTGCCCTTCGACGTCGGCACCCTGCGGCTGCGCGTTGAATCAGTGACCCCGGACAAACCGGTGTTCATCGGCATCGGCCCGCAGGCCGACGTCGAACAGTACCTGTCAGGTGTGCACCACTCCGAGCTGCTCAACATCCGCCAGCGGCCGTTCCGTGCCGAATACCGGGACGTACCGGGCGGCAATCCGGCATCGCCACCGGCGGACCAGCGCTTCTGGACCGCTTCAGTGTCAGGCGCGGGACAGCAGGAGCTCACCTGGAACATCACGCCGGGTACCTGGGAAGTGGTGGTCATGAACGCCGATGCCTCCTCCGGAGTTGATGTCCAGGCGCAGGCCGGCTTCCGTTCGGACCTGATCCAGCCGGCAGCCACGGGCCTGTTGGTGGGAGGGATCATTGCCCTGCTGATCGGCATTCCCCTCATTATTTTTGGGGCTGCGGGCCTGGGCCGGCACGCCGCGTCCCCGGCGGGCGGCCCTGCGGGCGGCAGTACGGGGACGGGCGGTCCCCCGGTGGGCGGACCGGGGACGGGCGCGCCGCCCTCTTCGGGAGCGGCGTACCCGGGAGCGGCGTACCCGGGAGCGGCGTACCCGGGAACCGCCTATCCAGGAGCCGGCTATCCGGGGGCCGGGGCCGTCCCAGAAGCTGTTTCGCCGCCGCAGCCAACCGCCATGGTGGCTGGAGGGCGCCCCGGCTACCCCTCACGGCTCCTTGGCGACCTCGATCCCGGCCTGTCACGCTGGATGTGGCTGGTCAAGTGGTTCCTGGCCATCCCGCATTTCATCCTGCTCTTCTTCCTCTGGTTCGCGTTCGCCATCACCACCATCGTGGCGGGATTCGCCATCCTCTTCACCGGCCGGTACCCGCGGGCACTCTTCGACTTCAACGTGGGCGTCCTGCGGTGGAACTGGCGTGTCGCGTTCTACGCCTACGCCGCCGTAGGCACTGACCTCTACCCGCCATTTACGCTCAAGCGCGCCAATTACCCGGCCGATTTTGACGTGGACTACCCGCAGCGGCTCTCACGCGGGCTGGTCCTGGTGAAATGGTGGCTCCTGTCCATCCCGCACCTGCTCCTGGTTGCTGCCTTCGCAGGAAGCACGGGAACCGTGTGGCGGTGGCAGGGAGACGACAACGTCATCGGCGCCACTTACGAACGGGCATCCGGACCGTCCCTGCTGGGCCTGCTGGTCCTGATCGCGGCCGTGATCCTGCTGTTCACCGGCCGCTACCAGCGCCCGCTGTTCGATTTCATCCTGGGCATCAACCGCTGGATCTACCGCGTCCTGGTGTACACCGCCCTGATGCGGGACGAATATCCGCCGTTCCGGCTGGACCAGGGCGCCATGGAGCCGGGGTGGCCAGGAGAGCCCGTCCCGGCGGCAGGCGTTCCACCCGCCGGCGCGCCATGACCTTCGGCCCTAGCCCCGCCGCACGCCGGCAGGCAGGATGGGCGGTGACAACGCGGGTCCGACGAGGGAGCAGACATGAGCATTGCCGGGGCACCAATAACCAGGATCGTGGTCGGCGTCGACGGGTCGGAGGCGTCCGTGCAGGCACTCCGGCAGGCCCAGCGCATGGCTACTCCGTTGGGCGCCAAGGTCCAGGCCATCGCCTGCTGGGAGTACCCGCAGATGTACAGCGGCTACGTGATGATGGGCGTCGAGGGCTTCGAGGAAGGCGCCAGGAAAGTGCTGGACGATGCAATGGTGCAGGCCTTCGGAACCGAAACGCCGGCCAACGTCACCTCAACCCTTGTCCGCAGCCATCCCCGGGAGGCGCTGATCGATGCCAGCCGCGACGCCGACATGATCGTGGTGGGGCGCCGGGGGCACGGCGGGTTCGGCGGCCTGCTGCTGGGGTCGGTCAGCTCCGCCATCGTGGCGCACGCCCATTGCCCCGTCCTGGTGGTCCACTCGCCGGTGACCGAAGCCGGCGGTTCCCAGGGTTCCTGAACGGAACACCGGCCACGAGGCTACTAAACCCCGGGGCGGGTGACGCTGGTGCCGGCCAGTGAAGCACGACGGCGGGCGCCTGCCATAGCGCTCGCCGCCGCCCTGGCGGTCCTCGCCATCGTCCTTGCCCTGCTGCTTCCCGCACCCACGGCCGGGCCGCCGTCGGCCTCTCCGTCCCCGTCGCCGGCGCTTTCGTCGCCGCTCCCGGGCGCGTCCAGCCCGGGCGGGTCCCCGCCAGCGCAGGAGCCGCAGGAAACTGACACACCGGAAGCTGGCCAGACTCCGCTGGAGCCTCCCGTGACCGTGCCGCCGGTTCCTGTGCCGCCGGTCCCCGAACCGGTGCCCACCGAAGCACCTGACCAGCCACCGGCACCGGAGGAACCGGGCATTCCTGCGCAGCCGGCACCGTTTCCGGAGTCCCTCCGCGGCCAGGACCTGACGGTCGTTCCGGGTGCCGGCCGTGTTGTGGCCCTTACCTTCGACGCGGGAGCCAACGCGGCAGGACTGCCGAAGATCCTGTCCGCGCTCACCGCCCGGGGCGTTGCCGGGACCTTCTTCCTGACCGGCAACTGGGCAGCGAACAACCCGCCCGCGGTGGCACAGATCGTGGCCGCCGGGCACCGCGTGGCGAACCATTCCATGACACATCCCGGGTTCACTGGCCTGGGCGATGACCAGATCGCCCAGCAGGTGCGCGGTGCCGAGCAAACCATCCTCGCGGCCGGCGCCGACCCCAGGCCGCTGTTCCGCTTCCCGTACGGGGAACGGGACCCCCGCACCATCGCGGCGGTCAACACCCTGGGGTACGTGGCCGTAAGGTGGACCGTGGACACCTTGGGCTGGAAAGGCACCAGCGGGGGCGCCAGCGTCCAGAGTGTGGCGGACCGCGTCCAGGCAGGGCTGCAGCCGGGTGAAATCGTCCTCATGCACATCGGGTCCAACCCCGACGACGGGACCACGCTGGACGCGGACGCCCTCCCCCAGGTCATCGACCGCATCACGGCTGCAGGGTACGGTTTCACCACCCTCGACGCCCTGCTGGGTCACTGACGCGGGGCCGTGGCAGCCATGGCGAAGACCAGGCCCTTCCGGAACGGCCAGGCGAAGGCCCGGCGGCCGGATCCGCCCGGAACCGGCCGCCGGTCCGTAAGCGCCAACGATCCGGCCCACCATGGACTCCCTGTCCATGAGGTAGTCCTGCTGCTGGAAACGGATGCCGCCAAGGGCTTGGGCCAGGACGAGGTGGAGCGCCGCCGCACCCAGTTCGGTGCCAACGAACTGCCCCGGTCACGCAGCGGGGGCATCGCCCGCAAACTCGGACGCCAGTTCAACAACCCGCTGGTTTACGTCCTGCTGGCCGCCGCCGTGGTCACCGTATTCCTGGGCGAGTTCCTGGATTCCGCCGTCATCCTCGCGGTGGTCCTGGTCAACACGCTGATCGGATTCATCCAGGAGGTCCGGGCCGAAGCGGCCCTTGACGCCCTCCACTCACTGGTCCGCACGCATGCCGCCGTGATGCGCGGCGGTGAACGGAAGCATATCCCCTCCGAAGACCTGGTCCCCGGGGACCTTGTCCTGCTCGAAGCCGGCGACAAGGTGCCGGCGGACCTTCGACTGGTCCGCCTGTCCGCCCTCCGGGTGGACGAATCCGCGCTGACCGGAGAGTCCGACCCCGTCGCCAAGGACGAGGTGGTGCTGCCCCGGATCACGCCTGTGGCGGACCGGAGGAACATGCTGTACAGCGGCACCCTGGTGACCGCGGGCACCGGCGCAGGAATCGTCGTGGCCATCGGCGGCGAAACCGAACTTGGCGAGATCCACCGCCTCATGGGTGCGGTCCGGCCCGTCGCCACGCCGCTGACCCTGAAACTGGCCCGGTTCAGCACCACGCTCACCGCAGCCATCCTGGGCCTCGCCGCCGTGGCGTTCCTCGCCGGCCTGGCACATGGCGAGCAACCGGGGCAAATGTTCACTGCCGCCGTCGCCCTGGCCGTGGGAGCCATCCCTGAAGGACTTCCCGCCGCCGTGACGGTCACGCTTGCCATCGGCGTCCGGCGCATGGCCCGGCGCCGCGCCGTGGTCCGCCGGCTGCCCGTGGTGGAAACGCTGGGCAGCACCACGGTGATCTGCTCGGACAAGACAGGCACCTTCACCGAGAACCAGATGACGGTCCGTGCCCTGTGGACACCCACCGGCCTGTACGACGTCACGGGCTCCGGCTACGGTCCGGACGGACACATCACCCCGTCCGCCGCGCAGCACCCGGGCGGCCGGAACCTGCCCGCGGCGCCGCCACGTCCCCACGATGCTGCGCTGCATTGGTCCCTGTTGGGCGGTGCAGCCTGCAACGACGCCAGCGTGCACAGGGAGGGGTCCGGCTGGCAGGTGCGCGGCGATCCGACCGAGGCCGCGATGCTGGTGGCGGCGGGGAAAGGCGGCATCAGGGTGCAGGCTTTCCTGGCAGCCAACCCGCGGCAGGAGGAGCTGCCGTTTACGTCCGAGCGGCAGTTCATGGCCACGCTGCACGCTTCGACGCTCCCGGAGGGCGGCGCCATCGTGTTTGTCAAAGGCGCTGTCGAACGGGTCCTGGAACTCTGCTCCCACGAAATGGACCTGCAGGGCGCCGGCAGGCCCGTTCGCAGGCACAGTGCGCTCGGTGCCGCCCACGCGCTCGCAGACAAAGGGCTCCGGGTCCTTGCCACGGCCATGCTGAGCCTTCCCGCCGGCTCCCGCCCCCTCTCCGCGACAGAGCTGCGCGGCCGGATGACCCTGACCGGGCTTCACGCCATGCACGACCCGCCGCGGGAAGCAGCCGCGGCATCGGTGAAGGCCTGCCAGCGCGCCGGCGTGGGCGTGAAGATGATTACCGGGGACCATGTACGCACGGCGGTGACCGTTGCCGCCGCAGTAGGACTGGCCGCTGACAGGGCCGCCGGGACAGCCCTGACCGGCGCGGAGCTGGATGCCATCCCGGCGGAAAAGTTTCCGGATGCCGTGGAGCGGGCCACGGTCTTCGCCCGGGTATCGCCGGAACAGAAGCTTCGCCTCATCGATGCCCTGCAATCCCGGGGACATGTGGCCGCCATGACCGGGGACGGCGTCAACGACGCGCCTGCCCTTCGCCAGGCAAACGTAGGCATTTCCATGGGACGCAGCGGAACGGAAGTTGCCAAGGAGGCATCGGACATCGTCCTGACCGATGACGACTTTGCCACCATCGAGGCAGCCGTCGAGGAAGGCCGGAACGTCTTCGACAACCTGACCAAGTTCATCGTCTGGACCCTGCCGACCAACATGGCCGAAGGGCTGGTCATCCTCGTGGCCATCCTGCTGGGGGCCACGCTGCCCATCCTGCCCACCCAGATCCTCTGGATCAACATGACCACCGCCGTTGCCCTTGGACTGATGCTCGCCTTCGAGCCAAAGGAACCAGGGCTGATGTCCCGTCCGCCGCGAGCACCGGACCGCCCCCTGCTGACCTGGGCACTCACCGTGCGGGTCCTCCTCGTTTCAGTCCTCCTGGTGGCCGGGGCGTGGTGGCTCTTTGAACACGAGGTGTCCGTCGGTGCATCTGTTGCCCAGGCCCGTACTTCCGCCGTCAACCTGTTCGTGGCCGTGGAAATCTTTTACCTCTTCAGCTGCCGGTCCCTGACCCGGCCGGCCTGGCGCATCGGACCGTTCGGCAACCGCTGGCTGCTCCTCGGCGTCGTGGTCCAGGCGGCCGGCCAACTGGCCCTCACCTACACACCGCTGATGAACGAACTCTTCCACACCGCCCCCATCGGCGTGGACGCGTGGCTGCGCATCTTCGGCCTGGCCCTGCTCGCGTCCCTGGCCGTCGCCGTGGACAAGCGACTGCGGCGCAGCGGCTTTTAGTATCCCCAACTGGCCAGGCAGCCAAGGGCTGAAACGGGACCAATGACTCTCCCCCCGGCTCCGGCTGGGACCAATACTGGAACCGAAAGCGGACGGCTGGCGCCTGCCTTCATTGGGACCGGAGGTCGTGGAAGTGTACGGCTGGAACGATGGCATGGGCCTGTGGGGCTATGTCCTGATGAGCATCAGCATGGTGGTGGTCTGGGGAGCAATCATCACCGGCATTGTGCTGCTGGCCCGTTCCCTGCGGGCACCCTCCCCGTACAGTACCCACCCCCAGTCCCCCCGGGTGGCAGAAGACGTACTGGCTGAGCGTTTCGCCCGCGGAGAGATCGACGCCGCGGAGTACCAGAACAGGCTGGCTGTCCTGCGCGGCCAGCCGGGTACCTGAGTTCGTGGCGTCCGAAGGCAAGGGACAGTGGGGTGCGGCCATGCCACTCTCTGAATTCGAGAAACGCGAACTCGACCTGATCAGCCACGGACTGGAAATGGAAGATCCCAGGCTGGCGGCCCTGCTGAACAAGGACGCCTTTGCGTCGTCACTGCGTACCCGCTTCCGGCGGGGCCTCGTCCTGGTCGCAGCGGGCGCCTGCGTACTGCTCCTGGGGCTGGTGGTCCGGGTCCCCTTGCTGGGAATCGCGGGCTTTGCCGTCATGAACGGGGCGGCCTACTGGGCAATCAAGGACCTCCGCTGGTCCCTCCGCAACACCAACCGGCACGTCACCCAACTGGAAGGCAACAACGAATGAACGAGCTGCAGGGAACCGGTAAAGATGCCTCCGCAGAGTCGCGGGCACTGCAAGCCGTCGAGGCGCACCATGCCGACATGCTGCGGCACCTGAACGGGCTGGTGGGCCTGCTGACAGAGGCCGTGGAATCGCGCGATCCCAGCGCGGAGGAATCGCAGGCGGCCCTGCTGGACTGGTGCGACAAGGAGCTGGTGCCGCACGCGCTGGCAGAAGAGGGCCCCCTCTACAGCGGGCCGCACGGCACGCCGGAGGCCCGGCTGCTGGTGGACGGCATGCTGGCCGAGCACAAGGTCATCGTGGGCCTGGTCGATGAGCTCAGGACGGCCGATGGCGTTGCTGCGGCGGTGGCCGCGGGCGCCATCCAGCGGATCTTTGCCCTCCACCTGGACAAGGAGAACCGGCTCCTGATGCCGTTCATCGTCGAATCCCCCGGCCTGTCACTCGCCCACGCTGTCGAAGGACTACACCAACTGGTGGGAGAAGGCGCGGCCCACCATCATGGGGCGGGCCACCACGGGCACTAGGAGCGGCAAGCGATCGGACGACGGCGGCGGGCCGGGTTTCAGAGCCAGGGCCCGGCAGCGTGGGGGCAGGTTCGCGAGCGTCAAGGCACAGCAGCGGACTGGGCCTGCGCGGCATCATCCGCAGCTCCCGACTCCGGGGCGTGCACCACCAGCACGGGGCAGTGTGCGTGGCTCACGCACGCCGAACTGACCGATCCGGGAACGAAGTTCCCGTGCCCCCTCCTGCCGACGATCAGCAGCGACGCGTTGCGGCTGGCATCGATGAGCGCGGGACCGGGCCTGCCCCGCACCAGGCGGGGGTGCACGAAGGCCGGTACCTCACCGAAAGCGTCCGACAGCGTCTGCTGGAGTACATGGTCGGCAGCATATTTGAAGCCCTCGATCCCCACGGCCAGGTACACCCCGTAGCCGGCTGGAACGTCCCAGCATGCCCAGGCCTCCACGGGTGCCGCCAGCGGCTCCGACAGGGCCCTGGCCACCCGCAGCGCGGCGATGGATGCCTCGGATCCGTCCACCCCCACAATGATCCTGGGACGCTGACCGGAGCCGGGCACCGCTGCCCCGTTCCGTGCTGTTGCCACGTTGCCTCCTGTTGCTGTCCCCCCTCAGCGTGCACCGGAACCGCTGCGGGCAACAGGGCCAAAGGTCATCACGGGAGAACCAGTACCTCCGCGCCGAGCACAACACCGGCGGCGACATGGGCGCCGGGCGGACTTTGGTCCCTTCCGGCATAACGCCGGACACGTAACAATGGGACCAGGCCCTTCCCGGGGGCCGCCCCGCGCCCAGCGGGGATTCGGTGGTGACGATCTTGGGAGCGTTCAGTGCAAATGCATGAAACTCGGGCTGATGAAGCGGCAGGATCTTCCGGGCAGGTCCGCGTTTTCATCCTTGATGACCACGAACTCGTCCGGCAGGGGCTGAAGGACCTGCTGGAAGGCGAAGGGTTCCTTGTGGTGGGCGAAAGCGGATCGGCGGCCGAGGCCACGCGACGCATTCCCGCCCTGCATCCTGATATCGCCATCCTCGACGGCCGGCTGCCGGACGGCACGGGAATTGAGGTCTGCCGGGATGTGCGCTCGCTTGATCCCCGCCTGCGCTGCCTGATCCTCACCAGTTACGACGACGAACAAGCCCTTCGTGGCGCGGTCCTGGCCGGCGCATCCGGGTACATCCTGAAACAAATCAGGAGTGATGACCTCCTTGCCGGTATCCGGAGGGCTGCTGCGGGCGAATCCCTTTTTGATCCGGGAGTCGAGCAGCAGATCCTCGCAGGGCTGTCCACGGCACCCACCGACCCACGGCTGGAAGGCTTGAGTGCGCAGGAGAAAAAGGTGCTGGCCCTGATCGGACAGGGGTTGACCAACCGCCAGATTGGCGATGACCTGTTCCTGGCGGAGAAGACCGTGAAGAATTACGTTTCGTCCATCCTGGCCAAGCTGGGCTTCGAGCGTCGGACGCAGGCCGCCGTGTACGTCACCAAGAGCTCTGCGGACTCTGCCTGATCCCCTCCTTCCCGGGCTACGTGAGCGGGACGGACCACTTCACGCAGGTGCCCCCGCCGGGGACGCTGTCGATGGTGCAGCTGCCCCCCAGTTGCCCGGCGCGGTGGCGCATGTTCGCCAGGCCGCTGATATGCACGGGTTCGGCGAAGCCCTGGCCGTTGTCGCTGACCAGAAGCTGCACCTGGTCCTGGCCCACGGCCACCGAGACCTGGATTTCCTCACTGCCGGAATGCCGCAAGGCATTGCTGAGTCCCTCAGACGCCACCGACAGCAGGTGGACAGCCACGTCTTCCCCGATCGAATCCACCGGTCCATCCAGGGACACCTTGGGCG
This sequence comes from Arthrobacter sp. SAFR-044, assembly GCF_059414985.1. Lineage (NCBI taxonomy): Bacteria > Bacillati > Actinomycetota > Actinomycetes > Micrococcales > Micrococcaceae > Arthrobacter > Arthrobacter sp. SAFR-044. Next base: position 153,394 of record NZ_JBPFDN010000004.1, on the reverse strand, counting down.
TGACGGCGTAGCTGCGGGAACTCTCCCGGACCACGCGCAGTATGCGGCCCGTCAGCGGCTCCCGTTCCTCGTCCGCGGTCCTGAGCGAGTAGATGGTGTCCCGCAGCTTGCGGATGGTGTCGTCGAGTTCCGTGGTGACTGCGGCGATCCGCTCGTGTGCTACCGGGTCCATGGTGTAGCGGCGCAGGCTCTGGATGCTGAGCCCGGCAGCAAATAAGCGTTGGATGACCAGGTCATGAAGGTCCCGGGCAATCCGTTCCCGGTCGGTGAAAAGGAGGTTCTGTTCGCGCAGGGCGTTCACCCGCGCCAGATCCAGTGCCAGCCCAATCCGGCTCCCGAAGATGGCACTGGATTCCGCCTCCGCCTGGGTGAACACAGGGCCTCCCTGGGCGCGCGCCAGCAGGAGAACACCGTTGGCGCCGGAACTGTGCCCCAGCGAACACACCAGCACTGAGCCCAGCTTCTCCGCCATCGCGTCTTCGAAAACCTGCCGCGGGTCCCGTGCCACGAAAGACCCCCCGTTCTGGATGACACCGGAGACCGCACTGGAGGCCAGTAGTTCGTGGCCTGCCTGCAGGCCCTGGATGCCCACGCATGACCTGCACCGCAGCGCTCCATCGCCCGCCGGCACGGCTATCACACCAAGCGCCGAATCGGACACCTTCAAGGCGGTGTCGGCAACGGCGTCCAGGTTGTCCGCCTCACCCGGTTGGGACGTCATGATCAGCCGGCCGCTCAGCTCCATGCCCGCCTCCAGCCATCTCTGCCGACGGCTGCTGTTTTCAAAAAGGCGGGCGTTCTGGATTGCAACCCCGGCCGCGGCTGCCAAGGCAACGGCAAGGCCTTCATCCTCCACGGTGAAGTCCTGCCCGCCCTGCTTCTCGGTCAGGTAGAGGTTTCCGAAGACTTCGTCCCGAACGCGGACGGGCACGCCCAGGAACGTCCTCATGGGCGGGTGGTTGGGAGGAAAACCGGAGGTGATGGGATGCCGGCCGAGGTCATGGAGACGCAGCGGCTTTGGTTCGCGGATGAGCAGGCCCAGGACGCCGTTGCCGGTGGGCAGCTCGCCGATGGAACGGATGCCCTGTTCATCGATGCCCACAGTGATGAAGTGGCTCAGCCGCCGGTCCTCCCCGATGACGCCCAAAGCTCCGTACCTGGCGCCCACCAGCGCGCAGGCGGACCGCACCAGACGGTCCAGGACCGCTTCCAGGCTTAGGTCCTCGGCAAGGGCCACCACCGCAGCCAACAAGCCGTTGATCCGTTCCTGGTCATCCGGCAGTTCGTCTCCCCGGACGGCGAAGTCCCGCAGCAGATCCTCCACCCCGTCCTTCATTGGAGAATGCCAAGACTGCTCAGTGCTCACGTCCCACCTCCTGCGGCAGGAACCTGCGGCGCTGCGGATCCCTGGCGCGGTCTAAATGCCCGAAACGGAAGTGCCGGCCTCCGCCCCCAATACCGCCTCCACATGAGCATGAAGACGCTTCTACTCAATGGTAGGAGAGCACGGCGGAAAATACCCTCAGTAACCTTGGTATCGCGCGGGGGCGCGGTTGCGCGGGACCTTCTTCCCTATCCGCGGCGCATTGCCGGCCCTAGGCTACGGCCATGAACAGCGCAGCGACAGAACCGGAAATCAAGGAACTCGGCGTCCACGATTGCTGGCGGTACCTCCGATCAACGTCCATTTGCAGGATCGCCTTCACCGACGGCGCCGCCGTGGAGAACTACCCGGTGAATTTCGTCCCCACCAACGGCACGTTGCTCATCCGCACCGGCGAAGGAACGAAGCTTGCCTCGCTGACCGACCGCAAAGCCGTAGCCGTCGAGGCAGACGGCATGAACCAGTACGGCACCATTGCCTGGAGCGTCATCCTCAAGGGCCATGCCATGGTGGTGTCCGACGAAGAGGAAACCAGGGATGCCATGGAGGCGGGCCTGTCCCCCTGGCAACCGGGCCAAAAAAACATCCTGATCCGGATCACGCCGGAGGACATCAGCGGCCGGAGGTTCGTCATCGCCGCCCCAACCCATTGGTGGCCGCCCCGGGAGCCCACCGCAGGCTAGGCCCCCAGCTACGACCCGTCACCCCTCACAAGAAACCACAAAGGATGGTCCCCAATGGCACCTGCCAAGCCAATCGCCGTCGGCATCTCAGACACTTCGGCGTCCAATGCCGCCCTGTTGTGGGCAGCAGCCCGGGCCAACAGGCTCAAGTGCCCCCTCGCCGTCGTGAACGTTGTGGACGACCGCTGGATGGCAGCCGAAGTCCTGCCCTACCTCGAAGTCCTGCGCGAATCAGGCCTGGGCCTGCTGAAGGAAGCCGGTGAAAAGGCCACCGCCGCCGAACCCGGCCTGCAGGTCTCGCTCCAGCTCCTCGAAGGAGGTGTGGGTGCGGCACTGGGTGACTATTCCAGGAACGCCTCCATGCTTGTCCTGGGGACCAGCGGGCACAACCGCGGCGCCCTGACGGACCGGGCACTCCAGGCTGCTGCCACGGCCGAGTGCCCCGTGGCAGTCATCGGTGACGGCCAGTCGGAGGGCCGCGGCATCCTGGTCGGCGTGGATGGGTCGCGTGAATCAACCCAGGCAGTGGCCTTTGCAGCCGCCGAAGCTGACGCGCTCGGCGAGGAACTGACGGTCCTCTACGCTTTTACCGGCCCCAACCGGTGGATCGCGGCCGGGCTCCCGCAGAGCAGCTTTGCCACCCATGTTGTCGAGGAAGAGCAGATCGTGCTGTCCGAAACCGACGCGGGCCTTCGGCAGGACTACCCGGACCTTGTGGTGCACACCGTGATGGAAACCGTACTGGAGCCGGCGGACGCCCTGCTCCGCGCAGCCGCCGGCGCCCGGCTGCTGGTCCTGGGCAGCCGCGGAAAGGGCGGCTTCGAGAGACTCTTCCTGGGGTCCACGGCGCATGCGGTGCTGAGCCAGCCGCCGTGCCCAACCGTGATCACCCGCATGCACAAGCAGCACAACGACTGACCGGGCCTGCTGCCTGGCCGCACCATGTCAATAGCTGGGGAAAACGGGGCGCCGGTCCCGGGAGTGGATCTTCGCCATGCCCGGGACGGGCTCTCAACTGCCGAAGTACGCGAGCGGAGAGCTGCCGGCCGCATCAACAGCGTGCCCACCGCCACCAGCCGTAGTGTCGGTGAGATCGTCCGGGCCAACGTGTTCACCCTCTTCAATGGCGTAGTGGGGGGATGCTTCCTCCTGCTCCTGGTCCTTGGCCAGTGGCGTGATGCGCTCTTCGGCCTGTCAGCCGTCTCCAATTCCCTCATCGGCATCGTCCAGGAGTACCGGGCCAAGCGGTCACTCGACCAACTGGCGATTTTGCAGGCCGCCAGGAACACGGTGGTCAGGGATGGCGCCAGGGAAACCATTCCCTCCGAAGAGCTGGTGCCGGACGACCTCGTGGTCCTCAACGCCGGAGACCAGGTCACGGCGGACATGTTGCTTCTGGGGGAAAGCCCGCTGGAGGTGGACGAATCCCTGCTGACCGGCGAATCCGAGCCGGTCCCCAAAACGGACGGCGCCGTGCTGCTGTCCGGTTCACTGATCCTTGCAGGCAGCGGCAGGGCCCGGGTGCTCCGGGTGGGGCCGGACACTTTCGCCTACCGGCTGGCAGCCGAGGCGCGACGGTTCTCCCTCGTCACCTCTGAAATCCGCAGGGGCCTGGAAAAAGTCTTTACGGTCGTTACCTGGTTGCTCCTTCCCACCGCCCTGCTGCTCACGAATGCCCAGATGCAGGATCAGGGCGGCTGGGCTGGAGCCCTGGGATCGGGCCGGTGGATCCCGGCCGCCGTGGGGGCGATCGCCGGCATCATGGCCATGATCCCCCTGGGCCTGCTCCTGATGACCAGCGTGGCGTTTGCCGTCGGCGGCCTTCGGCTGGCCCGGCAGGATGTCCTGATCCAGGAACTTGCCGCGGTGGAGGTCCTGGCCAGGGTGGACGTCCTGTGCCTGGATAAAACCGGCACGTTGTCCTCCGGCTCCCTTGTGTTCGACGCCATCCACGATGCCGGGACGGTCCGGGCTGCCGGCTGGCGGGCGGCGCTGGAATGGTTCGGCGCCAACGCGGACGCCAGCAGCACCGCCGCGGCCATCGGGGTTGCGTTTCCGGTGCAGCTTCCACTTCAGCACCAGGAGTCGGTCCCGTTTTCTTCAGCCCGCAAGTGGAGCTCGGTAACGTTCGGGCCGGGGTCAGCCGCTTCCGGCACCTGGATCCTTGGAGCACCCGATGCGGTGCTCGGCTCCCCCGGCAGCGCCCGCGCCCACGGCAAGGCCGCGGCCCTTGCCTCCACCGGCCTCCGGACCTTGGCCCTGGCTCACCTCACTGCGCCCCTTCGGCCCGACGCCCCGGACCGGGGGCTGCCGCCGGAGCTGGTGCCGGTCATGCTGCTGACCTTCCGCGAGAGCATCCGGCAGGATGCCGCCGCAACGCTCGACTATTTCCGGCGCCAGGGCGTTACGGTCAAAATCATTTCCGGCGATGATCCCCGGACGGTGGCAGCCGTGGCGCGCGCCGTGGGCTTTGGAACCGGCGTTGCCTACGACGCCCGCAGACTGCCCCATGACCCGTTCCAGCTGGAGGAGACCGTAGAGTCCTGCCACCTTTTCGGAAGTGTGACACCGTCCCAGAAACGGGACCTGGTCCAGGCCCTGAAGCGGCGGGGGCACACGGTGGCGATGACCGGGGACGGGGTGAACGATGTCCTGGCCCTCAAGGAGGCGGACCTGGGCATTGCCATGGACTCCGCCTCGCCGGCTACCAAGGCCGTGGCCAGGCTGGTACTCCTGGACGGGCGGTTCGAGAGGCTGCCGGCGGTGGTGGACGAGGGGCGCCGGGCCATCAGCAATATCGAGCGTGTCTCCCTGGTCTTCCTCAGCAAGACCGTCTACGCCACGGTCATCTCCGTGGTGACCGGCATCCTGGTGCTGGCTTTTCCGTTCCTGCCCCGGCAACTGTCCGCGCTGGACGGACTCACCATCGGCCTGCCTTCGTTCTTCCTGGCCTTGCAGCCCGGCGGCCAGCGTTACGCGCCCGGCTTCCTCCGGCGCTCGCTTTCCTTCGCTGTACCGGCAGGCATCTGCACGGCCCTATGCGTCCTGGCGGTCAGCGGCTACGCCCAGTCCTGGGGTGGCTACAGCCAGGAAGCAGGGCAGTCGGCGGCCACTGTGACCCTGGGCCTGGTGGCGGCGTGGATCCTGGTGATGGCGTCCCGTCCCCTCAACTGGACCAAGGTCCTGATCCTTGCCGGAATGTATGCGGGCCTGGCCCTGCTGTTTACCGTGCCGTTGACGCAGGAGTTTTTTCGCGTGGAGTGGCCGCCCGCAGGCCTGCTGGTGGCCGCGGTTGCAGTGGCCGCGGCGGGATGCGTGGCCATTGAATTCATTGGCCGTTTCACCCGCCGCCCGTCCGTTGCCCCCGGCGAACCGGGGCTGGGACCTTGGACTCTGGAACCGGCGTCACGGGAAGGGGATGGTGGAAATGCCGGGCACCGCGATGGCAGGGCGTCCACATGAGCAGGAGGCAAAGAATGACTGACCTGATGAAATGGTTCGATAGCCGCCGTTCCCCGATGGATGTCATCGAAAGGCTTTTCGAAGGCGACACGGGTTCCTCGGCCATCCGGGTTGAAGAGATGGTGGACGGCAACACGCTCGTGGTCCGGGCCGAACTTCCCGGCATCGATCCGGAGAAGGACGTGGATGTGACGGTTGCCAACGGCGTTCTGACGATCAAGGGCGAACGGCAGGAGAGGAAGGAGCAAAAGGACAAGGACAGCTACCGGTCCGAGTTCCGCTACGGCTCGTTCATGCGCCGGATCCCCCTCCCCAGCGGCGTTGAGCAGGGTGACATCAGCGCCTCCTACAAGGACGGCGTTCTCGAAGTCCGGGCTCCGTTGCCCGAGCAGGGACAGGGAACCGGGGCGTCGAAGATCCCCATCAGCAGGGGTTAGGGACAGCCAAAGTACGACGCCGGCGCCTGGCTCCCCGGGACTGATCCCCTGGGTGCCAGGCACTGTCAGGCGAGGGGCAATCAGGTGCCAGCGCGGTCAGCGGCGTGGACCGTGGCTGCGGCGGCTTCCGCTGCCGCAATGACCGGCAGTGTCTTGACGTAGGTATCCGGATTCAGGGACACCGAATCGATCCCCTGGCTGACCAGGAATTCGGCCAGGTCCGGATGGTTGCTGGGCCCCTGCCCGCAGATGCCGATTTTGATGCCGGCGGCGTGGGCCTTGCTGATCGCCTGGGCAATCATGGACATCACCGCAGGGTCCCGCTCATCGAACAATCCCGCAAGCTCTTCCGAGTCGCGGTCCACGCCAAGCACCAGCTGGGTGAGGTCGTTGGACCCGATGGAGAAGCCGTCAAAGCGCTTGGCAAATTCCTCCGCCAGGACCACGTTGGAAGGAATCTCGCACATCATGTAGACCTGCAGCCCCTCGGCGCCGCGCACCAGCCCGTGCTCTTCCATTGCCTGGATGACCTGGTCCGCTTCCTGCACCGTGCGGCAGAAGGGAACCATGACAATGACATTGCCGAACCCCACCTGTTCCCGTACCCGTTTGAGGGCCCTGCACTCCAGGGCGAACCCCTCCCGGTAGTGGCTGCTGTAGTAGCGGGAAGCCCCGCGGAACCCCAGCATGGGGTTCTCCTCCGGCCGCTCAAAGGCGCTGCCGCCGATCAGGTGGCTGTACTCGTTGCTCTTGAAGTCGCTGAGCCGGACGATCACCGGCTTGGGATGGAACGGCGCGGCGATCTTGGCGATTCCCGTGGCCAGCACGTCAATGAAGTACTCCTGCGGGTCGTCGTAGCCGCTGGTGAGCTGCCGGATCAGTGCCGCCTCCTCCGGGTCCGCCACCCTTTCCGGGTGGACCAGGGCCATGGGATGGATCCGGACCAGGTTGTTGATGATGAACTCCATCCGGGCCAGGCCCACGCCGGCTGCGGGCAGGCGCCACCACTTGAAGGCGGCTGCCGGGCTGGCGATGTTGATCATCACGGCCGTGCGGGTAGCGGGGAGTGCCTGCATGTCCACTTCCTCCACGGAGAACTCCAGCAGCCCCTCGTAGACGCGGCCGTCCTCCCCTTCGGCGCAGGACAAGGTGACCTGGGCGCCGTCGGGAAGTACCTCGGTGGCGTTGCGCGTCCCCACGACGGCGGGCACCCCCAGTTCGCGGCTGACGATCGCGGCGTGGCTGGTGGGGCCGCCATGGTCGGTGATGATGCCCGCGGCCCGCTTCATCACGGGCACCCAGTCCGGGTCCGTCATCCGGGTGACCAGCACCGAGCCGTCAACAAATGATTCGATGTCTTTCGCATCCCTGACCACGCACGTCCGGCCGTGCGCAATCGAGTCGCCGATCGCCGCGCCGGTGACCAGGACCCGCCCGGGCCCGGCCAGATGATAGGTCCGGAAGACGGAGGTGCTGCGCCGCGCCTGGACCGTTTCCGGCCTGGCCTGGACCATGAAGAGTTCGCCGGTGATCCCGTCCTTGGCCCACTCCATGTCCATCGGACGCCCGTAGTGGTCCTCCACCGCTACCGCCCAGCGGGCCAGCAGGACCACCTCCCCGTCCGCCAGCACCAGCGAGCGCTGCTCCCGCTCAGTGGTCTCGACCATCCGGGTCCGGGCATCCCCGCCCTGGCTGTAAACCATCTTGCGTTCCTTGGCGCCCACTTCCCGTTCGATGACCGGGCTGAAGCGCTGGTCCGCCAGCAGCGGCTTGAACACCTGGTACTTGTCCGGGTTGATGGTCCCCTGGACCACGGTCTCCCCCAGCCCCCAGGCGGCGCTGATCACCACCACGCCCGGAAAGCCGGATTCGGTGTCGATCGAGAACATCACCCCGGAGGCGCCGAGGTCCGAACGGACCATCCGCTGGACCCCCACGGACAGGGCAACGTCCAGGTGGTCGTAGCCCTTCATTTCGCGGTAGCTGATGGCCCGGTCCGTGAAAAGGGAAGCGTAGCAGCGCCGGCAGGCCTCCAGGACGCCGCGTTCCCCTGCCACGTTCAGGAAGGTTTCCTGCTGGCCGGCGAAGCTGGCGTCCGGAAGATCCTCGGCCGTGGCACTGCTGCGGACCGCAACGGCTGCCTGGGCCTGCCCGGCGCGCCGGCACAGGGTCCGGTAATGTTCCTGGATGCCGGCGCTAATGTCCGCCGGGAAGGTGGCCTGCAGGAACAGCTCCCGGATCGCCGCCCCGGCCTGGCGAAGGGTCGACCGCCCGGCGCGTTGGTCCTCGATGTGCTTCCGGATCCGGGGTTCCAGGTTGTTGGCGGCAAGGAAAGCGCGGTAGGCGGAGGCCGTGGTGGCGAACCCTTCGGGAACCTTGACGCCGGCGGACTTCAGTGCCCGGCTGAGCTCACCAAGCGAAGCGTTCTTCCCTCCCACCGAGGCGATGTCCGCGATCCCGGTGTCTTCGATCCACATGACGTTCGTGTCTGTAAGGGAGGATTCAGCGGTGGCACTCATGGCTCGATTCTTGCCCGGGGCTCCCGGGGCAGTCAGAGGCTTTGGTCCTTGCTGCGCCGCAGGTGCGCCCGGAAGGATTTGTGGATCCAATCCGCCAACAGGACGGCGGGGGCTGCGAGAACCGCGAGGAGGAGGCCTTCCGGCGGCGGCGGGGACTGGCCCAGCAATGCGGCGAGGGACGGCACGTACAGGCACACGGCCAGGATGGCCACTTCAGCCAGCACGGCCCACACCAGGAGCCTGTTGGTCCCCCACCCCAGCTTCCAGGGGGGCACGGTGGCGCTCCGGCAGGCATAGGCGTTGGCGAGCTGGCCCAGGACGACGGCGGTGAAGGCCGCGCCGGAGGCGGCCATCAGCAGCGATGCCTCCGGAACCTCTCCCCGGGTCCAGCCGCCACCGGCCAGGACCGCGGAGAAAACGGCCATTTCCATGGCCGCCTCCACCGGGCCCAGGATGCAGAAGACGCGAATGATCAGTTGCCGGTCCATCAGGTGCCTGCGTTCGGGCGGACGGGCCAGGACCCGCTTGCCCGGAGGTTCGGCGCCAAGGGCCAAAGCCGGCAGCAGATCGGTGCCGATGTCCAGGGCCAGGATTTGCAGCACGCCCAGGGCAAGCGGGAAGTGGCCCCCGGAGAGCGCCCAGATGACGAAGGGGGTCAGTTCTGCCACGTTGTCGGTCAGGTGGTAGGTGAGGAACCGGTGGATGTTGGCGTAGGTAGCCCTGCCTTGTTCGATGGCGGCCACAATGGTGCCGAAATGGTCATCGAGGAGGACCAGGTCGGCGGCTTCACGCGCCACGTCGGTTCCGCTCAGGCCCATGGCCACCCCAATGTCCGCCTCCCTGAGCGCAGGACCGTCATTGACGCCGTCGCCCGTCATGGCCACCACGTGCCCGCGGGACTGCAGCGCCTTGGCCACCCGAAGCTTCTGCTCCGGTGAAACCCGGCTGACCACCACGCCGTCACGGTCCAGGAGGGCTCCCAGCATTTGTTCGTCCTCCGGAAGGTCGGCGCCCTCCAGCACGTATTGCGGTGTCCCGGTCAGGCCGATCTGCCGGGCAATCGCGGCGGCAGTGGCAGGGTGGTCACCGGTGATCATGGCCACCCTCAGCCCTGCCTGCCGCGCTGCGCGGATCACGTCTCCAACATCCGGCCGGGGTGGATCCTGCAGCCCGATCAGGCCCAGGAGTTCCATGCCCGTCTCGAGCTCCGCTGCGGAATTGGACTGCCATTCCTCTGGGACTCCACCGAGCCGTCGCCGTGCCACCGCTATGACGCGCAGTCCGCGTGTTGCCATCACCTCCACCTGTTCCTTGACCGGTCCCGGCACGGACTCACACACCGGAAGGACGGTCTCGGGGGCGCCCTTGCAGAACAGGTCCGGCCCCACAATGGCGGACTCCCTGCGGCGCACTGGATCGAATGGCAGACGCCGGGACGGTGCAGGACCGGACACCGTACCCGTCAGCCTGCGGGCCAGGACGTCCATGGCAGCTTCCATCGGGTCACCCTGGGCGCGCCATTCTCCGTCGTGCAGTTCAGCACGGCCCTGGGAAGCGGTACGGGCGGCGAGCGCTGCCTGGGCTGCCAGCTCCACGCCGCGGCCCTCGATATGCGCCTCGGGGGCGTACCCCTGGCCCGTCACCTGGATGGCCCCTTCCGGCGTGAAAACCTCGACGGCGTTCATCCGGTTCTGCGTCAGGGTCCCTGTTTTGTCGGTGCAGATGAAGGTGGTTGAGCCCAGGGTTTCCACGGCTTCAAGGTTGCGGACCAATCCATTGCGTGATGCCATGCGTTGGGCGCCCATGGCCAGGGACAGTGTGACGGTGGGAAGGAGCCCTTCGGGGACCAGCGCCACGGCAACGCCAATGGAGAACAGGAACGAATCGCGCCACTGGAAACCCACCAGCAGCGAAGCCAGGAAGAAGACCGCCGCAATCCCCAGGGCCATGCCGGCCGTGACCCGGACAATCCGCCGCAGTTCCAGGGAAAGCGGTGTGGGGGGAGGAACCGCCCCACTGGTGAGGGCTGCGATCCCTGCCAGCCTGGTCCTGGCACCTGTCGCGGAGACGGTGGCTTCCCCGTAGCCATTGACCAGGAAGGTTCCGCCCCATGCCTGGTCGCCGGCCGCTTTCGGCACCGGATCGCTTTCGCCTGTCAGCATCGATTCGTCCACCGCGCAGGCCGAGGCCGCCAGGAGGACCAGGTCTGCCGGCACCCGGTCCCCGGCGGCCAGCAGCACCACATCCTCAACCACCAGTTCGCTGGCGTGCACCTTGCGCACCGTCCCGTCCCGCCGGACCACGACGTCGGCGGGCAGCAGCCCCCGCAGCCTCGCGGCGGCGTGCTGGGCACGTTCCTGCTGGATGTGGGCGAACACCCCGTTGACAATGACGACGACGATGATCGCCACTGCCAGTTGCGGCATGTCTGCGATGAAGGCCAGCCCGGCGGCGCACCACAGCATGAGGGCGAAGAAGTGCGTCATCTCCCCCCAGAGCTTCCGCCACTGGGATACGGGTTTTTCCGTGGGAAGCTGGTTGGGCCCCGCCTGCTTCAGGAGTTGCGCCGCCTGTTCAGAGCTCAGGCCCTCCGCGGCCCTCACACAGCGTCCGCCTCCTGCCCTACCAGGAGCACGGGGCAGTTGGAGTGGGCTGCGCAGGCCATGCTGACAGAGCCCATGGCCGACTTAAGCAGGCCGCCTTCCCCGTGCCTTCCCACCACCAGCATCTGTGCACGCCGGCTCTCCTCCACCAGCACCTTTGCCGGCGGGCCGAACTTGATGGTGATGTCGATGTTTTCCGGCCGTTCGCCGGAAAAGGCCCGGCCCAGGGCATCCTCGACCAGCCGCCCTGCAGCATCTTCAAGCCTGGCGGTGAACTGCCGGTCCGCCCCCTCCAGGCGTGACATCACCAGGTAGTCCGGCATCCCGACGCAGGAGATAACTTCGAGCCGCGTGCCCAGCCGGGCTGCCAGCGTGCCCGCGAAGCGGAGGGCGGCGGAGGAGTACTCGGAACCGTCAACACCCACGATGACGGGCTTGGCCCCTGTTTCTGCATTCATGGACACCACGATCCCGGCTGGGGACTACGGCGGGAAGGGCCAAAGGTCATGCCCGCCGGCCTCCGCAGGTGCCATTCCGGCGGTATCAAGCGGAAGTGGCCGGCCCTGGTTGCGCTGCCTGTTTCCGGTCCGCTTTGCCTGTCCGATCCTCGCCGTGCAGAGCCCGCAGGCCGTTCAGGATGGTGGCCAGATCCACCAGCTCCTGCAGTAGGGCACCGGCGACGGCGGGAATGTACCCCGTCATGGCGATGGCCATCAGCACCAGGCTGAGTCCTATCCCGGTCCAGATGCTGACCAACGCCACCGCCACGGTCCGCTTTCCAATGGCCACGGCCTGGGCAACTTTCGAGACGTCGTCCAACATGACCACGACATCCGCGGACTCACTCGCTGCGGTGGCACCTTTGGCGCCCATTGCGATTCCCACGTCCGCTGCGGCAAGGACCGGGGCATCGTTGACGCCGTCGCCCACCATCAGGACCGGCCGTTCCAGGATGCCGGCCACGGCGTTGACCTTGTCCTCCGGAAGGCATTCAGCCTGGATGCGGCCGATTCCCGCTTCTTCGGCGATATGCGCGGCCGTGGCGTGGGCGTCACCGGTCAGGAGCATGGTGTTCCGCACACCCAGGCTGTTAAGGCGTGACAGGGTGTCCACGGCATTGCGGCGCAGCGGGTCCTTCATGACCAATGCGCCGGCGTACCTGCCATCCACTGCCACATATACAGCCAGCTGGCCGCTGCGGACTGCAGCCTCCCGGAAACCGGTTGATGAACTGCGCACCAGGCCGGCCTTACCCACCACTACCCGCTGGCCGTCACAGACGGCTTCCACGCCGTGGGTGGCGTTCTCCCTGGCCTCTTGCACCGTCAGGAGTCCCAGGCCGGCTGCCCCGGCGGCTTCGATCACGGAGCCTGCCAGCACATGCGAGGAGTACTGCTCCGCGGAGGCAGCCAACTGCAGGATCCTTTGGCTGCCCAGGGCCTCGCCGTAGCCCGGTGCCACCTGGATGCTGTCCAGGACGGGGCTACCGGACGTGAGCGTTCCGGTCTTGTCGAAGACAGCTGTCTGGGCTTTCGCAAGCTGCTCGAGGGTCCGGGTGTTTTTGATGATGATGCCCTTGTGGGCGGCCTGGCTGGTACCGGCAAGGAATGCCACCGGCGCTGCGATGAGGAGGGGGCAGGGCGTGGCCACCACCAGGACCTGGGCGAAGCGCAGCGGTTCGCCGGACAGGAACCATCCTGTCCCCGCCATGGCCAGGGCAAGGAGGGTGAAGGGAACGGCGTAGCGGTCGGCGAGGCGGACCACCGGCGCCCGGCTGTTGGACGCCTCCTCAACCAAGGCGATGATCCGGCTGTATTGCGAATCGGCGGCAGTGGCCGAGGCACGCATGCGAATGGCCGCAACGCCGTTCACCGCCCCGCTGAGCAGGGCCTGCCCCCGCGTGCGTTCCACCGGCAGGCTTTCGCCGGTGAGCGATGATTCGTCAAGGCTGGCTGAATCGGACAGGAGTTCGCCGTCAACGGGTACCAGCTCCGAAGGCCGGACCACCAGCACATCGCCCGGGGCAACCTCGCCGATGGGGGTGTCCTCGAGTACTGCACCAGCCCCTTCGCGGTGGGCAAAACGCGGCGCCCTGTCCAGCAGTGACCGCAGTTCACGCGCCGCGCGTCCCTGGGCAAAGTTTTCCAGGGCCTCCCCGCCGGTGAGCATCAGGATTACCACCAGGGCGGCGAGATACTCGCCTACCGCCACGGTGCTGGCGATCGCCGTCAGGGCCAGGAGGTCGATCCCCCAGCGTCCCTCACGCAGGGACCGGACCATGCCCGCCGCACGGGCCACCACGATGACGGCTGCGTAGGCCGATGCGAGCACGCGGACCTGCAGTTCCAGATTGAACTGCAGCAGCACCAACGTGGCCAGGAGCACCAGGCAGGTCAGTGCGACGAGGGGGTACCGCCTGACGGAGCCCCAAGCATGTTCAACGGGCGAGCCGGCGGATTCCTCGGCGTCAAAGCTGCGGGGGCTCCCACCGGTTGCCGCAGGCGGGGCTGCCTGCTTCCTCATCCAGCACCCCTTGGCAGGGCATGATGATGGTCATCGCGCATAAAGCTGAACCTACCCTGAGGCAACCAATCGGGCTAGGGCATTTGGCCCCGGCAGCCCGCGTATGACCTTTGGCCCTGCCGGGGCGCCGGGTCACGGGGAAAGCTGAAGGTAAACCACGCCGCACACACCCGGAGTTCCCATGGAAGCCATGCCCTGGACGGTGGAGCGGTTCTTCGACGGCGCACCGGACGCCCAGGAGCTTTACCGGGCCGCGGAGCGGCTGGCAGCGGAACTGGGTCCCCATGAGATCCGGGTCAGCAAGAGCCAGATCTCTTTCCGCCGGCGCCGCGGGTACGCCTACCTCTGGAGGCCGGGGGTTTACGTGAAATCCACGGTTCCGCTGGTGCTGTCCCTCGCACTGCCCCGCAACCTGGACTCGCCGCGCTTCAAGCAGGTTGTCCATCCGGCCCCGGGAACCTGGATGCACCACCTGGAGCTCACGGAAAGCACGCAGCTCGATGCCGAGGTCCGCCGCTGGATGCTGGAAGCGTACGACGCCGCCGGCTGATCAAAGGGTTGGACTGTAGGGTCCTATGGCCCTGTCACGCCGCGGTCCGGGTGGCAAGGTTGAAGCCATGACCGAGAATGGGCAGCCGCGAAAGATCCATATCACCGGGCAACCAGTCGCCGTCGTCCGTGAACGCGTTCCCATGGACGCACTCACCAGCTTCTTCGGCCGGGCCTTCGGTGCCGTGATGGCAGCGGTCCAGGTACAGGGCGGCAGCCCTGCCGGCCCGCCGTTCGCGCTTTACCATGGAATGCCCGGCGAAACGGTGGATGTCGAAGCCGGCTTCCCAGTCGCCGGGGACTTCCACGGCACCGGCGAAGTGGCCAGCGGAGCACTTCCTGATACCGACGCCTATGAAGCCATCCACACGGGTCCCTATGACACCCTGGGCAGCACGTACGATGCCATAAAGAAGAGCATGGAAGCGGACGGCGCCTCTCCTGCCGACTCGATGTGGGAGTACTACCTGACCGACCCGGAACAGCAGCCGGATCCGGCCACCTGGCAGACCAGGGTGGTCTGGCCGGTCGCCTGAGGCCGGGACTGCAGGACCGGCCCGGACAGGGTACGGGCCGGGGAAGCCCGGCGGCTAGGAAACCCGGCGACGGCTGAACGTCAGTTCCCAGGGCTGCGCGCCGCGGCTGGTTTCAGCCCATCCGTCGCCGGCAATCTCCTGCCGCAGCCGCCCGAGGCTGGCCTGCAGACCAGGTGCCCACGCTTCCTCGGGAGGTGTCGGGTTCAGCGGCGGTCCGGGAAAAGTATCACCGGTGTAGAGCCGCCGGCCGTCCTCCGCCTTTCCCACGAACCGCAGCTGTGTCCGCCCGTACTGCGAACCAAGTGTATACAGGATGCGCGCCCACCATTTCCTCGATGCGGCGTCCTCCAGTTCTATCCGTAACCGTTCCTCCGTGCCGTCTCCTGGCTGCGGGGTATTTGTCGCCATGTCTTCCTCCGGGCGCGAAATCATGATTCAACCCAGCAGTCTTCCGGAAGCCCGCTCCGCCGCCCAGGGTCCTTGGTCACGGAAGCCGGACCAACCCAGGGTTGGGCCGGGCCGAATGGCACTATCTGGCGCGCGGGACGGGTAGCAGAGTCAAGGCATGACCGGGAACCGTCCATCATGACCAGCCGTCCAGGCGTCCGGCGCGGGCCATCTGCAGCCCGTGGGCCATCTGCAGCCGGTGGCGCGAGCCAAGCTGGCGACCACCAGGGCTGGAAGCTCCTCTACCTCGTCGCGGGGGCGTCGTCGATCCTGTTTGTGTTTCTGCTGATCACTGCCCTGGTGATCGACTTCATGGCTCCCCCGCCCGTTCACGGCGGAGCGGCCACCCTTGAGTTCATCGCGTCGAACAAGGCCGGCTATGTGGCCGAGCAGATCCTGTGGATCCTGCCGAACATCTTCCCCGTGCTTGTTTTCGCAGCCCTCTTCGTGGCCCTGTCGGCCTACCGGAAAAGCCTGCCCTTGATAGCGCTGGTCTTCGGTGCCCTGCCGTGGGCGCTGCTGCTTGCCGTACCGGTGAGCAGCCGCGGCTCCCTCAACCTGGTCTATCTGAGCGACCGCTTCATGGCTGCCGGGACAGAGGACGAACGCAGGACCTACGCCACCGCGGCTGAAGCCATCATTGCCGAGAACAATACCCCCGCCATCGTTGGCGCCCTCTCCGCCCTTGGGATCCTCCTGATGGGGCTGGCGATGCTCCGGGCCGACAAGGCATCCTTCCCCCGGTACCTCGCGTGGATTGGCATTGCCACCGGCGCACTGGGAGTGGTCAGCGAAGTGCTTCGCCACGCAGCCCCCGGCTTCTATTGGGGCTACGGCGTTTTGCTGTGGGTTTGGTTCATCGCCACGGGAATTGCGTTGATCCGCCTGTCGCGCAGGGCTGACTAGCGTCTCCCGCGCGCCTGCGATCAGGGACCTTGGTCCCTAAAAGCGGGCCGGAGTGTTTGAGATGGTGGATGAGGTCGAAAGGTGCACCACGCTGGGGTTGTGCGCCTTGGGTTTTTGCTGTGCCGGATCCGGGCACCGCGCGCCTCACCGGAGGCAGGATGATTGAGGAGAACAAGGCTTATGGCAGGTACGTTCGAACTGTTTGTCGATGATGATGCACAGATTCGGTTCCGGCTTGTGATGCCCGGCGGACATGTGCTGGCTGTTTCCGGGCAGTTCACCGACAAGCATGCGGCGGCCGCCGCCATCGAAGAGGTACGTGAATGCGCAGGCACCGGCTTAATCCAGGACGTGGCGCCGCCTCCGCAAGGCGTTCTCCTCGCTTCCCCACCGCACCTGCGCTACGCCGTCCGTCGCAGGGCCCGGAGGCTCAACTCCGTTGGAGCCGCATAAAGCCGGGCCACGTCGGTTCGGCGGCGGCACCCGCCGTGCCATAGGCGTATAGTCCGCGCACACATTGAAGGAGTGGGGCCCGTCCAACGACGGGCCCCACTCCTGTGTGCGGGCGGCTCCTGTGTGCGTGGCACCCTTGGGGGCGTGCGGCGGCACTGCGCAGGTCTTGTTGTACTAGAAGCCGGAAGAACTGCCGGAACCGGAAAAGCTGCCACCGCTGCTGCCATACCCGGTGGTGCTGCCGCCGCCCCTGGCCGAGTTGACGCTGCTGACCCCGGTATTGAAGCCGGAGTTGAAGGTGGCCACGGAGAAGAACGTGTAGGACGGGTACACCGTGCCCAGGATGCTCGGTTCGTAGGTGCGCTGCCTGTGGTGGTCCATGCCCCCGTGGGCCGTTTCCATCTGTTCGCGCATCAGGCGTGCTTCGCGGTCATTCCTGGCGAATCCCTGGATGACTGTTTCGGCATGGTTCTCCAGCAGCTCCGAGAGCCGCGAACGTGCCGCATAGAGCCGGTCAAGCGCCTCTTCCGGCGTGATCCGCCGGTCGGCCAGTTCAGCGGTCCACCGCTCGATCTCCCGCAGGCTTTCGTCCCGGAAGGACCGCAACGCCGTCGCCGTGGCCGAGTCCCCCTGCCCGTGGCGTTTGGCAAGGAGCTGTTCCAGTCCGGCCAGGTCCTTGCGGAAAGGCGCCAGCTGCCGGTCCCAGGCAGTGGGCCAAGTGTCAGCGCGGTTCAGTAAAGCATTGCTGTCCGCGATGACGTCATCCAGCGCATCCAGCTCGGCGGCGCTGTCGGCGAACTTCCGGGCAAGCTTGAGGTTCTTCCGGCTGCTCAATGCCCGCCCGCCCAACGCGTGCACCTGATTGGACAGCTCCGTAACGGCGGCGTACCGGCTGAGGAAGGTTCGGTGTTTCTCCAGGACCTGGCTGCCGTAGCGGGAGGATTCGGGGATGGTGCCGGCATTCAGTTCCGTGACGTCCAGGTCCATACTGACGTTGGAGTAGCTGCGGTCGCCGCGTTCGATCTGCCGGCGGCACCCCGTCCTGGTCACGGTGCGGACAATCAGCCATGCGGCCGCGCCCAGGGCCGCGATTCCCGCGGTGACCCACGCGGTGACCAGGAAAGCTGCGGACCGGTACCAGGGCTGGTTGATGAGCTCTGCGCCGCGGCGGATGCCGGCCACGGTGCCGTCGGTCCACTGAGCGTCACGGAACAGGTCCTTGGACGCGTCCTGGATGTCGCTGCGCTGCTCCAGCGATACTTTCCGGTCCTCCCCCATGTACGTCCCCACATGCCGGCCCACCGGATCGAGCGCGAAGATGAACAATCCGTCAGCCCATTTCTGCCCGTCGGGGCTGATCCACTCCGGATGCCTGGACCGTGCGAACTTCAGGACCTCTTCATTGAGGTTGTCCTCCGGCTTGCCGTTATAGGTGAAGACGGCAACGCGGGTGGGCTCATAGAACTGGATTCGTTCGACGGCGGGAACCAGGGTGTTCCGGTCCAGCACCCCTGCCGTGTCCTCCACAATGACAGCGACCGGTGCCACAGCGATGCCTGGCGCCGCAACCCCCACCAGCAAGGCGGCCAAAGCGAGCACCATCACGGCGATCCGGCCCGCTATGCTGCCCATGTCCCTCCCCACTGTCTAGAATCAGCATGAAACCAAGGAGCAGGCCGCCAAAGGGCCGAAGGTCCCGCCGGTGGGGATCGTGATGATCAGGAGCGCTGTGACATGACGCAGAATTCAGGATCCATTGTGGCGGCCTTTGACGGCTCTGATGAGGCTGCGGCCGCCATCCGCTGGGCGGCCCGCCACGCGCAGGCAACCAACTGCCCCCTCCATGTGGTGCACTGTTCGCTATGGCCGCTGCTGACCCGGCACCTTGGTCCGGTTCCAGGCGTGTCAGGCAGCGGCCTTGAACAGTCGGCCAGGTCCATCCTCGAGGACGGGGTGGCGCTGGCGGCCGCGGAAGTACCCGGGCTTCAGATCAGGAGCACCCTGCTCCATGGACTGCCTGCACAGCTCCTGGCCGGGATCTCCACCGGTGAACGGATGCTCGTGGTGGGCAGCCGCGGGCTGGGCGGCTTCCTTGGCCTCCTCGTGGGCTCCGTGAGCCTGGAACTGGCAGCCACGGCCACCTGCCCTGTTGCCGTGATCCGGCAGGAACTCCATCCGGACGGGCCCGTCGTCGCCGCCGTCGATGCCTCAGGTTCCCCCGCAGCACTGGACGATGCGTGCGCCCTGGCGTCGGCGTGGCAGGCACCCCTCCGGGTGGTCCACGTCCGGCACCAGCCCGCCGGCTATCAGCTGCCGGAAGGACAGGACGCGGCCCAGGACGAGGACATCCTGGCGTCAGCCCTGAAGCGCGCAGCTGACGCGGCGCCCGCTCTTCGCATTGACGGTGCAGTGCTCACGGACAGCTCGGTCCCGCACGCCATCCTCAAAGCCGCTGAAGAAGCCCGAATTGTCGTGGTGGGCTCCCAGGGCCGCGGCATCCTCAGGGAGACCCTCGGGTCCACCGCCCACGCGGTTTTGCACCACGCCCGCGGGCCGGTCCTCATTTCACGGCATGGCGGCTGATGCAACGGGCTGCGAGTGTCAGCCGGCTGCCGAACGGGCCCCCGCCTAAGCTGGTCCGATGACCCCTGTTCCCTCCCCCGGCCCGCTGGACGTCGTGGTCCATTCCGGACCGGCGGACTGGTGGGTCATCCTGGCCGGGCTGGGACCCCTGGCTGTCCTCATCGCTGCCCTGCTGGCCTTCTACATCAACTGGCGCACCCTGAAGCAGCGCACCGCCGCGGACAAAACCGCACTGGAACAAAACCGCGAAGCCGATGCCAACGCCCTGCAGCAAAAGACCGAGGCGGACAGCCGAGCGGAATGGTGGCGCCGGACCCAGTGGGCGCTGGACCGGGCGCTGGATCCCGATGAAGGGACCAAGGCGCTTGGGTTGGCGACGCTGGAAGTCCTGGCCAGGAGCGAACTGGCACGCAACGAGGAGCTCGAGCTGTTCGACATTGCCTGGAAGAGCGTGTCCGGCGACGAGAACGGGGACGAGGCTGAGGCCGACGCCGGTTCCGGGCAGGAGCCGGCCTTCGTGGACGACCGCCACGACTTAGGCGAGAATGGAGTGACGGATGAAGACAGTACCAAGGAGGTTGGACCATGAGCGCAACGTCGCCTGAACACCGTTTTGTCCATGCTCCGCGGAACAGCGCCGGCAAGCCCGTCCAGAAAAAGGCCACCCCGGCCGAGCACCGTGTCCAGGTTGCCGCCGCGCGGTTGCGCGTCACGCTTGATGAACGCCTGGGACGCGAGACGCCCGCAAAGACCAAGGCGCTGGCCAAGGAACCGATCTAAGTCCCCTTGCCTGGGTTTGGGGGTCGACGGCGCGTGGCGGGTTTGAGTGGACAACCCTTTGGTGGTCTGGGGTTCGGTGGACATGCAGTAATTCTCGGCTGCGACACACAGCTGCTGCGCCGCTGGAACTACGGTGCCGCCGTCGCGCTGGTGGCCCGGTCCGGCACGTTCCTGGACCGTTGGGGCACAGACTTTTATCCTGACGTCAGCCCGGGGACCGAGGCATGGCTCCTCCTGGAGGGCGGGACCGACGCCGCCAGCGGCCTGATCGGCCACGGGTTCGTGACGTCCGAGCCGTACCAGGCTGCCGCCCGCGCGGACGCCGCCCCCGCTGGCTGGTTCTTCGCGCTGGCTTTGGATTCACTCCTGCCGCTCGGCGAGCAGATCCGTCCCGGCATCCTGGCCGGGGCCCTCCCCAATGACCTGCGTACCAGGGTCAAGGGCGCGTCCCTGGTGACCCTGCCGCCGTCGTCCGTGCCTGTACTGCGCCGGCTGTGGCGGGACCACGGGCCCTCCACGGCGGACCCTTCGGGGGTGGCGGGCGGAACCATTCCGCCGGAGGCCGTCAGCACCATGCAGGTAAACCGCTACGAGCGGGATGCCGATGCGCGCCGGGCTTGCCTGGCGTTCCATGGCACCTCCTGCGCCGCCTGCGGCTTCTCTTTCGAGTCCGCCTACGGTGCAGCCGGGACGGGGGTGATGGGCGTCCACCATCTGGCTCCCCCATCGATGCTTGACGGCCCTTACCAGCTTGACCCCATTGCAGACCTCGTTCCGCTCTGCCACAACTGCCATGCCGTGGCGCACAGCGCCAGCCCGCCACTGACCGTAACCGAACTCCGGAGCATCATCTCCGGGGGCGGCCATATGAAGGGTGAGGTGGTCACGGACGTGGCACTCCGGGCGCAGGAGGATGCGCGGCGGATCCTCGATGGCGGCCAGATGTAGGGTTGTTGGACTATCTTGGGACCATGGCGGAGCCGGGCCGGAAAGAGTACGGGGTTGACCCCGAGGAGTTCGGTTCTGCCCGCGTGGATGCGGCCGCCCTGCTGGATGCCGGGTTGGGCGACGTCGATTGGTCGGTCCCGCCACCGGGCGCCGTGCAGTTCACCATCGACGTTCCCAGCGGGAAGCTGGCCGCCTTGGCGCTGGGCAATCCGGATGACCCCTGCGTCGTCCTGGTTCCCGGTGCCACGGGGTCGAAAGAGGATTTTTCGCTTATGATGCCGGACCTCGCCGGGGCCGGCTACTACCCGCTGGCCTATGATCTGGCGGGCCAGTACCAGTCAGCCGGCGCCGGGCCGGAGAACCTGGTGCCGCCCAGGAAGCATTATGACTACCAGCTGTTCGTGGACGACTTCCTGGCCGTCCTGGAAACCACAGCCACCCCCGCCCACGTTGTGGCCTATTCCTTCGCGGGCATCATCGCCCAGCTCGCTTACGCGCAGCGGCCCGAACTGTTCCGGTCCATCACGTTCCTTGGGTGCCCGCCGGAACCTGGCCAGAGCTTCCGCGGCGTGAGCCGCATCGGCCGCTTCAGCACGTGGGTGAACGGCCGGGCCGGAGCAGCCCTGCTGATTTGGGGGATCCGGAGCGGCAGGGTGGCACACGTACCGCCAGGACGCCAGCGGTTCGTCAACTACCGCTTCCGCTTCACCCGCCGCGCTTCCGTCCGCGATATCTACACCCTGATGCAAAGCGTTCCCGACCTTCGGGCCCAATTGGCGGAGGCGCCGCTTCCCAAATTCGTGGCCGTGGGCGAACATGACCTGTGGCCGCTCCAGCTGCACCGGCTGTTTGCCCAGGCAATCCGCGCACGGATAGGGGTATACAGGGGCGGGCACAGTCCGTGCGAAACATCCCCGCACGAGTTCAGCCGCGATCTCCTTGCCCTCTATGCCAAGGACGGGAACGCGTAACCGGTCCCCCGGGCCCGCCGCCCTGTTGCGGCACAGTTTCCGCACGCTCGCGGATATTGAGCAGCATCCTGCGCATCATCCAGATGTCACCAAACTCGACGAGAGCAGAGAAGGCAATGGCCGGTGAGAACCACCGGTACCGCGAGCGGATGCGGCTGATAAGCCGCGTTGAGCCCGCGCCGGCGGGGTCAAGCTGCCACGTCCAGCTGGTGTCCCCCGGCGTGCCCCAGACCATGGACCGGGGAGGTTCCATCGCGCGGACCGGGATGCCGTGTTTGCCGTCGGGACTCATCGGCACGATGTCGCCCACCGCCAGGTTCTGCAGCTCCGGGATGATGCGGCGTGCGCTTGGCCGGCCGAGGTTATCGAGGAGGTCATAGCTGTACCAGCCGCCGCGGGTCACTCCGGCCTGCACCAGCCATGGCCAAATTCTCTCCGGCGGCGCGGTGATGGTGATGGCCCTGGTGGCATTGAAGGTTGGTTTCGGCACGAGGTCATCGCCGGGCAGCTGCCTGGAAACCTCCTCCGGCGTTGCACCCCAGGTGAGCTGCCATGGGCGAACCCAGCGGACATAGATGACAGCCGCAACCACCAGGACAGGGACCAATCGCATGCCGGATCGCATCCGCCCAGTCTGGCAACGACGTCCTGCCTGATTCCAGGGCCGAATGTCCCGTGGGAACCCGTCAGCGCCCGCCCAGTCCCTGGAGGATGGCGGCGCCAAGGTGTGCCCCGTTCGTCAATGCCAGGAAGACCACTACCGGTACGCTCAGCACCCAGGCTGCCCGTCGCCGTCGTGCTTGGTCCACGAGGTGCCGCAGGGCGTCAAAGTTCCGTTGCAGCCCCAACTGGTCACCTTGGGGAGCCGGGCGCCTGTGCCACGTTCCTGGCTGAACGGCGGCTGCGGAGATGCGGGCCACTTCCTCCCGGCTGAGCACCGGCCTGAACCCCTGCAACCAGCGCAGCAGTCGGGCTTCGGTGACCACCCCCACCTGCTCGGGCCGCGCCTTGATGGTCAGGCTCTTCGGGTCAACAATGACGACGACGCCTGTCACCTTGACCGGATAGCGCGCCGCGGCGGTCAGCAGTTTTGAGGCGCGCGCTGCTTCGTGCGCCGCGTTGTAGAGGTGCCGGGTCTTCGTCCCCGCAACCATGAGTGTCCGGCCCGCCACCCAGACTGGCTGGCCGGAGTGGTTCTTTGTGTTGACGGTGAAGACTCCGGCAGGTCCTACCAGGACATGGTCGATATCCGAGGAACCAGTCCCTACCGGGACGGCATGGAGTACAAGCCACTCCGGACCCAGGTTTGCCAAAATCCTCTCCACGGCGATCTCGCCGAGAGCACCTTTGTACCAGGGCGAACTTTCCGGAGTGAGCGGGTTGACTCCAAAGATCCTCTGGAGGGTGGAGCGCGGGCCCGCCAGCCTTTGCCGGGCCAGCAGTTCCTCGATAACGGCCTTGGCCTGGAACACGTGTCCCTAAATGTGCTGGTGCTGACTCAGCGATCATTGATGTTTCCCCCAATATTGTGCTCTTGCAGCACGAGCCTAAGGGCATTGTTGATGGCTCGCAGCCTGCCGGCCCCCAGCGCCCGGATCCTTCCGGAATCCTTGGGGGATCCTGCGGAAAGCGTGCAGTTTCCGAGTCAACAACCCTTTCACTGGCCAGAGCATCAGGGCTAGGATCTTCCGGCACACCCCAAGGCCTGGGTGTAAGTCAGCGGCAGAGGAGACAACCGACATGGCCGGAGGCACGGGAATGAACGGCCCGCATTGGCGGCGGGTGCTGGCAACACTGGGCAATGGTGATGCCAGGACGGCTTACGCGCAGATCGTGCTGGGAGCCGCTCCTGGCGACGTCCTGCCCGACGTGAAGCAGCAGCGGCGGAACCGGGCCCTCGCAGCCCTGCTTGAGTCCGGGCTGGTGGAACAGCAGGCATCGGGTGAGCTGGTGGCAGCGGACTCGATATTCCGCGACCTGCTGGCCCAGCAGCCGCGCCGCCAGCCGCAGACTGGGCTGGACAGGTTCATGCGGCTTGGGCGGATTGAACGATATCCAGCGAACGTGGCCGAGCGGCGGGCCCTGCTGGCGCGGATCGCCAACGAGGTCATCGAGCCTGGCGAAAAGCTCACGGAGAGGCAGGTCAACGAGCGGCTGCTCAGCTATACCGACGACGTTGTGCTGCTGCGCCGCTACATGATCGACTTCGGCCTGCTGCAGCGGACCCCCACGGGCTCTTCTTACTCGCTGATGGACTAGCCGGCGCCTTGCCCTTTGACGAAGTGCAGTAGCTTGGAGCGCATGAGCGACTCGTCACGTGTGGCGCCGGGAGGCGTTACGAAGGGGACCATGGCTTTCGGCGCTGTGGCGCTGGTATGTGTTGTGGGAGGCGGGTTGGTTGCGGCAGTAACCGGTCCGCTCCATCTTGAGCATGGATCGTGGGCAGCTGCGTACCTGGTGCTCGTCGGAGGAGTGGCCCAGGGCGCCTTGGGCGCAGGCCAATACTTCCTGGCGCCGCAACGCTTTACCGGCTGGAAAGTCGTAGCGGAGCTGGTGGCGTGGAACAGCGCCTCCGCAGCAGTCATTGGCGGGACGTTGATCGGTAACCCGTGGGTTGTTGATGCCGGTGGCGGCCTGCTGGTTGCTTCGCTTGCACTGATGTTCCAGACTGTCCGCGGCCCGGGGGCACAGCCCCGTTGGGCTTTATGGGGTTACCGGGCCCTGCTGGTGGTGATGGGCGTCAGCATCCCCATCGGACTGCTGTTGGCCCATTTGCGGGCTCCATGAACTCCACGGCCCGGCAGGGCGCACCACGCCGCAGGCCACACCTCACCTAAAATACTGACATGCCTACACTTGTTCACGAGTTTGCGTGGCCCGATCGAGTCGTCATCGGCACCGTTGGTGTCCCGGGGGCGCGCACCTTCTACCTGCAGGTGCGCGCAGGCGCACAAATCGTGAGTATTGCCCTGGAAAAACAGCAATCGGCTCTGCTCGCAGAGAAGATCGACGAGATTCTGGACCAGCTCATCACCCTTGAGGGCAACCCCTTCAGCGTTCCCACCGGGACTCCCATCGAGTTGGTTGACAACGATCCGCTTGAGGCCGTTGAGGAGCAGTTTCGGACCGGCGCCATGGGGCTGGGCTGGGACCCTGCGACGGCGCAGGTGGTGATAGAGGCTTACCCCATCGGCGATGACGATGCTGATTCAGACGACGAATCCTTTGACCAGGGCGGTGCTGAGGCACCGGAAATGCTGTTGGTGCGGATGCCGGTGGGCACCGCCCGGGCATTCACCAAGCGCACGCGTGAGGTGGTGGGCGCCGGGCGTCCACTATGCCCGCTGTGCGGATATCCAGTGGACGCCGAAGGGCATGTCTGCACGCCTCCCGAGGAGTGATTGCGGAGCTCAACCAGCCGAAGGCTATGAGGAAGCCGATCCGACGGCGCGCTCGATCTTCTGGAGGGTAGCCCGGCTGGCTGCGATTTCAATGACGCCATCGTCTGAGTCCAGGGTGAGGATCTGGAAGTCCAACGGCACGTCCTGTTGATGGTCGTGGCGGTCAGTCTTCCGTGTCGGGATCGCCGCAGCCCCAAGCCCGGTGAGAGCCTTGCTGCGGCCATTGGGGATCAAGGTGTCGTCCACGATCGGCTGGAAATCGATCCGTTCGGCGCCGGGCCGCGCGATCCCCATCCGCCAGATGCTGCTCAACGAGCCCGGCGGTGAACCAGGGAATCGCAGGAAGATGACCAAGGTGCCGTGTTCATCCAGCTTCTCGGCGGCCGTCGGGAACCGCTTCGTCAGGAAGAACACGCCGCCACCGATCATCAGGGCGTAGAAGACGGCGTTGGCGATGGCGTCTTCGAGGCTCTCCCCGGCGATGAGACCTGCCGCCAGGATAACGGCGCAGGCCGCCGCGCCAACCAGCACCGCCCGGAGCGCGGGATGCATCCCGCCCCACTTCCTCATGGCGTCATCCTAGGGGCAGAGTTTTCCCGCAGCTATGGTTCGACCCGGAGGGTCTTGGGAGCCGATGGCCGATGGTCTGCATAACCCGGAGAACCGGTTGTATGCCGGGGCAACTCTTGAGCGAACCTTGTGCCCATGATGGGTTGCAGTTTAGGGACGGGTTCTATCGTTGGGGCCAGGATCCTGCTGCTGGGGCAGGTTCTGAACCTGGGACCAGGGCCGGCGGCAGCAGCATCCCGAGACCGGATGCAGCCCCCCAAACCGCCGCCGGCCCGATCCCGGACCTGATGAGAATGACGGCTACTCGGCGTTGCCCAGCTCCGTGGCTGCCTCCTCTGAGTCCTCGAGCAGCCACGCCATTGCCTTGTCGCGGGAAGTGAAATACCTGATCGGGAATCCGGCGGGCGCCAGGGGCAGGCGGAACATGGCGATGACGCGATCAACGGGAGAAGAACCGAGCAATGCCATACGCGAAATGCTGGACTGGTCAGGGAAGACTTTTCGAGCGGCGGCGGAGTGGGTCACGCCCTGGATCTCGACCAGCATCGGCAGCCTGGTGCCCTGGGCCAAGGTGGTGATGGCGGCGAGGGCGGCGTTGGCTACGTCGATGCCTATGTAGGTCCCCCGCTTCCAGGTCAGGTGAAGGACACCGCCGGACAACTCCATTGTTCCTTTGCCTTTGATGTCCACCTTGCTCATGTTGTCACCTTTCATGAAAATCCCGCCCGTCCTTGACGGTAGCTGAACGGCGTCGCCTTTGCAGCAGCAGAAGGCTTCCTCGCCCCCGAGTGCCAGCCGTAAGATTGAGGTGCTGGGTCGGCGGAGCCGCGGCAGGTCTGGCCGGATGTGGCGTCGCAGGCGGCCAAAAATGTGTCATCTCGTCCCGAGCGGATGCGGCAATGAGCACGAAAGATCGCGGTTGGAGGCGGGCCGCCTTCGCAGTCGTCCTCCTTGTGTCGGGCTGCACTTATTCCACCGATGAGCCCGCACCGTCATCAAGCTCTCCGAGCCCCTTCGCTTCCCTGGAAAATCAGGTCCAGCTGTTCCTGGATGAGGGCGCGGTGGCCACCGTTGTTCAGATCCGCTGGCCTGAGGGCGAGTGGTCGAAGGCCTACGGCGTCCGTGATCTTGAGACCAAAACGCCAGCGCAGCCCACGGACCGGACAGAGGTCGCCAGCGTCACGAAGACCATGACGGCGGTGGCTGTGCTCAAACTCGTCGACGACCACCTGATCGGCCTGGACGATCCCGTCAATGACGTCATCCCCGGGTTCTCGTCCACCCTCAAGCCCCCAGGTCCGATCACCGTCAGGCAGCTGCTCAGCCACACATCCGGGATGCCCGAGGTCAACGATGCCCTGCCACAAGACGTCGACTTCCGCCCGGCCCTCCGCCAGACGCTCACCATGGAGCGTGGCTTGGAGCTGGCGGGTACCCTGCCGTGGACCTCTGCAGATGTGGGGTCATTCAAGTACTCGAACACGAACTACCTCGCACTCGGCCTCCTCATCCAAACGTTGCGGCACAAACCCTTCGTTCAGGTCATGCAGGAGGAGGTCTTCGGCCCTCTGGGTTTGAAGAACACCAGCTTGGACCACGTTGACCTCCAGGAACCCGGACTTTTGCACGGCTACGTGACACTGCGCGGTGAACGCGTCGACACCACAGACAATACGTTCGCAGTGGGCAACCCGGCAGGCGGCGCTGTATCGACCATGGAGGACTTGAACCTCCTCATGGCCGGAATCTTCCAGGGACGGGCGGTTTCTGCATCGTCCCTGCGGGAGATGAAGACCAGCACCGGCTTTCGCCCGTATGGACTGGGGGTGTGGGAGCACGGGGACGGATGCTCGAAAGACTCCCGGCACGAGGGCCGGGGCTCGTTCTGGGATTACCAGACTGTAGCGGTCAGCAGCGGAGACGGGCGGTATCAGGCTGCGATGACGGTGACAACGCCACCGATGCCCACGGAGTTCGAGGACCCCTCCACCCCGGACAAGCGCAACTACCTGAACGGCCGGATCGAGTCCACCCTTAATGAGGCCCTGGACCACATCTGCAAGCCAGTCGGCTGAAAAAGCACCTCCCGTCCATTGATCCTGTCCTCTCACCAAAGCACAAGGGACTCTGCACTCGGTGTGCAGAGTCCCTTGCTGCTCACAGAAGATCCGGGGGGATCGTGGAGGATGTGAGACCCAAGCTTATTTGGCGGAAAGCGCCAAATGCGGACCCCCATGGTTCCGCGGTTTTAGTGGACTACTGCCGATGCTGGCCTACTAACCTAGTTGGCGAAATCGAGAGGTGACGTGGAGTCACAACCTGGCAGCTCAGAGGTACATTTCTTCGTGCCGCCGCTGTCATTGAGCCTCCTGCGACTGCGAGACCCGAAACGGGTCAATCCGCTAGGACGGCCTCGTCAAGGATCCCCGCAGAGTGGATGTCAACATCGTAGCCAGCCTCTCGCAGATCCTCGCGGAGCACGTTCACCATTGCCCGGTCGTGCTGGCGAATCGCCTTTCTGTCCCATGTGGTTCCGCTCTTGACCAAGTCCGACATTAGTTGAAGTTTGGTGCTCTGCCTGACGATCTCTGTCTTGTTCGCCTTGTAGGGGGGCAAGTTGTTGCTGAATTTGGAGTTCGTGCTGACACTGACTAGCGCGAGGTTTCCGAACATGTGGAGCTCCTTATCATCAGGCGTCACCAGTTCCCAGCCGTCATCGTCTCGGTTGGCATACTGAGGGAAGAAGTGCTCTACGGAGTTCCGGTACACGAAAGTGAAGCTGGGGTCGGCCGGGGAGGCAGGACCGGCACCCTCCGTTGCCAAGAGGTAGTCAAGGTAGGTGAACACGATCCGCTCAATATTGAACCCGGCTGGCTGGGACCCGACAAAGAATGCTTGCTGCACCTTCTGGCGCGCGTGCGTCCTTAAGACGGCGAGGATCGATTGAGCCGCGTCCTGCTGCGTCAGGCCGATGATCGGTTCGCGTAGGATTCTCGTAATCCAGTGCATTGTCCGCGGGGAGGTGTAGGTGACTCGGAACATTGATTGGAGCAGCAGCACGTCGCGCGTTGCATCGTCAACGGGGGTGTCTTCCCACTCCGCCCTGTAGGGCGAGAAGGCGTTGGGAAAGCGCGCATTGACCGTAGTCCGTTTGCCTTTTTGGGACGGTGACTCTCCCCGGGTCAGGCGTTTAAGAGACCAGGCGCCGTCGTCAGCGTTGGTTGCCGTGAACTCACGCTTGAGAACGTAATTGTCCAGCACGAACTTGCATCGCAGGAGAACCTCGATGAACCGCTTGACCCGGTCCGACCGCTGACTCTCGGAGAGAGGTTTGAAATCGCTTTCGAAAAGCTTGATCAACTTGCCGTCGTCGAGGTGGCCATCGACGTCGTCCTCGCCGTCCGTCTCCCTCAGAACTTTTAGCGCGTGAAGGAGCAGAGTTGGGAACTTGATGGGCGACTCGAACCGGCGACTTTCGGAGTCTTCCTCGGTTGGCTCCGCAGGGGTTCTGGCGTAGAGCCGGAGCGCTTCGCCCAAGCTCACGCCCGCACTCCGGCTCACGCCGCTCCGGGCGTGAACCTGCGGCCGCTTGAGGATCAGGTCATCGAATGTCGAAACCGTAAGGCGGTCCCATCTCGGA
This sequence comes from Arthrobacter sp. SAFR-044, assembly GCF_059414985.1. NCBI lineage: Bacteria > Bacillati > Actinomycetota > Actinomycetes > Micrococcales > Micrococcaceae > Arthrobacter > Arthrobacter sp. SAFR-044. The sequence continues at coordinate 123,999 of NZ_JBPFDN010000004.1, read as the reverse complement.
CTAAAAATTTCGTCTCGCAAGTCCGTGTTGCTTGGAGTCAGCGCCATTTGGATGTACGAGTTCATCTCAGCGCAGGCGTCCCAGACCCAGGCAAGGCAAGCCCTATCGTCCTCGACCTCCCCCGCCTCGTTGCGCAGGTAACTCATCAGACGCGCCTTGATAATGTCGACCTGCTCCAGCTGCTGGCCACGGGTGTTCATAATCTCGAAGTACTTATTCAAGTCGGTCTGTACAGGGAGAATCGCTCGCACGAGCTGCACGTTATCCTCTAGGAATCTCTGAAAAGTGTCTCGTTCTTCGGGGGTCCTGAACTTCGCCATGCGCGACTTGATCACCTGAAAGCCCAGGTGGATGCCGGCACCTTCGTCATCGTCCGAAGTCGTGAGGCGCGTCAGCGCTTGGGTCGCGTTCCTCCGAGATTGATACGTGAGTTGCGCCTTCGGAGCGACTCCGAGGTGCGTCAATAGCATCAACAGGGTTGTCAGTCGTTGCTGACCATCAACAACCTCGAAGGTCACGCCATCCCTCCTGAGGCCGGGAGGCTTCCGGGCCACTATCAAATTACCTAAGAAGTAATCGTCAGCTTCCGCCTGTGCTGCCGCCCACACGTCATCAATGAGTTGCTCGATTTGCTCAACGCCCCAGGCGTAGTTGCGCTGATAAATTGGAATCTCGTAGTGCGTTTTCACCTCATCAAAAAGCTCGCCGACCGTAAACAAATTTGCTGCTAATTTTTCGATCATCAACCGGCCAACCGATCCAAGAGGCGCATCAAATCCTGCTCATGCTTTGGCATGTCGTCTCGTCCTTTGACCTCGACGCGTAACCGCCGAAGTTCGGTCGAGGTCTCAGCACTACGAAGAAGAACGAAAGCTGATGCACTGTTTTCTAAAGAACTGGCGTGATTGTTCACGGTGACTAGCTGAAGCCGCTGGTAGCTCGTCCGAAGGGTGTAGGCCCACGTGAACAACCGGCTCTTTGCCTCGCGAATCTCGACGTCGCCGAATCTGTTTGTGTAGTAGAGCAGTGCTGCCAGGTAAAGCTCGGAAACGTATCGATACCTTGCTCGCGATGGGAGCTCGCGAAAGCCGTCGTCCGTGGAGGCGAACTGGCCCCAAGACTTTTCTTTGCCCTCGTTCCCGTCCTGTTCATCGAAGCCCTCTTCGCGGAGTCTTCGTAATTCTGCCAACATGAACGTAACCATCTCGAAGAAGGACCGTCCTGCGACCACAGGTGCGTCGATTTGGAAGCGCGTTCGGTTGGTCATCCGGCTCGCTTCATCGGAGTGCTCAACCCAGGCCCCGAGCATAGGCACGGCGGTTTGAGCAGCGAGGTGGTAGCGCGCGGCGGGCGTGTTTGCCGATTTGGGTGTCAAGCCCTTAAAGGAGTCGATGTGTCGCGTTGAGAAAGTTGGTGCGGAAAGTCCACGCGTCCACCGCTTGATACGCCAAAGATACGTTGAAAAGAGCCGGTCGAGCTCTGCATCGGGGACATCCTGCCAACCCTCGACGAGGGCTTCTCGCATAGCGTCAGACTCGTCGCTCATCTCGCGCAGATGGTATGCCTTCAGTAAATCGTGTGGCAGCAGAGACTTGCCCCGATAGTTCTGTGAGTCGAAAACCCGAAAAGCCTCGTCCGCGTCATCCGTCTCCACTCGAATGATTTCGCAGTTGCCACGGATGAAGTCAGCAAGAGCTCTAGTTGGCTCCTCCATGTTTTTGACACGACGGGCCAACTCCTTCCTGACTAGAACTACACGAGCGGCTGGGTCCTCGTGCTCGATCGGCAGGACCTCGATATGGCCTTCGCTCGCCTCATCAAGTAGATCCAGCAATACTTTCAGGGTCAAGAGACGCTGCTGGCCGTCGACAACGTGGATCTGAACATTCTCGTTGTCCCTATGGAGGATAACGGCGCCGAGCACATATGAAGGCCATCGGGTCTGGTCCGCATTTGGCAAAGCTTTTTCTGCCATGAATGCCTCACGGATGTCGTCGAAAAGTTGGAGCGCAGTGGCAGGCTCCCAGCTGTAGGGCCTTTGATAGGACGGGATAGTCAGTCCTTCATCTAACAGCTCACCAACGGTGACAACTCTGACGCCCTTCTCGCGATCAATAGCCACACGACACCCCTTTCGCAAATTGGGCAACCTACCAGCAGCCCGATCATTGAGACTATAAGCAACTAGCTGCACTACACAGTGCTTCGCGCGTCGAACTAGAGCGTGTGTCCTGTGGGACGCACGAATACATTGGCATTGTTAGAACAAGAAGGATGACGAGCACAAAGCCGTCGCCACTTTTCGGGCTACACGCAACCCGCAAATGACGCTGGACCAGCTCCTTGCGGGAGCGCTAAATCAATGTCACCAAAGCGCGGCCTGCGCGATACCGCGCAGGCCGCGCTCTTCATGACAGCTCAACTAGATGAGAATTACTCCAACTTGCACCGAAAGAAACCAACTAGCTCCAAATCTCACAGACCAGTTAGGTTGTCCCAAAGATCAATTGGGTTGTCCACTCACAACGCCTGTGAGCTGCGGGCCCAGTTGGAAGATCTTCCACCAGAAGGGGCCCGATCTTGCCGGGACCTGAGCTTGAAAGCAGCGCAATCACGTCCCGTTCATTTGAAAGTTTGCGGGGCTCGCGGAGGCCGTCACGGCTGAACTTCAGTGGTGCCGCCTGTGTGCGGCCCAAATTGTCCGAGTAGGTACTGTTGCGGCCCCGTGCCTAAGAAAGGAACTCGTGCTGGCCGACCTCGCCGCGCCTCTGGGCAACTTTCATAGCAACTCGAACCGCCTTGACACGGATGTAGTTGAACGTCCTCACGACTTCTCCCGGCGACGCGTTGGTATTCAGGGACCACGCAACGAGGTCGTCGTATTCCTTGCGCGCCTCTACGTCCTCAGGCAGGGAACTCGCGGCCAAAGAAGCCATGTAGGCGTCGGCAAGGCTGTGGCAGTGCTCTCCTGTGTAGTGGTTCTTCATAAAGCCGGCTTCCATGGCGGCGGCCAGTTCGGCACAACGAGCGTCCGGATTCATTCCTGGGACGCACTCTCTGGGGTGTCTGCCGCGTCTCGCTTCCGCGACTTGAACAAACCAGCGACTTTTCCACCCGCCGCGCCCGTGGCTCCAGCCAGCGCACCTCCAAGGCCCTTCACCGCGGCGAGGGCCTGCGGTTCATCCGGGATACCATCGCCGTCGACGTCAACAGCACGGAACGGGCGGGACACAGCCGCGGCGGCGGTCGCCACTCCTGAGCTCACGGCGGAGGCACCGGTTGCCACCCCTTCTCCAACTGTGCTGGCCGTCCCAGTGATCCAGCTTCCCGTGGACTTCGCGGCATCCTCCAAGGCTGCAAGCGCCCGGTTGGGTTCGGACTCCTGGTCCTCGGCGTCGGACAATTCGATCTGCAGGGCAAGGTGGACCGGGAACTCCGCCGGAGCCTCAGGGAATGCTTTACGGGCGGACTCCACGACGTCCCGGCCAAACACAAAACGGCTCACGCCGCCAGTCAACGCACCCACGCCGTATTCGATCGCCGTCTGATGTTTTCCGTTCAAGGTCTCCCGCACGGTGTCCAGCTGACCCGTCTGCATAGTCCGGACGAGGCTTTGCGCGGCCCCGCTGGGCAGGGTATCAGCCAGGGTAGTTGCCCAGTGGGACCAGTCCCCGCTGGCGGCGGCAAATTTGTGGCCAACGCCCACGACACCGTCGGGGGATGTCTCCGCGACGTCCTTGGCCATGATGGCAATTTGCTCCTGGCTTACCCGCTCATTGGTCAGCCCGTAGACCAACGCGTGGGCCTGGTCCTGGTCAAGGGCCTTCCCGTGGATGTCGGCGAGGGCCAGACCGTAGATCGCTGTGAGCTCGAATTGGAGCTGCTGATCCCCGGCAGGGAGCAGTGCAGCGATCCGGTTGGCGCCGCTTTTCGCCGCGCCCATGGCCATGTTCTTCGCGGCCACCTTAGCCGCTTCCTTGGCGGTTACCTGCACGGTCTTCTTGGCGGCCTGCTTGCCTGCAGTCTTGATACCGGCGGCAGCGACTCCCCCGCCAGGAATGAGGGCAATTCCAACTTCAGCTGCGATCGATCCCGCAGTGATGGCGGCTCCTGCAGCCGTAATTGACGTGCTGTAGTGACGTTCGAGCAGCCTGATTACTTCTGCGGGGGTTGCCTCCGGACGCCGGCGCCGAATCCGCATGACGTACTTGCGCGCAATTGAGTGACGGGCACTGACCGCCTTCGCGATGTCTGCGTTTGCTTCCTCGTCATCCAACTGGGTCTCCAGCGTGACAGCATCGCTCTCAGTCATTTAAGTTGTCCCCCTCTAAACCACAGGCTCAACTCTGAGCCCTTTATCAACGCTGCAATTCAATTCGCGGCAGAGGAGGTGAGACTCCCCTGCCGCGCAGTCATCAGTGTCCCGCATGCGGCGGCAAGAAATTGCTCGCCACGCTGCACCGGCCCGCGCCAGTAGAGCACACAGGCGGAAGTGAGCTTATCCCGGAATCTGAATACGCGCCGCCTCCTGCAGCAGCGGATCAGAAATCAGGACGGTGGCGGCACCCGGGGCAATGTCGAAGGCGACGTTGCCCCGCGCCTTGTTCCCGGGAAGCACCTCGCCCGAGCCCAACTGGTTGTCGGCAAACATGCTCATGTCTGCCTTACGCCCGTTGCCATCCTTCGCCGACAAATAGAGCGGGTTGGAGCTTGTCTTGCCGGATTCCGTTTCCCAGAGCACGTCCAGGAGCAGGTAGGTGCCGTTCTTGGGTGGAGTAGCGAACGCGCCGGTGGTGACTGAGTCGGTGCGTGCGGCGGACACGATAGTGATCCTGGCGACGTTGCCGTCGCGCATCTTCACCGCGAATGGAACGCCCACGGCAGGGGCCGCCGGAGCGGCAGGAGTGGACGACGGCGGTGCTGCCGCCGCCGGGGCGGCAGGAGCGGCGGCAGCCGGCGCAGTCGCTTCGACGGACGATGTGGCCGAGGCGATCGGGCTGGAGTCGGCAGCCTGCTTGCTTCCGCCCGAGCAGGAGCCCATGAGAATTCCCACCAGGAGGACGCCTGCGGGGACAACGAAGCGCTTCTTCTTGTAGAACGGTCGGGCTGCCGGCGTCTGGGCGGCCGGCGGGACAGGGGCAAAGTTTTGGTTGGTCATGGTGGTGCCTTTCAAGTGATGCGATTGGACGGTGCTGCGGAGTAGCAGTGGCTACTGTTTTTCCCATTTGCCACAGCGGGTTGAGTTGAAGTCCTGGCCTGGGGAGAGCGTGACGACGGGCCGCCCGCCGCCGGGGATGTCGTTTTCGATGATCTTGCTGCCGTTCGTGCCGGACTGGTAGATGCCTTAGTAGCAGCTGGAACCGACGGCAGCAGCCGCCCGGTACGTGCCGGGCTCGATGTCGGAACCCACAGTCCAGGTACCGTCAGCCGCGGTGTTGGCGGCTTTGGTCTTTTCGGCTCCGGTTACCGCGTCCTCACGCTTCTTTACGGCCGCCTCGGCTGCCTTCACGGCAGCATCGGCCTTGGATACTTCGGCTTCCCGGGCCGAGACCGTGGATTCACGCCCCGTGATGCCGTTCTGCAGGGTGTCGTACTTGCCCTTCACGGCGGCGTAGCTGGTCAGGGCCTCGTCGCGTTCCCTCTCAACAGTGGACTTTTCCCCGGCGAGGGACTTGTAGGCCGGGCTTGCCGTCGGGTCGGGCAGCACCGTTCCGGCGGCCACCCCGCCGGCGAAGAGTACAACGGCGGCGCCCGCCACCAGGATGCGCTTCTTCCGCCGGGGCTTCGCTGCCGGAGCAGCCTGGCCGCTTGCGGGATCAGTGAAGACTTCCTCGATAAACGCCTCATAGGACCCTGGACATGGAGTGGTTTGATGGTTGGCCATGGCTCTTCCTTTGTTCGTGGATGACCGCTAAACGGCGGCGGGATCCTGCTCCCCCAATGTGCGGTTTCCCGCCGCCGCCGCAGCTCCGGAAGACTCCTTCGTGGCTGCAGAACGAACGTACGGCCAGGCGGACGCTCATTGCCGCTTCAAGGCTGATAACGCCCCTTATCAGCCATCAAAGTGGCGTGTCGGTCCTGGCCGCTAGGCTGATGCAACGATCACGACTGATTGGGGCAGTAATGGAAGCAACCGGTACGGCGCTGCGCATGTCGCTGTCCGACGTCGCCGCCCTGGCACAGGTGCAGCGCCCGGTGGTCTCCATGTGGCGCAAGCGAAGCAGCGGCGGGGCGCTGCCGTTTCCCGCTGCGAAGGGACAACTCAACGGCGTTGAGCAGTTCGATGCTGGGGAAATCAGCGCGTGGCTCCATGCAACCGGGCGCGGGAACAATCCCGAGGCGGGGAACGACGTCGCCGTTTTTGCCCGACCCACCTCCCCTGAATCGGAACCTCCCCGGGACAGCCGGCAGACCTTCGATGGGCTCACCTCGCTGCTTGCGCTGAAGGTGATCAGCGGACAGAGCCTGGGCCCCATGGGTGCCGCCCAGCTTTTGGACGCCGCTGACGAAGCAGACCCCGACGACGTTTTCCTCTATGGCGAGCTCGAGGCACTTGGTTCCGCCCTTCCAGGGCTTGCCAATTTCGCAGACAGGCTCGCGGACAGCGCTTTCAGTGCCCCCGCAGCCTTCGAGAAGCTGCTGGCCCACCGGTTCAGGGAAGGCCTCCGTGAACAGTCGGACACTGCACTCACAGACGCTGGACTCAGGCTTGTTGGCGCGGCAGCCATGGAACTGGCCCCCACACTGGACGGCAGGCCCATCTACGTCGACTCGACGCCGGGCGGAAGCGACGTGATGCTCAGCATCACCCAGCAGGCTGGAGAATCAGCCGCGGCCACCCTCCTGGCAGCAGACCACGACGGCGGCGCATCACGGCTGGCCCGCAGGCGCCTGGCAGTTCACGGCACGGACAACGCCCCGGTGAAGATCGACTCCAAAGGAGCCTTCGCGGTCAGCGGTCCCGCAGTGCACGTGGCACAGTATCCTGCCCCGGGCGCCCCGTCCCTGAATACAACCGGCATCCTGTCCGGCATCGAAAACATCGTCCTGCAAATGGACGACTCGCAGAGAGGCGTCGTCATTGCCCCGGCCCGGGTTCTCTGTGACGCGCTCTCCGGAGAGACGGGCAACCTCCGCTCGGATCTCCTGCGCTCGGGCCGGGTCCGGGCCATCGTCCGGTTGCAGCCGGGACTGTTGCGTGCCAAGCCCCGCGAGCCCCAAGCGCTATGGGTGCTGGGGCCGTCATATGCGGACGTTCCCATCGCGGACCGCTGGACCATGGTTGCCGACGTCAGCACCACCGCCCTGACGCTTGATGTTAGCCAGGACTTGATCAGCGACATTGCCGCCTCCATGGGTGACAGGGCCACCATCCGGGCCCATTCCTTCCGCTTCGCGCGGCTAGTGCAGACCCGCATCCTGTTGGCCCGGCACGGTTCGCTGGTGAAGGGACCGGCTGCGAAAAGTCCGACGACGGCACCCGGCGCCGAGGCCGCACTCCGGATCGAGGAACTGCTCCAGGCCCTGTCCTCCCCCACATCCGGGCCCCTGCTGCCGGCCCTCGAAGCCAGCGGCGCCCGCGACGGGATCCCCGCAGCTACGATTCAGGACCTTCTCACCGCCAGAAACCTGAAGTACGTCAAAGGCATCCGCGTGCAGGCCGAAGACACCAACGGCCACGCCGGCAGCAGAGTCCTCGGCCGCGAGGAACTGATGGATCCACACAACTCGCGGCCCCGCTTCATCACCCTGCTGGACTTTGCCGCCAAGTACCCCGCCGGGCGCCTTACCGAACCGGGCGACGTCGTCTTCTGTACCAGTCCGCGTCCCGCCGCAATGGTCGACGCGGAGGGCGGCGCCGTCGTCGTCTTCCCTGCCCGGGTCCTGAGGATAGACCGCGGTGACCCCAGCGGCTTGGTGCCGGACGTCGTGGCTGCGGACATCAACGCACGGCCGCCGGCGGACAAGAACTGGCGGGCCTGGCAGCTGCGCCGGAGTCCTGACCGCCAGCGCCAGCCGCTCGCCACAGCGCTGGAAACGCTGCAACACGAGCAGGCACGCGCCCGGGAACGACTCAAACAACTGGAAGAACTCGCTACCCTGTTTACGGACGGCGTAGCGGGCGGAAGCCTCACCCTGACACACCCCAAGACCCCGCCGGACCAGAAGAAGGAACTAAGTAATGCCCCCAAAAGTGAAGATGGACCTCGCCCCGTCCACCATGAAGGAACTCAAGGACACACTCTGGAAGGCGGCGGACAAGCTCCGCGGCTCAATGGACGCGTCGCAGTACAAGGACGTAATCCTGGGGCTGGTGTTCCTGAAGTATGTGTCGGACGCTTTCGAGGAGCGGCGGGGGCAGATCCAGGCCGAGCTGGAGGCGGAGGGGCTCAACGAGGAGCAAATCGCCCAGCTGATCGACGACGTGGACGAGTACACCGGCCGCGGCGTGTTCTGGGTGTCGCCCCGGGCGCGCTGGACGTACCTGGCGGAGAACGCCAAGGGCCTGGACTCTGTGGACGGTGCGGCACCGAAGTCCATCGGACTGCTGATTGATGAAGCAATGGAGCTCATCATGACCGACAACAAGTCCCTGGCCGCCACGCTCCCCAAGATCTACAACCGGGACAACGTGGACCAGCGCCGCCTGGGCGAACTGCTGGACCTGTTCAACTCGGCCCGTTTCACCGGCCAGGGCGCCAGCAAGGCTCGCGACCTGCTGGGCGAGGTGTACGAGTACTTCCTGGAGAAGTTCGCCAAGGCTGAGGGCAAGCGCGGCGGCGAGTTCTACACCCCGGCCGGTGTGGTCCGGGTGCTGGTAGAAGTGCTGGAACCGCACCGCGGGCGCGTGTACGACCCGTGCTGCGGTTCGGGTGGCATGTTCGTCCAAGCCGAAAAGTTCCTGGCCGCGCACCATCTGGAGGGCTCCGACATCTCCGTGTACGGCCAGGAGCTTAACGAGCGCACTTGGCGGATGGCGAAGATGAACTTGGCCATCCACGGCCTCAACGCCAACCTGGCTTCCCGCTGGGGCGACACCTTCGCCCGCGACCAGCATCCGGAGCTGACCGGGAACAACGGCGCGGACTTCATCATGGCCAACCCTCCGTTCAACATCAAGGACTGGGCCCGCTCCGAGTCCGACCCCCGATGGAAGTACGGCGTCCCGCCGGGCGGCAACGCCAACTACGCGTGGATCCAGCACATCATCTCCAAGCTGGCGCCGGGCGGCAGCGCCGGCGTGGTCATGGCCAACGGCTCCATGTCCTCCAACTCCGGCGGCGAGGGCGAGATCCGCGCCCAGCTGGTGGAGGCCGATCTGGTCTCCTGCATGGTGGCACTCCCCACCCAGCTGTTCCGTAGCACTGGCATCCCGGTGTGCACTTGGTTCTTCGCGAAGGACAAGACCGCCGGCCCGCGCGGCTCGGTGGACCGCACCGGGCAGGTGCTCTTTATCGACGCCCGGAACCTGGGCTACATGGTGGACCGTGCCGAGCGTGCCCTGTCCGATGACGACATCGCCAAGATCGCAAACACCTACCACTCCTGGCGCGGCACCGCTTCGGCGGTTGAGGCAGGTCTGACGTACGACGACGAAGCGGGCTTCTGCTATTCGGCCAGCCTTGCGGAGGTCAAGGCAGCGGACTACGCGCTGACGCCCGGGCGTTACGTGGGCGCGGCTGATGCTGAGGACGACGTCGAGCCGATCGAGGAGAAGATCGCCAGGCTGTCGAAGGAACTGTTTGAGCAGTTCGAGGAGTCCGAGCGGTTGGCAGCTGTTGTGCGCGAGCAGTTGGGGAGGGTCTCGTGAGCTCCGTCAGCATCGGAGAACTCGTGGCTGCAGGTGTCCTTCAAGTAGGCGACGGATATCGCACCAAACGGGCTGAGCACGCTCACCAGGGCTACCGGATCATCCGTGTTGCCGATGTTCTGGAAGACGCTGTCACCTTCACCGGTCCGGATTTTGTGTCGGAGAACTACGCCAGGGCCATCGGAACGAAGGCAGGCAAACCGGGCGACATCCTGTTGACGACGAAGGGCACAGTTGGCCGGGTTGCAGTCTTACCCGACACAAAGGAACAAGTCGTCTACAGCCCGCAGCTGTGCTTTTTTCGGGTACTGAATGCGGAAGTAGTGGATCCACGTTTCCTGCGTTACTGGTTCAGCAGCGCAGAGTTCTGGCGGCAGGCTGGGGACCGCATGAACAATACCGACATGGCCGCCTACATCAACCTCGCCGACATCCGCTCTCTCAAGTTGACCGTTCCGGACATCCCGGAGCAGCGCTCCATCGCGGAAGTGCTCGGCGCCCTGGACAACAAAATTGCAGGAAATACCAAACTGGCGGCTGCAGCGAATGAACTCGCGGTCGCATTGGTGTCTACTTTCGAGCCATCGGTGCCTCTCGGCGAGATTGCTATTCATAAGCGAAAGTCGGTCTCGCCGAATACATTGGAAGTACCGAAGGTGGCACACTACAGCCTTCCTGCTTATGACGCAGGACAATTGCCAGAGGTCGCGTCTCCCTTCGACATCAAGAGTTCGAAGTTCCTGATCGAGAGGCCGTCCGTCCTGATTTCGAAGCTTAATCCCAGATTCCCCCGTGTGTGGAATGTCGCTGAAGTTCCCGAGGTTCCTGCGCTCTCGTCGACTGAGTTCTTGGTTCTCGAGTCCTCAATCACCACCACCACCGTTCTCTGGGCGCTACTCCGGCAAGAGGCATTCGGATTTGAACTTGAATCGAAGGTAGCGGGTACCTCGGGTAGCCATCAGCGCGTGCGGCCGGCGGACCTTCTGGCGACACACATCGCGGATCCAAGACTCATGGGCAACGAGCTGACTGACAAGGTCACGTCTCTGGGGAAGAGCGGTCTCCATTTCCGTCTGCAGAATGAGACCCTTACAGCAACACGCGATGCCCTCCTCCCCCACCTCATGTCGGGCAAGCTCCGGGTAAAGGACGCGGAGAAGGTCCTGGAGAACGCCGTGGTGTGAACGCGCAGCGCGGAGGTAGTGAGCTTCCGGGGATAGCCAACCGGCGTCTGAGTAAGCTGAACGACAAATCGATTGTGGGGGAAACACCGTGACAGCACCAGCAGTAGCCTTTTCCGAAGCGGACTGGGAGGGCGCCGCGAAGGAGCGGCTTGGCGAGCTGGACTGGAAGCCGTTGGAGGGCCAGGCAATTGCGCCCGGAACCGAAGAACGCGAGTCCTGGTCGGAGCTTCTCATCCGCCCCCGCCTCCTCGCCGCCCTTCGGCGTCTGAACCCGGACGTCCCCGCGCAGTACTTGCAGCAGGCTTTGGCGGAAATCGCCTCGCCCAAGTCGAACGATGCAATGGCCGAGAACCACCGCATCCACAACTGCCTGGTCGACGGCTACCGGCTAACCTACATCGGCTCAGACGGCAACGAAGCCAACCCGACCATTCGGCTGCTCAGCCAGTCACCGGACCAGAACGACTGGCTTGCCGTTAACCAGGTCACCCTGGTGCAGGGCGACTACAAACGGCGCTTCGACATCGTGCTCTACTGCAACGGAATGCCGGTCAGCATCATCGAACTCAAGAGGGCCGGCAGCGCCCACGCCGACCTTCCCGGCGCCCACGCCCAGCTTCAGACCTACCTCCGCGAATTCCCCATGGCGTTCCGCTTCTGCGTCTTCACGCTGGCCACCGACGGGATTCAGGCCAAGTACGGAACGCCGTTCACCCCCTTCAACCACTTCTCACCGTGGAACGTTGACGATGACGGCGACCCCGTCCCGCTGGGCTACATGGTCGACGGCGATGCCGTCACCGCCCTCGATACAGCGCTAGACGGCCTCTACAACCAGGAACGCTTCCTGCATTTAACCCGCAACTTCACCGCATTCGATGAAGGCTCCGGCGGACTGGCCAAACGCATTGCCAAACCACACCAGTACTACGCCGTCACCAAGGCTGTCGCCAGCACCATCCAGGCGGTGGAGAGCAACGGCAAGGCCGGAGTCGTCTGGCACACCCAAGGCTCCGGCAAGTCCATGGAGATGGAACTGTATGCCAATATGGTGGCCCGGCAGCCCAAGCTGAAGAACCCGACCGTTGTGGTCATCACGGACCGGAACGAGCTGGACGGCCAGCTTTTTGAGGGCTTCGACCGCAGCCTGCTGCTCGCCGAAGCGCCCAGGCAGATCAGGAAGCGGTCCGAACTGCGGGACGAGCTCAGCAACCGGACCACCGGGGGGATCTATTTCACCACGCTGCAGAAGTTCGGCCGCAGCAAGTCAGAGAAGGACGCCGGCGCGGACCATCCGTTGCTGTCCGACCGGCGAAACATCATCGTTGTGGTGGATGAGGCACACCGCTCGCACTACGACGACCTGGATGGCTACGCCAGGTATCTCCGGGACGCACTCCCCCACGCAACCCTGATCGCGTTCACTGGAACACCCATCTCCTTTGACGACCGCAATACCCAGGACGTCTTCGGCGACTACATCGATATCTACGACTTGTCGCGGGCCGTGGAAGACGGCGCCACGGTGCCCGTGTACTTCGAACCACGGCTGATCAAGGTAGGACTTTCTGAAGGCGTCACGGAAGAGGACCTGGACAAGTCCGCCGACGAACTAACCCTCGGGCTCGACGACACGGAACGTGCGCGCATCGAGGCGAGTGTCGCCGTCGTAAACGCTGTTTACGGTGCGCCGCAGCGCCTTGCCGCACTCGCCGAGGACCTGGTGGCGCACTGGGAGAACCGGCGCGAGCGGATGGGGAAGTTCATCGAGGCGCCGGGCAAGGCGATGATCGTGGGCGGGACGCGGGAGATCTGCGCGAAGCTGTACGCAGCGATTGTGGAGCTGCGCCCGGACTGGCATTCGGAGGACTTGTCGAAGGGCAAGATCAAGGTGGTGTACTCGGGCGACGCGACCGATGTGCCGCCCGTTTCACTCCACGTCCGGCGGGACTCACTGAATGCCCAGGTCAAGGAGCGGCTCAAGAACGTCGATGACGAGCTGGAACTGGTGATCGTCAAGGATATGATGCTCACCGGCTACGACTCTCCCCCGCTGCACACGCTGTACCTGGACCGGCCGCTCAAGGGCGCGCTGCTGATGCAGACTCTCGCGCGGGTGAACCGCACATTCCGCGGCAAGGAGGACGGGCTGCTGGTGGCGTACGCACCGCTGGCGGAGAACCTTGCGAAGGCGCTGAGCGAATATACGAAGGACGACCGGACGAACAAGCCGGTGGGCAAGAACATCGACGAGGCTGTGGGCCTGACGGTGTCCCTAGTGGAGTCGCTGCGTACTCTGCTGGCCGGGTACGACTGGAAGGCCGTGCTGATGAAGGGCGGACCGAAGTCGTTCCTGAGCGCTGTAACCGGGGCGGTGAGCTATCTTCGGAATCCTGCTACGCCGGGCAACCAGCCGGCGGACGGGGAAGAGTCGATTGCCGCGAAGTATAGGAAGTTCTCCAGTCAGCTGTCCCGCGCGTGGGCGTTGTGCTCGGGCTCGGAGACGCTGGCTGAGCTGCGCCCCGAGATCCAGGTGTACGAGGAGATCCGTGTCTGGATGGCGAAGTACGATGCAGCCGACCGGCAAGCGAGTGGTGAGCCAGTGCCGGAGGACATCCAACGGCTCCTGGGGAACCTGATTGCGTCCGCAACGTCCTCCGGCGAGGTGCTGGACATCTACGACGCCGCTGGCATGCCCAAGCCGTCCCTGGATGACCTGACGCCGGAGTTCATCGCCAAAACGCAGAAGGCTCGGAACCCGCAGCTGGCCATAGAGGCGCTGCGGAAACTGATTGCCGATGAGTCTGCGTCTTCCACGCGGAACAACGTGATCCGGCAGCGGGCGTTCTCGGAGCGGATCACCGAGCTGATGAAGAAGTACACAAACCAGCAGCTGACGTCTGCCGAAGTGATCGCAGAGCTGGTGGAGTTGGCGCGCGAGGTGGCCGCCGAGGGTAAGCGCGGGGAGCAGTTCACTCCCCCGCTGAATTCGGACGAGCTGGCGTTCTATGACGCCGTGGCCCAGAACGAGTCTGCGGTGGAGGTCCAGGGCGAAGGGGTTCTTGCCGACATTGCGCGAGAACTGGTTTCGGTCATGCGGCGGGACGTCCGAACCGACTGGACCGTCCGCGATGACGTCCGGGCAAAGCTGCGGTCGTCAATCAAGCGGCTCTTGGTGCGGTTCGGCTATCCGCCCGACAAGCAGCCCGAAGCTATCAAGCTAGTCATGGAGCAGATGGAGTCCATGGCGCCCCGGTTTGCCAGTAACGTATCTAACGCAGGAAATCCATGACACTAAGCACTCCATTCGACAATCGACAGCTTGACTTTCCTCATAAGCTGATACGGCTGCTCAGACTCACTTTCGACGCCGAGACTTTGAAATACATGTTCGGGCGGACAGCAGTGAATATCGAGACGTGGCAGTTGAGGGACGATAGCCTGTGCGACGCAACTTTCAAAGGCGCCACTCTTGCCACCCCGTTCTACCAAGAGACGCTCGTTTCCGGGGATGGACTGCGTTGGATTCTTCCCAACCCAGAAGAAGGCGCTTCTTTTCCTGATCCGAAAACAAAGGCTACTTTTGAACTAGGTCCAGCTTCTACGGATTTCCTCATAGCCACAGTTACTGAAATATCTGACACCTCTGAGGCCGAAAGGAATCCCCTCCTTCGTGGACAGCGAATGGCCAGAATGCGGCTGCACCAACAGTCCAAGGGTTCAATAGATATCTATGAGCTAATTCGCACGCAACTTGGAAACCCCTTGACCGTCAAAGTGATAACCGAGGTGCGACAATCTGAGACGCGACTACAAAGCCTGATTGAATCATTTGTATTTCATCTCAGCGTGAATACGGAAATCCCCATAGTCCCACAAGTCGATATATCACCGCTAACGGAGCCGAAAAGAACATCAAGATCTCAAAGGCTGGATATCGAGGAGATGGAACCACCACGCCTGATTTATGAATCTGAGCTGGTCTATCATTTCCAACTCGGATTGTCAGCAGACAGCCCGGTACTTGCATACTTATCTTTCTACCATATCCTGGAGCACTGGTTTGAAAACGTCTATTTTGACGACGCCATCGACAAGGCCAGAGAAATGATCGTTCATCCCACATTTTCTCTGAAACGTGATAGTGACATGAAGCGGTTAATCAAAGCAATGACTCTACACCGACGCCGATCAGAAGAAGTCGGGATCTCCGAGGAGGAGGCCCTTGTCCTCACTCTTCGCAAATTCGTTGACTTAGAAAGGCTCCGAGCGACGCTTTCATCAAATAATCCCGAAGTTTTGAATCACATCTGCACTTCTGTCGTCGGGTTCGCGGACGGCAAGCCTATCGACTTTGAGCATCGGGATGTAGGCGCTCCCTTCAAACAGATAGCATCTCGAATCTACAAAACTCGAAATGCCCTTGTACACAGCAAGGACTCCACCTACAAGACATTTCGGCCATTTCGCGACGATGCAACGTTGGTTCCCGAAGTCCATCTTCTGCGCGCGGTCGCGGAACAAGTGGTTGTCGCCACCGCAAAGGAACGGTGATTCACGCTCAATTTACAAACTCGTCTGCCGCTTCATGCTTGCTTTAGAGCGAACACCCGCACACCACCCTGTGGATCGCAGCGATAAGCCCGTCTAGAGGACGCACCTCTGCCGACTAGGGAGTCCTTGGCCAGGGTCTCCGAGACTGAGTTCATTCACACGGCGGTCATAGCTGGGGCCGCGTTCGTTCGGGGGACTTCGCATGCGGCTTGGTCGAGCGGGACTTCACAGTCACTGACTGTTAACGGTTCGTGGGGGAATAGGTCTGGAATGAGCGTCATGCCACCGTCCTGACGGCACTTCTCAAGAGAATAACCGATTTGTAGTTGGCGGCGTGCGGTACCCTCGGGCCCTTCGCTTGATGTTCTTAACAGTTGTGTTGTTGGTCGCGACCTTGCCAGTCGTGGCCCCGGTGACAATGAGCACCTGGATCTCTTTTCACCACCTGGGCACGGTGCGGTAGAGCCTGTTGGCTTCCGGTCTTGCGGCTGCCGTTACGAGTTCCTCGAGTACCCTCTTGCCTCCGCAGCGTCTTCCAATGACCCGGTGCGGAGCAGGGCACTGAGCTATTCCTTGACTTTCCGGACTGCCTGGAGGGTGTCGGTTGGAACTTCCAGGTGAACACTTCCTCGAGTCGGAGGGCTGCCCGGCAGCTGAGGTTGTCGCCGCCGCGCAGCAGGAGCATGCGTTGGGCCCAGGCCTTGTCGATGCTTATCAGGTGGAAGTGATCGACGGTGAAAGCAGTGCGGGGCAGCGACATCCGCAACGCTTTGCGCCACGCTGCGGAGGAATCGATTGCGACGACCTGCACGGCTAGGCGCCATTCCAGCGGGCGGGCGAACAGCCAGCCCCCGACACCTTTATGGTCACGGCCGCCGACCACACCGTGGACCTGGCCGGTGTCCAGGTCCAAGATAATTGTCATCCACGGCTCCCAGCCAGCAAGTGGGCGGGCCCGGCGCGGTTCCTGCGGCGTGGGATTCGAAGAACGAAAGCTGGTCGCACGCAGGTTCTCGCAGTACCAGCGGTACTCGGACCGGAGCACGTCCACCGGCCCGGCGGCGGGAACATCACGGAGTCGTTGAAGGCGGCACTCTTTCCGGCGGGAAGAGATGACCCCGCGGCTTGGGCAGTTGGGAGGCTGGTCGGTTTCAAAAAATGACCTGGCGGCGGCCGACATTGATGGTGGTGAAAATGACGTGGTAGTCGGGCAGGTTGAAGAGGATGCTGGCAGCGTCGGCTGCGACCCCGGTAGGCTCAATCGAGGCTCGTGGTCCTGTTCCAGTTTGACTGCTGGACGGACTCATCCCGGCAGGGCGGGCCCTTGCCTTGAACGACACGAACTTAGCTCGCCGCAAATGCCAAGTACCTACAACCGCGGGCCCCGGCAGAGACGACAGGGAGAACTGCCGCCCATCGATAGCGAGATAATCAACGGGACGGCGCTTGGGGCGGCCTGAGACCCCGAGTCAACATAAGCCGGGCAGTCTCTATGGGTACCTTCTTGATTGACAGCAAAGTCTCCCTACTGACAACCGAAGACTCACCGAATCTAGCCTCCCAGCTCGCCGAGGTACCTCTTTTCGAGTCGCTTCTCTAGAACCCGCCTGAAATAACCTGCGGTTCCCTGAATGCTCCCGCCCCACATCAAAGTTGCAAGTCCGCCCACGGTCGAGAACGCAAAACAGTAGGGGACCGCGGGCTTACCCCAGCCCGGGATGATGCCGTCAGGAAGGAAAGTAGCGGCGACGGCGTAAAGTAGCACCGCACCGCAGACCAGGAGGACCAGACGATATGCAAGCGCCGCTCGCCGTTTCGCCTTCCCTCTAGCTGCGTCACGCAGATTCTTGGCAGCGGTTTCCAGCGCTGCTAGTCGAGCTTCCAACGTCGTGGACCGGTCCTCTGCCGCTAGCTTAGCCATCTGTTCGGCTGCTAGGGACGATTCCCTGTCTCGCAGCGACTGTTCTGCATCGTCCAGAGCAGCTCGTGTCTTACTTGCTGTCTGAAAAGCCGCGTCACGTTCATGTTCTGTGGAAGAGAGAATATTTGCTTTGACCTTGTCCAGTATGTCGGCGACTGTTTCGGGCGTCACCTGATCGGGATCTCCCATGGTTCGATCCATGAGGCTACGCTGAGCTTCAGTTGAGTAGCGAAGTAGCATTAGGTCATTCTCGGACGCCTTACCCCGGCTCCCCAGTCGGTTGATTTCCTCCAGGTATCGATCCCAAACACGTCCCCCCGGTTCAAGCGCCGCGAAACAGTCAGCAAGAATCTGGCGTCGAGGCAGGCTGGGTGCAGCCTGCGGTTTCTTGAGCCAGACTAGAGTTGCGAGATGGTGATCCGTCAGCGCCGGAGGCCACCCATGATCGCCCTCTTTCACGAAGAAAGAGCGACCGACGCGAGTCAAGCCTCCGTTAGTGGTGACCAAAAGAGCCCGACAAGTTTCCAGTCGGGAACTACTGCGGCCGCCCCGGAGACGATGAATGGCGGTGAGACTGTCCAAATCATTCAAGAGCGTGTCACGGCTTGAATAGGTGATGCTGGATTCCATTGCTTCTTCTAAAGCCAGCTCATCTATCGTTAGCTCTGCAGAAGGTGCGGGTCGTTCTTGGATGGATATTCCCAGGGCAGCCACATCCTCCTCCAAACGCTGCGACAGCAACAGAATGTCACTTGCGCTCAGTCCTTCGCTGGCGAAAAAAGCATCAGTTGCTCTCCGATGTGCGCCGTTAAATCCTCCGTGCATTGCTTTTCCAGCGGACCTGTCGAGGATCCCCCTAACCTCGCTAACACTGTGCTCGAAGCAAGCGAGTTCAGCCCCGGCAGATCGAGACAGGGCCAAGAGGTCTTTTGCAGCAGCTTTCGCCTCGTCTCCCTCATACCCCAGAGCCTTCAACAGGACAGGGGCATCGAGATACAAGCTCGTGCGGTCGAAGCGCCTGCCGAGTTCGCTGTTATTAGGGAGGTAGAGGGAAACTGCGAGCATGCTCCCCTTCACGACAGTCTCCAAGTGGTCGAAAGATGCCGGCATGCTGCTCACCACATCACTGATGAACGAGTTAACAACATATTCGGTGTCGGGGCTGGAACGGGGGGCAGATCGGGCATCATACGGCGCCCCGTTCATGACCGAACCGAGAATAGGGACAGAATGTTCCTCTATGTGATTTAGGAGGGCATCCTCCGCGTCCTCGATGCTTAGAGTGCGTTGGAACCGATCCGCCGAATACTTAACGAGTTCACTTACTAGTGCCGACTGCTTTCGCAAATAGTCGGCTTTCTGGCGACCCAAGTCCCGAAGGTCGGCGAGCTTCGTAGGATCAGCAATGAAGCTGCCGTTTTCACGCCTTCCATAGTTTTTATGGACAGCTCGACGGCTCAGAGTAGCGAGAACACCCTCGGGTATGTCGATTCCAAATCGCTCCCTGATGTGAACTTTGGCAGCAGGAGTCGACATTGGTCCTTCAGAGCTTTTTACTGCATCTAGGAAGAAGGGGAGAAAATTGTCGACATAGCTTTCCTGAGAGTAATCCCAGTTAGCCTTGATTATGGCTAGGCTAGCAAGCAAGGCGTTGCTGGTTGTCATCGTGGCAGTCACTTCACAGCCACGTCGCAAGTGGCGAAACTTCCCCGGTATCGGCGCATGTCTTTTCCAGCCTTATTTGAACAGTGACGGATAAGCAAACCGGCGAGACCTGGCGGCCCAGCCCCCAAATAGTCGCCGCGCTCACGATGATGTGGCGCTTATAGACCCAACCACCCAGCATTTTTCTTGTTAAATATCAGCCGGTCGAGTCTTCAACTGGGTCGCCCTCTCACAGTGCCGACTGGTCTGTATCTCGACCGCCAGTTTGGCCTGTCTTCGCGAGATTTCCACGCCAATTTCCCCCTGTTGGTCCAACCGCCAGCTAGCTACCGACCTTACACAAGGACTTAGAAGTCCCAGTCGTCGTCCTCAGTGTTAACGGCCTTGCCGATCACATAGGAAGAGCCGGACCCGCTGAAGAAGTCATGGTTCTCGTCAGCGTTCGGGGACAGCGCCGAGAGGATGGCCGGGTTCACGTCCGTGACCGAGGACGGGAACATTGCCTCGTAGCCCAGGTTCATCAGCGCCTTGTTAGCGTTGTAATGCAGGAACTTCTTGACGTCCTCGGCCAGGCCAACGGAGTCGTACAGATCGTGCGTGTACTGGACTTCGTTTTCGTACAGCTCGAAGAGCAACTCGAAAGTGTAGTCCTTGATCTCCTGCTTGCGTTCCTCGGACAGGCCTTCGAGGCCCTTCTGGAACTTGTAGCCGATGTAATAGCCGTGCACTGCCTCATCACGGATGATCAAGCGGATCAGGTCGGCCGTGTTCGTCAGCTTCGCGCGTGAGGACCAGTACATGGGCAGGTAGAAGCCCGAGTAGAACAGGAAGCTCTCCAGCAGCGTGGAAGCCACCTTGCGCTTCAGCGGGTCGTCGCCCTGGTAGTAGTCCATAACGATCTGCGCCTTCTTCTGAAGGTTCGCGTTCTCGGTGGACCAGCGGAACGCCTCGTCGATCTCCTTGGTGGAGGCCAGCGTGGAGAAGATAGAGGAGTAGCTCTTGGCGTGCACCGACTCCATAAACGCGATGTTCGTGTAGACGGCTTCCTCGTGCGGCGTCAGCGCATCCGGGATCAGCGAGACTGCACCAACGGTGCCCTGGATGGTGTCCAGCAGGGTCAGGCCGGTGAAGACGCGCATGGTGAGCTGCTGCTCGTCGTGGGTGAGCGTGTTCCACGACTGGACGTCGTTGGACAGCGGCACCTTCTCCGGCAGCCAGAAGTTGTTGACCAGGCGGTTCCAGACCTCAACGTCCTTCTCGTCCTGGATGCGGTTCCAGTTGATCGCCTCAACATGGCTGAGAAGCTTTACTTTTTCGGTCATGACTCCGACTCACTTTCTGAAGAGAGGCTTGGTTTGGCTGAGTCCTCGACGCAATACTTGCAGTCGGCTTTCTCAATGCCTTTGTTGGTGTGATGTCTCGTGTGGGCGTTTCTCTGGCTGGAAGGCATTGGGCGGCCCTTCCTTACTGCTGACATTTTCGCACGGGTTTCAGCGCTTGCCTTCTTGCCGAAGTTGGGATTCCCGGCGCCTTTCTTTGCCTCCGAAAGCGCGTTGCGTGTCTCTTCGCTGACCGTATGCCCGAAACCGGGATGCTCTGGACCAAACTTTCCGAAGTTCGGGTTCTCGGCCCCCGAGTAGGTACCCTTGCGCTCTCGTGACCACTTTTCCCGCTGCTCAGCAGTGTGGTTCTTCCCGTAGAAGGGTGCGCCTGGCCCGTACTCCCTTTGTATCTTGCGGCCGGTGGAACGAACGCGAGCAGCCTCCCGCATCTCGTCCGTCCACACAACACCTGTCGGACCAAGCCCACCGTCCGAAAGGTTCAGGAGCCTGTCGCCTTCGCGACGCAGGTAGCTGATCCAATCCATCTCGGCCTGGCCCAGTTCGGGTAGGCCTTCAATCCAATCCAGCTCATCCGCAATCAATTCGGAGCGATCATGCTTCCGCAGCCAGTCGTAAAACGGCGTCTTCCGTCCCTCCGCGGCCACGCGGAGGTGCTGATGGAAACGACGACTGGCCGTCTTGGTGGTGATGCCGACATAGCGGTACTCGACCTCCCGCCGAAGCCGGATGCCGTAGACCAAGCCGCCCGTCGCCGTCGTCGTTTCCATCATTCATCCCCTAATGAATTTTGATCAACCTATTTGAGTTGTCATAGCGCACATGAAACACAACCCTCCACCTCCGTCCCTTCCAGCGCGAGCTGGCGGAGACGGATGTAGTAGATGGTCTTGATGCCCTTTTTCCAGGCGTAGATCTGGGCCTTGTTGATGTCCCGCGTGGTGGCGGTGTCCTTGAAGAACAGCGTCAGGGACAGGCCCTGGTCCACGTGCTGAGTGGCGGCAGCGTAGGTGTCGATGACCTTCTCGTAGCCGATCTCGTACGCGTCCTGGTAGTACTCCAGGTTGTCGTTGGTCAGGTACGGCGCCGGGTAGTAGACGCGGCCCAGCTTGCCTTCCTTGCGGATCTCGATCTTGGATGCCACCGGGTGGATCGAGGAGGTGGAGTTGTTGATGTAGGAGATCGAGCCGGTGGGCGGCACGGCCTGCAGGTTCTGGTTGTAGATGCCGTGCTCCATGACCGAAGCCTTCAGCGCCAGCCAGTCAGCCTGCGTAGGGATGTGGACGTTCTTGAACAGCTCGCGGACCTTCTCGGTCTGCGGCACCCACTCCTGCTCCGTGTACTTGTCGAAGAACTCGCCCGACGCGTACTTGGACTTCTCAAAGCCGCCGAACGTTTGGCCGGTCTCGATGGCCAGCATGTTGGAGGCACGGACCGCGTGGTACACCACCGAGTAGAAGTAGATGTTGGTGAAGTCCAGGCCCTCTTCGGAGCCGTAGTGGACGCGCTCACGCGCCAGGTAGCCGTGCAGGTTCATCTGGCCCAGGCCGATGGCGTGGCTCTGGTCGTTGCCCTTGGCGATGGACGGCACCGAGGTGATGTTGGACATGTCCGAGACAGCCGAGAGCGAGCGGATGGCCGTCTCGATGGTCAGGCCGAAGTCCGGCGAATCCATGGTCTTGGCAATGTTCAGCGAACCCAGGTTGCAGGAGATGTCCTTGCCGGTGTCGGCGTAGGAGAGGTCATCGTTGTACGTGGTGGGCTGCGAGACCTGGAGGATTTCGGAGCACAGGTTGGACATGATGATCTTGCCGTCGATCGGGTTGGCCCGGTTCACGGTGTCCTCGAACATGATGTACGGGTAACCGGATTCGAACTGGATCTCGGCGAGGGTCTGGAAGAACTCGCGCGCCTTGATCTTGGTCTTCTTGATCCGGGAATCGTCCACCATCTCGTAGTACTTCTCGGTGACCGAGACGTCGGAGAAGGGCATGCCGTAGACGCGTTCAACGTCGTAGGGCGAGAACAGGTACATGTCCTCGTCCTTCTTGGCCAGCTCGAAGGTGATGTCCGGGATCACAACGCCCAGGGAGAGGGTCTTGATGCGGATCTTCTCGTCCGCGTTCTCCCGCTTCGTGTCCAGGAAACGGTAGATGTCCGGGTGGTGCGCGTGCAGGTACACGGCGCCGGCACCCTGGCGGGCACCGAGCTGGTTGGCGTAGGAGAAGCTGTCTTCGAGGAGCTTCATCACGGGGATGACGCCGGAGGACTGGTTCTCAATCTGCTTGATCGGTGCGCCCACCTCGCGGATGTTGGTCAGCGCGAAGGCCACGCCGCCGCCGCGCTTGGACAGCTGCAGGGCGGAGTTGATGGAGCGTCCGATCGACTCCATGTTGTCCTCGATGCGGAGCAGGAAGCAGGAGACCAGCTCGCCTCGCTGCTTCTTGCCCGCGTTCAGGAACGTGGGGGTGGCCGGCTGGAAGCGGCCGTCAATGATCTCATCCACCATCTGCAGGGCAAGCTGCTCGTTGCCGCGGGCCAGGTGCAGGGCAACCATGCACACGCGGTCCTCGTAGCGTTCCAGGAAACGCTTGCCGTCGAACGTCTTCAGTGTGTAGGACGTGTAGAACTTGAAGGCGCCCAGGAAGGTCTCGAAGCGGAACTTCTTCTTGTACGCACGGTTGAACAGGTCACGGATGAAGTTCATCGTGTACTGGTCCAGCGTTTCGCGCTCGTAGTAGTCGTTCTTGACCAGGTATTCGAGCTTCTCTTCCAGGTCGTGGAAGAACACGGTGTTGTTGTTCACGTGCTGCAGGAAGTACTGGTGGGCAGCCTCGCGGTCGGCGCCGAATTGGATTTCCCCGTTGGGACCATAGAGGTTAAGCATGGCGTTCAGCTCGTGATAGCCCAGCCCCTTGTAGGCGGCGGGCATCTCAGGCTTTTGGGACCTGGTTACTTCTGTGTCTGCGACAGTCGTGTCCAAAACGTGTCCAATCCTTGGTTGACCCGGGTAACGTCTTCCGGCGTTCCCATAAGTTCGAATCGATAGAGGTGGGGTACCTGGCATTTGGCGGCGATGATGTCCGCGGCCATGCAGTAGTTGTCCCCGAAGTTTGTGTTGCCGGCGCCGATGACGCCGCGGAGCAGTTGCCTGTTCTGCGGGTTGTTCAGGAACCGGATAACCTGCTTGGGAACGGACCCCTCTCCCCCGGTGCCGCCGTAAGTGGGCACCACCAGCACGAACGGCCGGGTGGCGAGGAGGGGTGCGTCCTTTGCATGCAACGGGATCCGGGCCACCTCACGGCCAAGCTTCGCGACGAAGCGGCTGGTGTTCTCGGATGCCGAGGAAAAATAGATGAGCGGGCTGTCCGTGACAACCTGCTCCGGCTGGTGGTGCGAAGCGGCCGGCGGGGACACCTCCACGCGCTGAGCCGCGTGGTGTTGCGAAGCGCTTCGCGGTGCTGTTGGTGCTGCCATGGGAGTCACCTCAGCTGGTTGATGGGTGCCGGCAGGAAAAGCGGAACTCCTAGGCCACGGAGGAAACGGCCGACAGCGCGAGTTCCTCGATCTTGTCGGGGCGGAAACCTGACCAGTGGTCCTGGTCGGTGACCACAACGGGAGCCTGCATGTAGCCCAGTGCCTTCAGGCGCTCGAGTGCCTCGGCGTCCTGGGAGATGTCAACGCTCTGGTAGGTGATGCCCTTCTTGTCGAGCGCGCGGTAAGTGGCGTTGCACTGAACACAAGCAGGCTTCGTGTAAACCGTTACGGTCATTGTCCCTGTCCCCTTAGTTGAACTCTTTGCTGGTTCGGTGTCCCCGTCCAGCTGTATGTAGATACTACATGTAGTGCAGACGCCTCTTTGGAACCCCAAGATGATGTATTACAAGTATGTCATTTAATGCACGGTTAATCCACAGGAAGGGGCCGGAAAAATGCCCGGGATCCCGGGATTTTTGCGGGCTGCGTCCACACCCTGTGGAGTACTTAGCCACATTTAAAGCACCGCGTGTCGCGCTGCTGCGGCGTGTCGCCGCCGGTTTCGCGGTGACAGGAAAGGGTCCGTGACCACTACATGTAGTGGTCACGGACCCTTGGGACCTACAGCAACCGGCGGGAAGCTGCACCGGCAACCCAGCCTTCTAAGGTTTGGCGGGATTCAGCCGGGCGATGGCAGTGGACAGCACAGTGGCGAAGCCGCACCACGCTGCGTACGGAGCCAGCGACACCCCGGCAACCCGGTTCAGCCGGTACGTCCGCCGCACCAAGTCTGCGCTGCTGGCGGCCAGGACTGCCGCCTCTGCAGCGGCCAGCCACGGCCTGCGCGAGCGCCAGAAGAACCAGCTCCACGAAGCATTGAGGACAAGGTTGGCGGCCAGCGCGCCCCGATAGGAACGCAGTTCCCGGTGGTGGTCCTTCCTGACCGGACCGGGACTGTCAGCGGCACGCTCATGCTCCGCCGCGCTGCCGAGTGCGGCGGCAGACGCCACGGCAAGGTCCGCGTACAGGGCCGTCCACACCACGGGAAAGGCAATCGCGGGCGGCTGCCATGCCGGCTTGCGCAGCTTCAGGTACCAGCTGCTCCGGGGATCCGTCGCAACACCGCCCGCCGCTGCGGTGGCCACCGTCGCCGCCGTCGTCCATGCCAGTGTCTTCAGTTTCATGCTTCCTCCTGTTCCACGCCTGGATACACCGTGAAACTACAGCTGCACCTCCCGTCGGTCCAGCACAATCTGCTGGACGTCCAGGTAGCCCGACTGGAAGCCGGCGCGCGAGTAGCAGAGGTAGAACAGCCACATCCGCTGGAACACGGCGTCAAAGCCGAGCTCCGCCACCTCGCGGGAGCGGGAAAGGAACCGTTCCTCCCACAGCCGCAGGGTGGCGGCGTAGTGGTCGCCCATGCCCATCCGCTCCCGCACCCGGAGGGTGGTGTGCTGCTGGGTCACGCCCTCGATGGCCCGGACGGACGGCAGGAAACCGCCGGGGAAGATGTACTTGTGCACCCAGGTGTAGGCGTTGCGGGTGGCCAGCATCCGCCCGTGCGGCATGGTGATCGCCTGGATGGCCACCTTTCCGCCCGGGGCCAGGACGCGGTCGATCGTCTGGAAGTAGATGGGCCAGTACTCGTACCCCACTGCCTCGATCATCTCGACCGACACCACGGCGTCGTACTCCCCTTCCACCGCACGGTAGTCCTGAAGGGCGACTGTCACGCGGTCCGCGAACCCGGCAGCCGCAATGCGTTCCTGCGCCAGTGCCTGCTGCTCGCTGGACAGCGTGACGCTGTAGACGGTGGCGCCCCGGGCAGCGGCCCGCAGGGCAAGCTCGCCCCAGCCGGTGCCGATTTCCAGCAGCCGGGTGCCTTCCCCCACGCCGGCCTTGTCCAGGAGGCGGTCGATCTTGGCCTGCTGGGCCTCCGCCAGGGAATCCCAGGCCGCCGAGGACAGGGGGCCGGCCTGCTCCGGAAACCAGGCTGAGGAGTAGCTCATGGTGGAGTCCAGGAAGTTGGAGAACAGCTCGTTGGACAGGTCGTAGTGCCGGGAGATGTTGCTGCGGGTGTTCTGTTCGGCGTTGCGTTCCTGGCGGGGCGTCCGCGGCAGGTACAGCGAGCGCAGCTTCTGCAGCGGCATGGGGATGAGTGTGTCCACGGAGGCGGCGAAGACTTCAAGCACCGCGGCCAGGTCCGAGGCCTCCCAGTCACCGGCCATGAAGGATTCGCCCAGGCCGATCAGCCCGTTGTCGCCGATGCGGGCCTCAAACGCCGCGGGCCGCAGCATGGTCATGACGGGGGCCTCCGGTCCACCCGTTCCCAGGACCGAACCGTCCGGGTATTCAACGCGCAGCGGCAGGCGCTTGACCGCGCCCCTGAACAGCAGGCCGGCAGCTTTCCCGGCCACCTCGGCCTTAACGCCCGACGGCGGCTGGGCAACACCGGGCCAGAGTTCAGGATCGATGGTGGCGGGCGCAGCGGGGACACCGCCTGCGGTCCAGGCTGCGGGGGTGTGCGCGGCGGACGCCCGGTGGGCCTTGTTGTCGACGGAAGCCGTTCCGTTGTCGTCAGTCATTGTCATTGAACTGCCTCCTGTGAAGGGTGATGTGGTCTGGCAACGACGGGCAGGCGTCTTGCCCAGAGTTTAATGCCCTGGACCCGGATCAGGGCGGATACCAGCAGCGGCGCGGCAGGGACGGTCAAAGCCGCGGCGAGGACGTTGGAAACGGTGGCTGGCCTGCGCCGGCCGTCCATGGTGGCCACGAAGGGGCGCTGCCCTTCACGCTCCAGGACGATAGACACCGCAAGCCTGTCCCCGGGCGCGGGGAGCTTCATCCGGTACTGCCCGTCGACGTCGTTGAAAGGGGAAACGTAGAACGCCTTCGGCACCGAGGCGCGGCCGCTGGGGTCGGTTCGCAGCAGGTAGCAGTGCCGCTCCCCGTAGGTGTTGTGGACCTCGGCCACTACACACTGGAGCTCGCCTGTGGAGCGGTAGCACCAGAACAACGTGAGGGGATTGAAGACGTAGCCAAAAACCCTGGCGCTGGTCAGCATGTGGATGGCGCCGCCGTCGGGCTCGATGCCCTGGGTCCGCAGGTACCGCTCCACGTTGGAACGGATGCCGGCGTCCGGGTCGCCCAGGTGGTCCCCGGCGCGGAACACCGCCAGGGGCCGGAGCAGGAAGGGCAGTCGGGGAAGATCATCGACGTCCACGAACCAGCTGTAGCTCCGGTAGGTGAACGCGTTCTTCAACGGGGTACGCCGCACGTGCGAAATGGATGTGCGGTAGATCGAGGCCTCCATGGTCACGCGGGTTCTGCCGACAGCAGTTCCCGCTCCCCCTCGCCGGTGGAGTCCACGGAATCGGCGGCCCGGGCAACCGGCCAGGCACGCCCCAGCTTCTCCGCAGCGCGTACCCCGGAGAGGGCGCCGTCCTCGTGGAAGCCCCAGCCAAGGTACGCCCCGGCGTACGCGATCCGGCTGTCGCTTAGCGCCGCGATGGCCTGCTGGGCCCTGAGGGACTCAGGCGTGTACTGCGGGTGTTCATACACCATCCGTTCCAGCACCGCGCTGTCGGAGATCAGCCCGGACTCACCCAGGCTCACCAGGTAGGGCCGGCCGTCCGCCGGCTCGAGCCGCTGCAGCCGGGTAAGGTCGTAGCTCACCAGCACCTTGTCCGGGCGCGCGTCGCAGGCGGGGAGCCGGTAGTTCCAGGACGCCTTGGCGTTGTCCGCCGCGGGCAGGACCGCGGGGTCCCGGTGGAACACGGTGTGGTTGACCGAGTAGGGCATCCCGCCGAGCGCCTCCTTCTCCTCCGGCGTGGCGTCGGCCAGGAACCCGAGCGCCTGCGCCGGATGGGTGGCGATCACGACGGCGTCAAAGTCTTCCAGCCCGCCAGCCGTTGCCAGCTCCACACCATCGGGCTGCCGCCGGATGGCGGTCACGGGAGTGTTCAGGCGGACGTCGGGGAGCGTGGCGGCAAGCTTTTCGACGTACCGTGCCGAGCCGCCGGTCACGGTGCGCCACTGCGGTGAGCCCTTGATGCCCAGCATGCCGTGGTGGCCCAGGAACGTGAAAAGGTAGCGGGCCGGATAAGCCAGGGCGGTGGTGGGATCGCAGGACCAGACGGCACTGACAACCGGGGTCATGAAGTGGGAAATGAAATACGGGCTGAACTTCTCCCGCTCCAGGAACTCGCCCAGCGTCAGCTCGGGGACGTCAACTTCGTCGCTGACGGCCGACGGCGGCGCCGACCTGAGCAGCTCCCTCGCCTTCCGGTAAAAGCGGGTAACCTCCAGCAGCATCAGCAGGTAGCGGCCGCGCAGCAGGCTGGAGGGCCTGGCAATGATTCCGCGGGCACCGTCACGGGCGCCGGCGTATTCCAGTCCGCAGCCATCGCAGCGGACGGACATGCTCATCTCGGAGTCCTGGGTTTCGACGCCGAGTTCGGCGAACAACCGCAGCAGGGTGGGATAGGTCCGTTCGTTGTGCACGATGAACCCCGTGTCCACGCCAATGACGCTCCCACCGGCCTGTGGCAGGTCATGGGTATCGGCATGGCCGCCCAGCCGTGAATCCGACTCAAACAGGGTGACGTCGTCCTGCCTGTTCAGTACATAGGCGGCCGTCAATCCGGCCACTCCGCTGCCGATCACGGCTATGCGCCGCCGGCCGCCTGCACTTACTGCTGGGTCAAGTGACACTTCATGCTCCTCTGCTGAACATTTGCCGCTGTGCTGGTTATACAGACGGCAATTCGGCGCGGCCGCGGCGGCGGATGGGTGCAGTACTGTGAACTGGTGGTAAATCCCGTGCACCTGAAGACCCTCCTGGAGGTCACGCGGCTGGGCTCGTTCGCTGCGGCGGCCGCAACCCTCGGCTACACGGCCTCCGCCGTCTCGCAGCAGATGTCGGCATTGGAGCGGGAAACGGGCGTCACCCTCTTCCAGCGTTCGGCGCGCGCCGTGATCCCTACGGAAGCCGCCGTCGTCATGACCCGGCACGCCGCGAAGGTGCTCACGGACATCGAAGCCCTGATGGCCGCCGCGTCACGGACGCAGGACACTGGAAGCCAGGAACTGCGGCTGGGGATCTTTCCCAGCCTTGCCACGTACGTCCTGCCGCGGATCCTCAAGAATCCGGCGTGGAAGAAGCTCGGCATCGACCTGCGGGTCTCGGTGGCAGAACCCGGCCAGACCATCCAGGGGCTGCGCACCGGCGGTGACCTGGACCTGGCCGTGGTGTTCCAGGTGGGCCAGACCGGCTTCGCGTGGCCCAACACGATAAACCGGCAGTGGATCGGCGACGACGACTTCAGGGTGGTGCTGCCTGCCGCCTGGGGCTTCCGGGCCGACGCGAAGGTGGCGGCCGACCACCTGTCGGAAATGCCCTGGATCATGCATCATCCCGGCACCAGCGACGCCATGGTGATCGAGCGCCTCTTCGCCGGCTGCAACCTGCATCCGAGGGTGGTGGCGCACAGCGATGATTTTCACGCCAGCCTTGAGATGGCAGCTGCCGGCCTGGGCGCTGCCCTGGTGCCGGAACTGGCGCTGCGGAACAAACCCGCAGGCGTGGTGGTACTGGACGTACCGGAAATCCGGCTGGCGCGGAACGTGTTTGCGCTGCTGATCAATGACCGGAAAACTGCCCGCGTGCAGCTTTTCGTTGACCTGCTGGCCGAAACCCTCGCAGGGATGCGCACCGCGGTGAATTAGGCCGGAACGCTGGAATGGTCTGCCCTTCGGGTCTATGTTGAGACTATGAACAAGGTAGCGAGCCAGCACTTTGGGGAGATTGAGCTCAACCACGGCATGGATCATCTCTTCGCCGCCAAGCATGAGCTGCGCGGCCATCCGCTGGAACTCGACCTGAACATCAACGCCCACGACCAGTTCGATGAAGCCGCGCTGCGCAAAGTCGAGTACCGGCTTCGCTTCCTGCCCGAACTGGTGGACGAAGTCCGGGACATGATTGCTGAAGAGCTGGAGCAGGAGGGCACCAGCCCGCAGGAGTACCTGCACTTCCACTGCAACGCGCTCAAGGAAGAACAGCTGCACAAGGTGTTCGGTGTCCAGGACCGGAGCCAGCTCACCAACGAAGTGTTCCTCAAGGCCCTGAAGCTGGGCCACGTGGCCATCTACCCCGGCCAGCCGGAACGGTACTTCGTTTTGGATTTCACCCTCGGGGAGCATTTCACCGACGAGGTCCTGGTGGCTTCCGCTGACCAGGACGGCGTGGTGGACGACGAGATCGTCTGGGAGTCATAAATCGATTGGTCCATAAATGCCGTTATGGGTGCTCATAACGGCAGTTATGGAGCAATCGATGATGGTTGAAGCACGACGGCGGGCGGGCCATGGAAACGGTTGACGGCAGGCGCAGGAGCTGGCGGTTGGCTGCGTCCCTCCTCATTGCCGGCGTGGCGGTCTCGATTGTTGCCGGCCTGTTCCACGCAGAGTCCCACGACGCCAATGACCACGTTGCCTCGTTCACCGCGTACGCCAACAGCGGTCCCTGGACCGCGGTCCATCTGGGCCAGTTCCTGGGCATGGCCCTGGTGTGCGCCGGGCTGGTGTCACTCTGGACCGCCGTTGATGTCAGCCGGCACGCCCTGGCATGGACCGCGCGTTTCGGTGTACTTTCCGCCGCGGCCGCCCTGGCCCTTTATGCTGCCCTGCAGGCGGTGGACGGCGTGGCCCTGAAGCAGGCGGTGGATGCGTGGCTCGCTGCGCCGGAGCCGGAGAAGGCGGCGCGGTTCGCCACGGCGGAAGGCATCCGGTGGCTGGAATGGGGAATGCGGAGCTACCAAAACTTCATGCTGGGCACCGCACTGGTGCTTTTCGGGATCGTGGTCGCCGGGACGCACCACGTTTCCCGGGTGATCGGCTACCTCATGGCGCTGTCCGGGCTGGCCTACCTGGCACAGGGCTGGATCATTGGAGCGTCGGGATTCTCCGCTGCCAACTCGCTGCCCACGCTGGTGGGCATTGTGGCAATCGTGGCCTGGACTGTATGGCTGTTCGTCAGCGCCCTGAGGATGAAAGAGACGACGACGGCGGGCCACCCTAGGTGACCCGCCGGCGTCGCGCGCTGTCTTACTTGGCTGTTTCCAGCAGGCCGGCGCGGACCGCCTGGGTGGCCTTGACCAGGTTCCGCAGGGACTCTTCCGTCTCGGCGTAGCCACGGGTCTTCAGGCCGCAGTCCGGGTTGACCCACAGCTGGCGGGTGGGGACGTGCTTGACGGCGGTGCGGAGCAGCTCAGTGACTTCCTGCTCGCCGGGGACGCGCGGCGAGTGGATGTCGTAGACCCCCGGGCCGACGCCGCGGCCAAAGCCGTGGGCCTCGAGGTCGTGGACAACCTCCATGCGGGACCGGGCAGCCTCGATGGAGGTGACGTCGGCGTCCAGGCCGTCGATGGCATCGATGATCACGCCGAACTCCGAGTAGCAGAGGTGGGTGTGGATCTGGGTGGAATCGGCGGCACCGGCGGTGGCCAGTCGGAAGGAGTCCACGGACCACTTCAGGTACCCGGCCTGGTCTGCCTTGCGCAGCGGCAGCAGTTCGCGCAGGGCGGGCTCGTCCACCTGGATGACCTTGATGCCGGCGGCCTCGAGGTCGGCGATCTCGTCGCGCAGCGCCAGGCCCACCTGGTTGGCGGTTTCGCCCAGGGGCTGGTCGTCACGGACGAAGGACCAGGCCAGGATGGTGACCGGACCGGTGAGCATGCCCTTCATCGGCTTGCTGGTCAGGGACTGCGCGTACTCCGCCCACTTGACCGTGATGGGGGCGCTGCGGGTGACGTCGCCCCAGAGGATGGACGGGCGGGTGCAGCGGGAGCCGTAGGACTGGACCCAGCCGTGGACCGTGACGTCGAAGCCTTCAAGGTTCTCGGCGAAGTACTGGACCATGTCGTTGCGCTCGGGCTCGCCGTGCACCAGGACGTCGTAGCCAAGCTCTTCCTGCAGGTCCACCACACGCTTGATCTCGTCCTTCATGAGCTGCTCGTACTGCTCATCACTCAGCTCGCCCTTGATATTGCGGGCACGGGCCGAGCGGATCCCGGACGTCTGCGGGAAGGACCCGATGGTGGTGGTGGGCAGCGGCGGCAGGTGCAGCGCCTCTGCCTGGGCTGCTTCACGGACCGCGTAGTCGGAGCGGGTGAAGTCGTCTGCGGTGAGGGCTTCGGTGCGGGCGCGGACCTCCGCGCGGCGGACGCCTTCGGCGGTGGCGCGGGACGCGATGACGGCGGTTGCCTCGTCGATCGCGGCCTTGGCGGAGGCAGGGTCCGCCAGGTAGGAGGCCAAGGTTGTGACCTCCGCGGCTTTCTGGTCGGAGAATGCCAGCCAGCTGCGGAGCTGCGCGGGCAGCTGGGTTTCCTCGGCAACGTCGTGCGGGACGTGCTGGGTGGAGGTGGACGTGGAGACTGCCACCTTTCCGGCGGCGGCCTTCAGTTCGTCCAGCTTTGCGGCGGATGCGGCGAGGTCGTTGCGCCAGATGTTGTGGCCGTCCACGACGCCGGCAACCAGGGTCTTGCTGCCCAGGCCAGCGAGTGCGGCAGCGGACGGAACGGCGCCCTTGAAGACGTCGATGTGCAGCGCGTCGATGTTGGTGGCAGCCAGGGTGCCGAGCTGGCCGTCGAGTGAACCGTATGGAGTGGACACGAGGATCTGCGGGCGGTGGGCAGCAGCGGTCAGGACCTCGTAGGCGCGGGCAACGGCAGCTTCCACCTCTTTGGCCGGGGTGTCCTGGTCGACCACCAGGGCCGGCTCGTCGAGCTGGACCCAGCCGGCGCCGGCGGCGGCCAGCTTGTCAAGCAGCTGGACGTACACCGGCAGGATGTCCTCGAGGCGGGACAGCGGCGCGAAGCCGGCCGGGGCGTCGTCGGAAGCCTTGGACAGCAGCAGGTAGGTGACCGGGCCGACGATGTACGGGCGGGTCTCGATGCCGTTGGCCAGGGCGAAGGCGAACTCGTCGACCTTGGCGGTGGAGGCCAAGGTGAATTCGGTTTCGGGGCCGATCTCCGGCACCAGGTAGTGGTAGTTCGTGTCGAACCACTTTGTCATCTCCAGCGGCTGCTGGTCCTTGGTGCCGCGGGCCAGGGTGAAGTAGCCGTCGATGTCCAGCTGCCCGTCAGCGTTGAGGAGCTTGCCAAAGCGGGCGGGCACGGCGCCCAGGTGGGCGGTGGTGTCCAGGACCTGGTCGTAATAGGAGAACGTACCGGGAACCGCCGCGGCTTCGGTCAGGCCGAGTTCCTGCAGCCGCTTGGCGATGGCCAGCTGGATGTCCTTGGCTGCAGCGTCAAGGGCGGCGGCGTCGATCCTGCCGGCCCAGTAGGCTTCGACGGCCTTCTTGAGCTCGCGGCGGCGGCCGATGCGGGGGTAGCCCAGAAGGGAGGCGGAGGGGAAGGGGGTGTTGTTTTCAGGCATGGCAATAGTCCTCAGGTCGGAGGTAGGTCAGAAAGGGCGTGGCAGTGCTGTCTAGCGTGGAGCAGTGCTGTTTTGCGTGCAGGGTTGCCGGTCAGACGGCCAGCTGGGGCCGGGCGACGGCACTTCGGGCGTGGCTGCTGCGGTTATGGCGCGGCAAGGCCAGCTTGTCCAGGACTTCGAGCGCACTCTGGTGCTCGTTGAACGTGTAGAGGTGGATGCCGGGGGCTCCGGCATCCAGGGCAGCATTGGCCAGGTCAACGGTGGCGTCGACGCCGATGTGGAGCCGTTCAATGTCATTGTCGGCGGCCGCGAGGCGTTCCATCAGTTTCGGCGAGGGTTCCACTCCCGCCAGCTCCCCCAGCCTGTTGAGACGGCGGAGGCTGGTGAACGGCATGACGCCGGGGATGATGGGAATGGTCACGCCGGCACGCCGCGCACGGGTGAGCAGGTCCTCGTACTGCGCGGCTTCGAAGAACACCTGGGTGATGGCGAAGTCTGCACCGGAACGCTGCTTGGCGAGCAGCACTTCGACGTCGTGGTCCTCGCTGGGTGACTCCGGATGGCGGGTGGGGTACGCCGCCACGCCAACCGCGATCTTGCCGGCGCACAGCAGGGCCGAACGGCGCTGCTCCACCCGGCGGATGAGGTCGATCAAGTCCTGGGCGTACCGCAGGGATCCGTCTGCCGGTCGGCCGCCGTCCTTGGGGAGATCGCCGCGCAGGGCAAGGATGCCGCGCACCCCGATGTCCAGCAATTCGGCGATGATTCCAGCGAGTTCCTGCGGGGTGTTGCCCACACAGGTCAGGTGCGCCAGCGGCCGCAGCGTGGTTTCGACAAGGAGCCGGTTGATGAGCTCCAGGGCGGTGTCCCGGTTCGATCCGCTGGCGCCGTAGGTCACGGAGACGTAGTCGGGCGCAGTGGTCTCCAGCTCCCGGATGGTGGTCCAGAGGGTCTCCGCTGCCGCGGGCGAACGCGGCGGGAACAGCTCGTAGGAGAGCGCCACCGGGGCGGTGTCGGCTAGTTGGGGATGTGCGTCAATAAGGCTTGGTGGTGACATTTGCGTCCTTGGCTTTGGGCCATTGGGGGTGCCTGCCTGGAGAGACGGACAACCGGCAATGAATTTGAGTTTGGGGAACACGGAGGGACTCCACGAGGACGCAGCCGCGACTGTTACGCCTGTAATGAAGTAGTCCGTGAGCAAATGTCAGGCCCACATGGGGGCACCCACACCCTCCGAAGAGGATCGCTGACACGTTACCGCGGTAACTTGTATAAGACTCTAGGGGTGCCGCAGGGCCCCGGACAAGTCGGCTCCGAATTAAGACGCAGTTTTACGGGTTGTTTCTTGCGGCGACAGAATTTTCTTCGCCCGCACCTGTCCTGCCGGCGCCCGTTCCTACCAGGGCCGGTCGGGAGTGGTCCGATCGGAGCCGTCCAGGTACTCCTCCCGTTCACGCCCGCTGTTCCGCTCGCGCTCGGCCTGCCGGGCGCTGTCCTGCAGCTGGTCCAACTGGTTTTGCCGTGTGTCACCGGAGGTGTCCGCGGACGGCTCCCCGGCCGGTGCAGATGCCTGGTCCGCAGGGTGTCCGGCGGCTTCGAGTTTGTTTTCCAGCCGCTCCCTGGCCTCCGCCAACCGGCCACCCGCTCCAGGATCCGCCTCCCCTGACAGGCAGATTTCCGGTGCCTGCCCGGCAACGTCCAGCGCTTGGCTGAAGAGGGGAACGGCCGACGCCGGGTCGCCGGCTTGGAGGCGCTGGTCACCCAGGCGCTCAATCACCAGGACCAGGTTCACCCGCACCGGGCATTCGTCACCGGAGCCGTCCGGGACCATCGTCAGTGACTGTTCAAACAGGGCTCTCGCCGTCCCGTCATCACCTGCCAGCACGGCAGCGTCACCGGCGGCGAACGGCGCCTTGTGCGGCTCCACCATGTTGGCTATCCCAAGGCCGCCGGCCGCCGTGCGCACCGCGGACGCGTTTCCTGCCTCGAAACCGGCGGCGGCCCGCTGGGCGAGCATGCCCAGGCTCAGGAGCTTGGCGGCAGCACACAGCACCAGGAGCACGGGCAGCGCGGACCACAGCAGCAGCCGGCGCCTGCGGACGTTGGCGTTCACCGTCCGCTCCCTTTCACAGGCGTGGGCCGGAGCCCGCGGAGCTGCCGGATAGTGCCCACCGCTTCCGGTAAGGCCAGCAGGAACGCGCCGGCGGCGAAGATCCAATAGAGTTCGCGGGCGGCTGACAGCGAACCGTCCTGATCCGAATGTTCCGGCTTGCCGGGATGTGCCTGCTGCAGCATGTCCGCCACCGGTGCGCCGGCGGCACGGTGGACGTAGGGCACGCCCAGCTGGGAGGCGATGTTCCGCAGCCGGCCCTCATCGATGACGGAGAGCGCGTCCCCGGAGCTGCCCGGCCGGGTGTCCTGCACATAGTCCGGCCGCGCCGGAGGAACGTTCCCGCCCTGTGTGCCGCCGCCGTCGGAAGGCTGCCCGGTGTTCTTCTTCATCCTCCCGCCGCCGGACGTCCCGTAACCCAGCACCGCTCCCCCGGCCACCAATCCGTCGTCGACCTTCATAGTGGCCGGCTCCTTTCCGCTGGTTTGCTCGCCATCGCCCAGGTAGTACACCAGCCTGGGCCGGTCGGGCTGGCTGTCGCGGGCAGCGGCCAACCGCTCGGACAGCACCTGGTTGGCCGCGGTGATGCTGCTGCCCCTGGCGTACGCGGTCACCTGCGGTTCAATGACGTCCGTGATGGTTTCCAAAGCCAGGGTGTCGGTGCTGAGCGGCATCCGGACGTGCGCCGTGGTGTCGAAGGTGATCACGGAAAAGCGGGCACCGGGCAGCTCTTCGGCGATGGCCTTGATGTCCTTGCGGACACCCTCCAGCCGCGGAGCCCCGTTGCCGTAATCCTCGGCCACCATGCTGGGGGTGGTGTCCACCACAAAGAACACGTTCAGGTCGGCGGTGGCAGCCTGCACGGAGCCGCCGGGCAGGCTGGGCCGCAGGGCTGCTGCCAGGAGCAACAGGACAATGGTCGCCCGCCGCAGCCACGCCCTTCTGCGCAGGGGTGTCCGCTGCAGGCGCCACAGGACTGCGCACAGGACCACCCCGGACAACAGGGCAACACCCAGCGGCAGTCCCGGAACTTCCGAGAACACGGCCCGTGGCGCGCCCTGGATCGCTGTTGTTTCGGTTTGCTCCACGGCGGCAACGATGCCGGGCACTAAGTCGGGACTGTCCAGGGCATAGTACGCACCGCCGGTGGACTCCGCGGCAGCCCGCAACTGGGCGCCGGGCTGGCCGGGACCGCTGCCATAGTCCAGGTCGCCCGGGTTCAGTGCGTAGACGTGTACTGACCGCTCCTTGGCCATCTGCGCGGCCTGGTCCAGGGTCATGATCGGCTCGCCGGAAAGGAAGTTGTCCGTGGCCATCACCACGGACCGCGAGCGCGCCGGGATGCTGCCGCCGTCTGTGGCCTCGCCGGCTGCCCTGGGAGGCCTGCCGGTTAAGCCGGGGAAACTGTTGAGGCAGGATGCCAGGCCGTCCCCGATCAGTGAGGATCCCCTGCCGTTCCATGTGCCGTCCAGGAAGCCGGAGCTGCCGGGCTTGCCGTCGAAGGCGTCCTTGGCGTCCTGGAGCTGCTCCTGGGCGTAGGCATAGTCGTCGGTCAGCGGAAACACCTGGATGGCGCTGCTGTCGAAGATGGTCAGGCCGATCCGCTCGCCGTCGAACTTTTTCGCCAGGCCGGCGAAGACGTCCACTACGGCGGCGTCGGCACTGCTCATGGAGCCGGAGGCGTCCAGGCACAGCATGATGTCCCGGTTGTGCTGCTCCGGCCGGATGGTGGTCACGTCAGCGGGCCGCGCTGCCGCCACGGCCGTGGAGACCAGCAGCACGGCGCAGGCGGTGCCGGCCGCTGCCAGCCAGCGGCGGTGCCGCCGGAGGGCTGCCTGGTATGCCGGGAGCGCGGTGAGCCTGTCGGCGTGTGCCACGGGCCGTCGTCGTGCGTTGGCCCCCCGGTTCCTGCGCAGCCCAACCCATGCCGCCACCCCCGCGGCAACTGCGGCCAGCGGCAGCAGCCACCAAAACATCAGCTCCACGTCCGCACCGCCTCGGACGCTTTTGCTGCCGACGCAGCCACGGACGGCAACGGGCCTGGACCGAATTCGGCAGGGTACAGGGCCTCGATGACACGGGCCGCCGCAGGAAGCGGGTGCCGGGCCAGGTCCTGGTGCGTCATTCTGGTGGCATCGACTCCCGTGGCGTCCCGGACGAACGCGCGCAGCAGGAGGCTGATCTCCTGGTGAGCTGCACGTGCCTCAATGTTTCCCGCCGCCGCCTCCCGGTCCACATCATGGATGCGCTGCAGGTACGCCGCCTTGAGTGCAGGCAGCTCCGTCAGGGCGGACCGGGAGCCGGCGCTGCCGGGTTTGGTGCGTGGAGCCGGGCGGGTGGTGGCAAGCACGAAGACGTACCACCCTGCCACCAGGACCAGCAGTGCCGCGCCGCACCATAGCCAGGCGGGGCTGTACTGCAGCGGGCCGTAGAATCCGGAATCAGCCCCCACGCCTGTGCCTCTCCAGGAGGGCAAACAGGCCGGTGATGACGTCCCCGCTGCCGGCCACTTCCCCCTCCGTGATCCCGGCGGTGCGCAACATGGCCTTGCGGCCAGCGTCGCGTTCCACTGCGGCTTTGGCATAGGCAGCCGCCACCGCGGCAGACGTGGCCGGCTGCCAGGCCAGGAAGGAGGAATCGGCCACGCTGTAGGAGTCCCGGCCGGTGTTTGGGCTTGCCCCGGCCACGGGTGGGGGCACCAGCTCCGCGTCCCTGACCGTCAGCCACAGGATCTCGTGCTGGGCGCGCAGCCTGCGCAGGAGCCGGCCGGTGCCAGCGTCCGCTGCCAACTCGTCAGCGACGACGAAGAGCAGGTGGCGGCCTTTGACATTCCGCGCCACATAGTCCAGCTGGTCCTGGATCCTGCTGGCGGCCGATTCCAGGGCGGTGTGGGTGTCCACGTGCTGCAGCAGCCGTTCCAGGTGGGCCTCCCCGCTCTTCGCCGGGAACGAGCGGGTGGCCGCTGAATCGCCGCACACCAGCCCCACCACGTCGCCGTGCCGGTGGGCCACGTAGCCCAGGACGCCGAGGGACAACACGGCGATGTCTTTTTTCACTTCCCCGGACCGCGCCTCCGCCGCCATGTTGCGGCCCGTGTCGGTGACGAGGAGGACAGTCTGGCGGCGGACAGCCACGTACCGCCGGATCAGGGGCGAGCCGTGGCGTGCCGACGCCTTCCAGTCGATATCGCGGACCTCGTCACCGGGCACGTAGGCGCGCAGGTCATCGAAGTCCAGGCTGCGGCCCCTGAACACGGAACCATATTCGCCGTCGAGCATGCCGCGGGCTTTGCGGCGCGCGAAGATGGCCATCTTCGATTTCACGCCCTGGAGGAGGCTGGCCATGCGGGGTCAGGGGGTCTGGACGGCGGCCACGACGGCGTCGATCACCGATTCCACCGGGACCTGCTGGGCCACAGCGTCAAAGTTCAGGATGAGCCGGTGCCGCAGCACGCGGTGGGCCAGCGACCTGACGTCCTCGGGGATGACATGGTCCCTGCCGTTCAGCAGCGCCACCGCACGGGCTGCCTGGCTGAAGGCGATGCTGGCACGGGGGCTGGCGCCGAACTCGATGAACCCTGCAAGCCTGGCATCAATGTATTGGGACGCGTTCCGGGTCACGTACACCAGCCCCACGATGTAGTTGATGACCGCCGGATCGATGTAGACGCGCGTGGCCAGTTCCTGGATTTCGGTGACCGCATCCAGGGAGGCGGCCGCCGCGGGCTTCTGTCCAGGCGTATAGACACCGGCGTCGATCCTCCGGATGATCTCGGCCTCTTCGGCGGGACTGGGGTAGTCCAGCACGTCCTTGAGCATGAACCGGTCCATCTGTGCTTCGGGCAACTGGTAGGTGCCCTCCTGCTCAATGGGGTTCTGGGTGGCCAGGACCAGGAACGGTGAGGGCAAGCGGTAGTCCTGCCCTCCGATCGACGTCTGGCGTTCCTGCATCGCCTCCAGCATGGCGCTCTGGGTCTTGGCGCTGGAGCGGTTGATTTCATCCAGCAGCACGATGTTGGCGTGGACCGGGCCGAGCTGGGTGTGGAAGGTGCCCTTGGCGGCGTCGTAGATCTGGGTTCCCACGATGTCGCTGGGCAGCAGGTCCGGGGTGCACTGGATCCGGCGGAAGTCCCCGCTGACGGCGTCGGCCAGGGTTTGCGCGGCTGTGGTCTTGGCCAGCCCCGGGACGCTCTCCAGCAGGATGTGGCCGCCGGTCAGCAGGCCCACCAGCAATGATTCCCGCAGCCGGGACTGCCCCACCACTTTCGCGTCGAAACTGCGCGAAATGTTGGCGGCCACCTGCTGCACCCTGGCCAGCTCCGCAGGTTGGATTCTTGCGGGCACGCTGGTCGAAAGCACTGGTTTCCCCCTGATGACGGTGTTGGGCGCACGGGCCGGACGTGTCCCGTTCGCCATCCTATCCAAGCCGCAGGTTTTGGGCCCGGCAATGGGCACCCCTCCCCATGAGGAGGCCGCGGGTCTATTCTGTTGCCATGATTGAGCTTCCAGCCAGTTACAAGGAATATCTCGCCGACAAGAGCCAGATGGTCATCGACACAGTCAGGCCCGTCCTGATGCAGTCCGCGGCCGAAAAACTGCACGGCGTCCGCGTGGTCAATAACCCCACCGGGCACCAGGCCCACCTGGACGATACCCTCCCCTTCGGCGTGGTGCTCGAGGATATCGACTAACCCCTGACAGCTCCCGACAGGGCCAGCGAGTTGCCGGAACCGCGCGACACGATGGCGTAAAGGGCCAGGACCGGAACCGAATAGAGGATCGAGAATGCGGCCAGCTGGCCGTAGGCAACTGCCCCGTGCTGGCCGAAGAAGCTGAAGATCGAAACTGCTGCCGGCTGGCTTCCCTCGGAGAGCAGGAGCACGAACGGGACGAAGAAGTTCCCCCAGGCCTGGATGAACACGAAGATGAACACCACGCCCAGGCCCGGGCCCATGAGGGGAAGCACGATCGAACGCAGGCCGGCCAGCCTGGAGGCGCCGTCCACCCATGCCGCTTCCTCCAGGGCCAGCGGTACCGCGTCCATGAAGTTCCTGGTCATCCAGATCGCCATGGGCAAACTGGTGGCGGCCAGGAAAAGCACCGTCGCGGGCAGGGAGTCCAGCAGCCGGAGCTGCACGAACAGGCCGTAGACCGGCACCATGATGGCGGTGATGGGCAGGCAGGTCCCGAAGAGGATGCCGTACATGAACGGGGTATTGAAGCGGGACCGGTAGCGGGACAGCGGGTACGCGGCAAGCACGGCGGCTGCCAGTGTCACCACCCCTGTCCCGGCGGACAGCACCAGGCTGTTCCACAGTGGCCGGAACAGCAATTCCGGCGTGAGGACGGCGGCGAAATTGTCCAGGCCGGGCTGCCGCGGGATCTTGACCGCGTGCCCGGCCGCAGGGTCCAGTGAACCGAGGACCAGCCAGAGCAGGGGCAGCAGGAAGCAGGCGCCAACCAGCAGCAGCACCATGTCCGCCCAGGTGCTGCGGGCCTGTTTGTGCGGGGCGGTCACGGCCGCTGCTCCCTCAGGAGGCGGAGATAGATTGCCCCGAACACGGCCCCGATGAGGATCAGGACCGTGGCGACGGCGGTGCCGTAGCCGATGTCCCCGAATTTGAAGGCCTCCTGGTAGGCCAGGACAGGCAGTGTGGTACTGGCGTTGGCAGGGCCGCCGGCGGTCATGACCCAGATCAGGGTGAAGACAGCCAGGGTCTGCAGCGTGACCAGCATCAGGTTGGTGGCAATGCTGCCGCGGATGACCGGCAGCGTGATGAACGCCAGCCGCTGCCAGGCACCGGCGCCGTCCATCTGCGCGGCCTCGGTCAGCTCGCCGGGGACACCACTTAGTGCGGACCGGTACACGAGCATGGAAAAGGCAGTGCCGCGCCAGACGTTCGCCAGGACCACCGCTGCCATGGGAACGGCATACAGCCAGTCTGTTCCTGCCAGCCCCAACCCGCCCAGCAGCTGGTTCAGCGTCCCGTCCCGGCTGAAGAAGGCGTAGGCCGCGAACGCCGCCACGATTTCCGGCAGGACCCAGGCGGCCACGACGGCGGTGCCAACGGTTGCGGAGACCACGGGACGCGCACGCCGCATCAGGACGGCAAGGGCCAGTCCCAGCACGTTCTGGCCCAGGATCGCCGAACCGGCAACGAACAGGACGGTCAGCGCGAGCGACAGCGGAAGGACCGGGTCCTGCAGCAGCCGCTGGTAGTTGTCCAGGCCCACCCACTCCGGGTTCTTCGCGTGCCGGCCGGTAAGTCCGGCGTTGGTGAGCGAGGCGTGGAAGGCCCACAGCACGGGGCCGGCGAGGAACACGAGCAGGAGCACGACGGCAGGCACGACCGGCACGTAGCCGAGCACATGCCGTGTGCGGTGGCTGGCCCGCACGCTTACTTCCGGATGGTTTTGTCGCCGCCCACTATGCCGGCCACGGCCGTGTCATAGTCGGCGGCCGCCTGCTCCGGAGTCCTGGTGCGGGTAATCACGGCTTCGGTGGCTTCCTGCACGGCAGCGGAGATCCGTGGATAGTCGGATGTTGCGGGCCGGTACCTGGTGACCGCCACCAGGCCGGACACATCCTTCACGAACGGGTTGCCGGACTGGTAGCCGGGGTCCGCGGCGACGTCGGTGCGCACGGCGATTTGCGAGCTGGCCATCGTGAACGCCAGGGAGTTCTTCGCGTTGAGGGCTGTGGTCAGGAAGTTGAAGGCGAGATCGGGCTGCTTGGTCTCAGCGCCAACGGCCAGGGTCCACCCTCCGGACATGCTGACCGCGCCGGGGGCCCTCCCGTCCTGGGTGGGGAACGGCGCCACGGCCATGTCCTGGCCGTACTCAGGCCAGGCGTAGCTTCCGCCGTCCTGCCAGAACGACGGCGCGTAGGAGCCTTCCACGGTTGCGCCGAGTTTTGCCTTGGGGAACCACTCCCCGAACACCTTCTTCCAGATGTTCGGGTCAAGGGCTTCGGCCGGAGCGACGGCCAGGTTCTCCCCATACAGCGTGTCGAGGAAGGCCAGCGAATCCTTGAAGCCGGCCGAACCGACGACCCACTTTTTCGAATCCTGGTCATAGAGGCCGGCTCCGGTGCCGTACAGGAGCTCGTAGAAGCCCTGCATGACGCTTCCTTCACCGGTGCCCTTGCCGGCATACATGTTGAAGGGAACCACGTCCGGCTGGGAGGCTTTGATCTTCCTGGCGGTGTCCAGGATGTCCTGCCAGCTCGACGGGCGCCACGGGAGGCCAATGCCGGCAGCGGCAAAGACCTTCTTGCTGTACCAAATGGCCCGCGTGTCGGTGCCCAGCGGCACCGCGTACGTCCCGCCGTCGTCCGCTTTCCCCGCTTCCTTGGCGCCGGCGTCGAACTTGGCCCAATCCCCCCACCCCGACAGGCGGCTGTCCAGGTTCAGGAGGTAGCCGGCGTCCACGTCGGAGCGGACCTTGAAGGTGTCTTCGTAGAAGACGTCAGGGGCGGTGGAGGGCGACCGCAGGGCCAGGGCCAGCTTGGTCCCGTAGTCGTCGTCGTTGGCCTGGATGGGCTGCAGCTCGATGGTGACGCCCTGGTTCGCGGCCTCGAATTCCTTCTTCGCGTCCTGGAACATGCTGTCCAGGGCCGTGAACGAGTCCGTTTTCTGGTAGGCCACCTTAATGGTCTTGCTTCCACCCGACGGGTCGGCAGGCGTGCAGGCTGTGAGGACCAGGACTGCGGCGGCCACCAGTGATGCTGTCTTGGATATCCGGCGTAACATGTCGCACTCAGCTTTCCAACAGGAGCCGCTGGGCCCGGGGAGCGAGGGTATGTTCAAGGACCAGCGACGCTGCGCCGATGGCTCCCACGTCCTCCCCCACTCCTGTGCCCACAACCTCGATGGGATGGATCAGGCGGGCGGCGCTGTTGGCATCCAGCAGCGGCGGGACCAGCTCGAGGTAGCGCTGCGACAGGCAGGTCCAGAAGGGCCCGCCGAAGACCACCCGCTCGACATCAAGGGTGTTGGTGACCACTGAGACGGCCCGGGCAACCAGGGCGGCAGACTTGTCCAGGATGGCAGCAGCCCGTTCATCCCCTGCATAGGCTCGTCCGCACAGCTCAGTGAAGCTCTGCTGGATTTC
Organism: Arthrobacter sp. SAFR-044; assembly: GCF_059414985.1. Lineage (NCBI taxonomy): Bacteria > Bacillati > Actinomycetota > Actinomycetes > Micrococcales > Micrococcaceae > Arthrobacter > Arthrobacter sp. SAFR-044. The sequence goes on along the minus strand of NZ_JBPFDN010000004.1, from coordinate 80,388 downwards.
CGCGGCGCTCCTGGCCTGCGCACCCTCCAGGATTCCCGCGGCCTCCGCTTGCGCCACCAGCACCTGAGGGATGCACGAGGACTTCACGCAGCCCCGCTGGCCGCAGTCGCACGGTGCACCGTCCGGGTCCACGATGATGTGGCCGATTTCGCCGGCGTTGCCCGACGTGCCGCGGACCACTTCATCGTTCAGGACGATCCCGCAGCCGATGCCGGTCCCCATGTACATGAACACGAAACTGCCGGCTCCGCTGGGGCCGCCTGCCCACGTTTCCGCCACCGCGGCGCTGGTCACATCCTTGTCCACCAGCACGGAGTAGCCGGTGGCCTTGGCCAGTGCGTCCCGCAGTTCCACCCTGTCCCACCCGGGAAGCAGCGGCGGGTCCACCACGGTGCCGTGGTCCAGGTCGATGGGACCGGGCGCGGCCACTCCCAGCCCTGCAATCCGGCCGCGGTCCACGCCCGAATCTTCGACGAGCTGGGCAAGTTCCGCGGCGATGGTGGCGATAACGGCGGCGGGATCGTTTCCGCCGGGGGTCTTGATCCGTGAGTGCCGCACCACCGCGCCCACGAGATCCAGCACCACGAAAGTTGTCACGGCCGGGTCCAGGTGCACGCCAAGGGCGTACATGCCGCCGGGATTCAGGCGGAGGATGGTGCGCGGCTTGCCGGGGCCGCTGCCCTCCTTGCCGGCCTCAACGATCAGGTTCTGGTCCAGCAGGCGGCGGGAAATGTTCGAGATGGTCTGGGGCGACAGGCCAACGATCTGGGCGAGTTCCACCCGGCTCAGCCCGCCCGATGTCCTGCGGATTGCGTCGAGGATGACGGTGAGGTTGAAGTCCCCCATCCTGGGCAAGTTGGTTCCGCGTCTCGGAGAGGATTGGCGGATCTCAGACACTGTGTCCCCTAAACGTCTTCGGCTACCTGGCGGTCGTGATGCTTTGAATCGTACGTTAAGCATGCCTCCCCGCCCATACGTGCGGGGAGCGGCGCGGCGGATGTCGTGGCTGGTGAAGGGGATGGAACGGTCAGCGGGAGCTGCGCGTGCTGCGGGTGACCGTGAACTTCGGGTTCCTGCCCTCCACCACGGTGGGTCCTACATACCGCTCCAGGGCCGGCAGGTAGGCCAGGTGCCGGTTGTAGACGGTCCACAGCTCGCCCCCGGGAGCCAGGACGCGTCCGGCCGCTTCAATCATCTTCATCCCTGCCCCTGCATGGACGCCGGCACCGACGTGGAAGGGCGGGTTCAGCAGGACGGCATCGACGGCGCCGTCGGGGAACGTGCTGAGCGCATCGTCCTGCAGCACGGTGATCCGGTCCGCCAGTCCATTCGCGCCGGCGGTGGCCAGCGTGGACTGCACGGCGGCGGCCGACTGGTCCGTTGCCGTCACGGCAGCGGCGGGGAACTGCCTGGCATACATTGCGGCGAGGATCCCGGTGCCGCAGCCCAGGTCCACGGCGTGCCGCGCCGGCTTCATCGCCGGCAGGAACGTCAGCAGGAAGCGCGTGCCGATGTCCAGCCTGGCGCCGGCGAAAACAGCGCCGTGCGCCGCTACGTCCAGGTCCAGCTCGTCAAGGTGCTCCACCACAGGAAAGCGCGGGGAGTCCGTAGCGGGTTTGGGGCCGGCGGCGAGGAGAACCCGCGATTTTTGCCGCGCGAGCTGGGGCTGCACGGAAACGAAGTACCGCTCCAGGACCGCGTTCATGCCCAGTGACATGTGCTTCACCCGGCCACCTGCCAGCAGCCGGACATCCGGTACGGCATACCGGGCCACCGCGGCCGCAATCTCCTCCAGCTCCGCGAGGGTCTTGGGGAGCTGAAGCAAAACCGTGTCCGCTCCCGCCAACAATTCAGGGCCCAGGGGCAGCTGGACGAAACCGGGCCCGGCGCCGTCGGTACCGGCTGCCTCTGCCAGGGCGGCTGCATTGAGCCGCAATGCCCTTTCACCTGTGATGAGATCCTGGTGCACCCGCAGCGGCCCGGGGGCAAGTACCGCGGAAGCGCCGAGCGTCAGTGCGCCGTAGCGGTCTCCGATCACGGCCACCGTGCTGCCCGACCTGCCCAGCTGCATTGCCGTCTCCAGCAGCAGCCGGTCAGTGGCGTCCCAGGCCTGCAGGTTGGGCGCCTCCACATCGGGCCGCCGGCGCAGCGCGTGGAAAATGTCGTCCAGGGTGTCTGCTGCCACCGGTGTCCTGCCGCCTTCTGTTGCCTTTGCCGGCCCCGGTTCCCGGGGCATCAACCCCACGTTACCTGTTCCGCCACCGTCCTGATTCCAGGCAGTTTGAGGATGGCGGCCACCGCTGCGCGGCCGGCCCGGTTGGCGCCAATGGTGGACGACGACGGGCCGTACCCCACCAGGTGGACGCGCGGCTCGGCTGCCACTTGCGTCCCGTCCATGGCAATTCCGCCGCCGGGTCCCCGCAGGTGAAGCGGCGCAAGGTGTTCCAGTTCCGCCCGGAAGCCGGTGGCCCAGAGGATGACGTCGGCCCTCAGCAGGCTGCCGTCGGCGCGGCGGACGCCCTCGGGTTCGATGGAGGTGAACATCGGCTGCCGGTCCAAGGCGCCCCTCTCCCTGGCGGCGCGCAGCGCGGGTGTCCAGATAAGGCCCGTTGCCGACACCACGCTTAGCGGCGGCAGTCCTTTGCGGACGCGCTCCTCCACCAATGCCACCGCATCATGGCCGGCCTTGGCGTCGAAGGGGGCATCCCGCCAGACCGGTTCCCTGCGGGTGAACCAGCTGGTGGTGGTGACCCGGGAAATTTCGTCCAGCAGCCCGACGGCGGAAATGCCGCCGCCCACCACGATCACATGCTTGCCGCGGAACTCGTCTGCTGAGACGTAATCGGCCACGTGGAGCTGCCGGCCGCGGAACGTCGACTGCCCAGGGTAGATGGGCCAGAACGGACGGGTCCATGTTCCCGTGGCGTTGATGAGTGCCTTGGCGCTCCAGTCGCCGTCGGAAGTTTCGATCCGCAGCTGCCCGGCAGGATTGCTGTCTTCGCGCCTGACGGCGCGCACCCTGACGGGCCGGTGGACGGGGAGGCCCAATTCAGTCTCATAGCTTCCGAAATAGCGGCTCAGGAACTGGGAACTGGGCTCCGCCGGATCCACGTCGGGTTTGGCGATACCCGGCAGGTCGCTGATCCCGTTGACTGTGGCCATGCGCAGGCTCTTCCAGCGGTGCCGCCACGCGCCTCCGGGACCTTCCTCGGCGTCGAGCACGGCAAAGTCCAGCCCCCGGCGCTGGAGATGGTACGCGGCCGACAGGCCTGCCTGGCCCGCCCCGATGACCACAACGTCGGTTCGCTCAGGAATCACCCCGCCAATGATAGTCGTGGAGGGCAGCGCGGCTTTAGGGTAGGCCCATGGAAACTGGAGGAGCCCCCGCACTGACCGGAACCGGACACACAGGCCACGCAGCACGGCTGGCAAGGGCCTTGGGGGTGGTGCTCGGAACGGAAGAGATACCGCTGCGGCTGCGGGCGTGGGACGGTTCGGAAGCCGGCCCCGCAGGTGCGCCGGTCCTGGAGTTCAAGTCCCGGAAGGCACTGCGGCGCGTGCTCTGGTCGCCGGGGCAGCTGGGCCTGAGCCGGGCGTACGTTGCAGGTGACATCGACGCCCCGGGCGATATCTTCGCAGCCTTCACGGCATTGAGTTCGGCCGGCAAGTTCGCCGAGCCCGGTCCGTTCCGCCCGCTTTCCGCCGGCGAGCTCTGGCTGCTGCTGCGCACCGCGGTCCGGCTCGGCGCCATTGGACCCAACCCCGCTCCGCCGCCCGAGGAGGCGCGCATTGCGAAGAAAGGCAGGATGCACTCCCGGGGCCGGGATTCGGCCGCCATCTCGCATCACTACGACGTGGGCAACGACTTTTATGCCCTGGTGCTTGGACGCTCCATGGTCTATTCCTGCGCCGTATGGCCGGACAACGGCGCGCCTGCCGGCGGCGGCCTGGACGACGGCCTGGACGACGGCCTGGATGACGGCCTGGACGGCGGCCTGGACGCAGCACAGGAGGCCAAGCTGGACCTGGTCTGCCGCAAGCTGGGCCTCCAGCCCGGAATGCGGGTCCTCGATGTGGGGTGCGGGTGGGGCAGCTTCGCGCTCCATGCAGCATCCAGGTACGGCGCAAGGGTGGTGGGCGTGACGCTGTCCACTGAGCAAGCCATCCTGGCCCGCAAGCGTGCAGCCGATGCTGGCCTCACGGACAGTGTGGAGATCCGGGTGCAGGATTACCGGGATGTGCAGGACGGGCCGTACGACGCCATCAGTTCCATCGGGATGTCAGAGCACGTGGGACGGGAACAAACCCCTGCCTACGCCGCGGCGCTCTTCGGGCTGCTCCGCCCCGGCGGGCGTTTGCTCAACCATGCCATCTCCTGGAACGCCGGGCCAACCAGCCCCGATCCGGACTCGTTCATCCCCCGGTATGTCTTTCCGGACGGCGAAATGATCAGCCTCGGCGAGATGGTGTCGGCCTTGGAAACCGCCCGGTTCGAAGTCCTCGACGTGGAGGCCCTTCGCCGCCACTACGCCCTGACCCTCCGGGCCTGGGTCAGGCGCCTGGAGCAGAACTGGGATGAAGCGGTGCAGCTGGCCGGGGAGGGCCGCGCCCGCGTGTGGCGGCTGTACATGACAGCCAGCGCCCTGGGATTCGAAAACGGCCTCACCGGAGTCAACCAGGTACTGGTGCGCCGGCCGGGCGGACAGGAACCTCCCCTGCGCCGCACCACTTGGGTGTGACGAAAGCGCCCTCCTGCCGGGACGTAACCCGGCAGGAGGGCGGCTTGGAACCCCGGGATCAGGCCACCGGGGACGGTCCGCCCGGCTGGGTGAAGTGCTGGGTCTTTTCGATCTGCACCACTTTCGGGTCCGTTTCGTCGGCAGCATAGTCCGTAGGCCGGGTGAGGTCCTCGCCGGTCCGGACCTTGAGGGCCCGCAGCACCAGGGTCAGCACGACGGCGACAACCAGGTTCAGCGCGAACGCCGACACCGCGATGTAGACACTGAAGTCAGTGCCCGGGATGGGCGCCACCGAACCGCCGAAATGGGCCTTGGTCACGGGGTTGACCACGTTGTAGGCGGAGACGGTTCCGAAGATAATGCCCACCGCCCAGCCCACCAGGAGGGCCCAACGGTCGAACCACCGGGTGTAGAGGCCCGCCACCACCGCGGGGAAGGTCTGCAGGATCCAGATGCCGCCCAGCAGCTGCATATTGATGGCCGCCGACTGGTCCATGGCGATTACGAAGACCAGGGCGCCCACCTTCACTACCAGGGAGACGATCTTGGAAACTTTCGCCTCGGTCCGGGGGTCGACGTCGGGGCGGATGAAGTCCCGGTAGATGTTGCGGGTGAACATGTTCGCTGCTGCGATGGACATGATCGCTGCCGGCACCAGGGCCCCGATGGCAATGGCTGCCAGTGCGATCCCGGCAAACCAGGCCGGGAAATGGTCAAGGAACAGCTGGGGAACCACCAGCTGCGGATTGACCGATCCGTCCAGGTCGATCGGCTTGGTACCCGCTTTGATGGCCACGAAACCCAGCAGCGCCAGGAAGCCGAGCATCAGCGAGTACAGCGGCAGGATGGCGGCATTGCGGCGGATGGTGTTGCGGGCCTTCGATGCCAGCACCGCCGTGACCGAGTGCGGGTACATGAACAGCGCCATGGCCGAGCCCAACGCCAGGGACCAGTAAGCGGAGTAGTTTGCCGCGCCGGGGACAAAGACGCCTGCCGGCTTGCCCGTTGCCTGGTTCACGGTGCCCAGCTTGGATTGGGCGGCGTCGAAGATGGTGTCCCAGCCACCGAATTTGATGGGCAGGTAGATGACGGCCACGATGACGGCCAGGTAGATCAGCAGGTCCTTTACGACGGCGATCATCGCCGGGGCGCGCAAGCCCGAGGTATAGGTGTAGGCAGCCAGGACCACGAAAGCCAGGATCAGCGGCAGGTCAGTCAGCAGGACGTTGTCGGAGCTCCCCAGGCCAAGGACGGTGAGCACCGCCTTGATCCCCACCAGTTGCAGCGCGATGTACGGCATGGTGGCGACGATGCCCGTCACGGCGACTGCCAGGGAGAGCCAGCGGCTGCCGTAGCGGCCGCCCACGAAGTCGGCTGAGGTGACGTAGCCATGGCGGTGGGATACGGACCACAAACGGCTCATGATGATGAAGATGATCGGATACAGGACGATCGTGTACGGCACGGCGAAGAAGCCGCTGACCGCGCCGGTGGCCCACATGGCCGCTGGCACAGCCACAAAGGTGTATGCGGTGTAGAGGTCCCCGCCCAACAGGAACCAGGTGATCCAGGTGCCGAAGCCGCGCCCGCCCAGGCCCCACTCATCCAGGCTGTGCAGTCCTTCCACTTCCGTACTCCGGCGCCACTTTGCCGCCAGGAAGCCCATCACGGCCACGACGACGAAGAGCAGCACCACAATGACCAAGGCGGTCCAGTTGATTTCGCGTCCGTTCATGGCCGGTCCCCTCCCAACCCGGCACCGGCGGAGCCGGCGCCTGCCCGGGGCGGCCCCCCGGCACGGACCTCTGCCCGCCGTCGTCGGTCTTCCTTGGTGACCAGCCAGTAAGCAGAGCCGGTCAGTATTGCTGAAACCGGCACCCAGAGCAGCTGGTACCAGTAGAAGAACGGCAGCCCGCCCAGCCGCGGCGCGTCAAAGGCGTAGAGCTGGGGCATCAGGGGCAAGAGAATGGCGGCGGCAAGCAGGATCCCGGCGCCGATATAGGGAGCCGGCCTGGCCGGTCCGCGGATGGCGGTATCCCGGGTCAGGCGCGACTCTTCGGGAAAGGCTTCGCCATTGGTGCTGTAACCGTCTGCGTGGGACATCTGCGACCTCCTCGTCAGCCCGTCCCGCGGCCGCCGCCTTGGATGAAAGCAGTCCGGTGGCGGGACGATGTGCCCTCAATCACAGTTGTACCGCGCTTTGACCTGCGCCGGAAGACTTTTGCCCCACGAGCAGTTGCCGGTGGCAACAAAAAAGGGAACCATCACCTGGTGATGGTTCCCTTTTCCCGTGTACCGGTGGAGCTGAGGGGACTCGAACCCCTGACCCCCTGCATGCCATGCAGGTGCGCTACCAGCTGCGCCACAGCCCCGTACTACTTGTCTCTTCCGGTCGAATTCCCCGGAGCAACCTGACCAGAGTAATGCACTTTTCCGCTGGACGCCAATCGGCGGCCGGGCGGCGGTGCCCGGGGCACCCGCGGGGACGTGCAAACAAAAAAGTCCGCCGGAACCATGATGGTTCCGGCGGACTTACCGGTGGAGCTGAGGGGACTCGAACCCCTGACCCCCTGCATGCCATGCAGGTGCGCTACCAGCTGCGCCACAGCC